>DASZOG010000178.1:0-1893 GCA_035550895.1 Acidimicrobiales bacterium
CCCTGATCTGCTGGGGGGAGTGTCCGGCGTCGGCGACCGAGATGAACGTCGCCTCGTTGCCGGCTCGAGCCAGCGCGTCGTACAGCAGCTCGCTCTGGCCGTGTGGAACAAGCGGGTCGATGAACCCGTGGAGGAGGAGCGTGGGCGCCTCCTTTCCTTCCACGTACGTGATCGGGTTTGCTGCGCGCGCCTTGTCCGGACAGGTCTGGATCGCGCATCCCACGAGCAGCGACTCCGGCGAGTTCGCCGCGTTGTGGTCGATGACGCCTGTCACGCCGTTGTCGAGGTACCACTGGTTCATCTGGAGGAAGTCCGTCGGCGAGGAGAAGCCCACCGCCGCCTGCACCGCGCTCGAGACCCCCGCTGAGCGCCCGTTCGTGTCGGGCTCGCCCGGCAGCACGGCGACGTCGCTCGTCGTGCCGGCGATGACCGAGGTCCAGCCACCCGACGAGAACCCCATGATGGCGATCCGGCGCGGGTCGAGGTTGTGATCACCGGCGTGTTGGCGGAGCCAACGGATGGCCGCTCGGATGTCGTGGAGCTGACGGGGGAACGGCGTCGCGCCGAAGCCGCTGCCGCTGACGGCAACGCCGGCGACCGCGTACCCCCGCGGATTGAACTCGGCCGCGATCCCGTCGGTTCCGGTGCGGCCGCAGGCGAAGAACCACGCGCAGCCGTTCGTCCAGATGACCACCGGCAGGTTCGCCTCGCCGGGGGCGTCCGGGACGTACAGGTCGAGCGCGGTTCCCGGGCTGCCGTTGTAGTTGATGCCGATCGTGACGTGCACGGCCGCCGCCGACTGGGCGCCGGCGCGCGGCGTCGGGCCCACGGCGAGCAGCAGCAGAAGCGCGAGGACGGCGGTGACTGTGGCCAGTGCGGACCTCTGCAGCGGCCTCGAAAGCACACGGCTCGTGGAGCTCAAGGCATTGCCTCCTCTCGGGTCAGGTCGTCTTGGCTGACCGGTCAGTCCAACCTAATGCATGCAATAGGACCGCGTCCAGCCTCCACGAGCGCAAAAAGCCACCAGAATGCATGCAAACGACGTCGGGCGTGAGAAGTCAGGCGCGGCGCAGGAGCAGGACGAGCTCACCGTCGTTCACAACCGTCCCGTCCTGGTTCACGACCTCGACGCGCTGCACCATCACGCCGCGGTCCGGCTTCGACGTCGGCCGCAGCTCCGTGACCTCGTTGCGGACTCGAATCGTGTCGCCGATCCGCACGGGCGACCGGAAGCGCCAGCTGCGGACCTCGAGCAGGCCCAGGAGCGTTCCGTCGAAGAGGCCGACACGCTGTCGCAGGCCCGTGGCGAGCGCGAGGACGAGCGCGCCGTGGGCGATGCGCTCGCCGTAGATCGAGCCCGCGGCGTGAGCCGCGTCGGTGTGCAGCGGGTTGAAGTCGCCGGACACCCCCGCGAAGGCGACGAGGTCGGCCTCGGTGACCGTCCTGGCCGGTGTCTCGAACCGGAATCCGAGCTCGACGTCCTCGTAGTAGAGGGGAGCCACTACCGCGTGCCGGCCCGGCGCTCGATCAGGAGGGGGGCGAAGTACGCCGCCAGCTCGGTGTAGGCGTCGAGCGGGAGCACATGGGAGACATACTGATCCGGCCGCACCACGACGAGAGCGCCCTCGTCGCGCGCAATGCCGCGCAGGTCGAAGACGTCGCACCTCGGGTCCGGCGTGAACGCCTTCTCGTAGTCGACGAGGCCGTAGCGGCCCTTGCGCGGCACGAGCAGCGCGGGCAGGTCGGCGACGGCGAGGTCGCGGTGGTGCTGCTGAAACACGGCGCGTACATCGAACACGCTGTCGAGGTCGGCGCCGGCCGGGGTGTACCGCCGCACGGGCGACTCGACCGAGTGCGCGAGGTGCTCGCACAGCGCCCGCAGCCGCGACGCCG
>DASZOG010000179.1:0-6807 GCA_035550895.1 Acidimicrobiales bacterium
AGGCAACGGCGAACGCCTCAGGGTCTCGCCGCTGCCGAGGACCAGGCGTGGGCGGATCGCCAGCAGCGTCCAGCCGAGCAGAAGCATCCCGACGAGCGCGCCGATGAAGGAGACGATCGGGTTGTCGGCGATCGGCGACGCGCCGGGCGCGTCGGCCGGCTCCTGGCGCTCGACCGCGCCACCGACGTCCGCACCATCGGCGATCCGGGCCTCATTGCGGGACGTGTAGGTCACGTCACCCCCGACGACGGCCGTCGAGCCGAGCGTCAGGTCGGTCACGCCGACGTTCACGTCACCGTCGACCGTCCCGTTGATGGTCAACGAGCCGGCGCCGACGAGCAGGTCCCCCTCGACACTGCCGTCCACGGTCAGCGTGCCGACGCCACCGGCAAGGTCGCCCGCGACCGTCGCGCTCGAGGCGACGGTCGCCGTGCCGCCGAACACCACGAGGTCACGCCCGACCGATCCGCCGATCCGCACCGTGCCACCGGAGACGCGCACCGCGCCGACGACCTCGCCGAGGACGTCGACCGATCCCCCAGCGACGTTCAGCGAGCCCTCGATGCGGCCGGCCACGGTGACCGTCCCGCCGCTGACCGTCGCGTCGCCCGCGACGGTGCCGGAGATGTTGACCGTCCCCGCGGCGACGTACAGGTCGTCGTCGACCGTCTCATCCTGGGCCACGGACACGATGTCCGCGCCGCGGAAGTCGCCGGCCGCCACCGGCGTGGCTACCAGGACGAGGGACACGAGGGCGAGCAGCAGGGCAAGGGGAAAGGAACGGGGGTGCATTCGGGCATGCTCCGCCCGCCTGCCAACGGTGTCAACACGCGAAGGCGGCGTGGGCCGCCGGCCCCGGCCGGGAACCCTGGGCCGACGACGCAGGGCACGCTTCTCCACGCCGCGCCCGCGATTCTGACGAGACCCGCTTACTGGCCGCTTACCGGCGGCTTATCGCCCGGTATCCTGCCGGTCATCCGATGAAGCTGTTCCTCGTCGACGCCACGTTCGAGCTGTTTCGTGCGTTCTACTCCCGGCCCCCGCGTCGAGCGCCGGATGGTCGACCGGTGAACGCGGTGCAGGGCCTCGTCGACTCGATGCTGTCGCTCCTGCGGGAGTCGGACGTCACGCACGTCGGTGCCGCGACCGACTACGTCATCGAGTCGTGGCGCAACGACCTGTTCCCGGGCTACAAGTCGAGCGCGGGCATCGATCCCGTCCTGCTCGCGCAGTTTCGCGACGCGGAACGTGCCCTCGTCGCGCTCGGCATCAAGACCTGGCCGATGGTCCCCGACGAGGCGGACGACGCGATCGCCACCGCCGTCGCGCGCTTCGGCGACGATCCCCGCCTCGACCAGGTCGTCGTGTGCTCGGTCGACAAGGACCTCGCCCAGCTCGTCGACGGGTCGCGGATCGTGCTCCGCGATCGGATGCGCAACGTCACGTACGACGAGGCCGGCGTCGTGGGGAAGTTCGGCGTGCCGCCGGCCTCGATCCCCGACTATCTCGCGCTCGTCGGCGACAGCAGCGACGGGTACCCCGGCCTGCCGGGATGGGGCTCGAAGAGCGCCGCCGCCGTGCTCTCCGCGTTCGGACACCTCGAGGGGATCCCGCCGTCCGTCCTCGACTGGGAGCTCGACGTGCGCGGCGCGTCTCGCCTGTCCACGACGCTGAACGACCGCCGCGACGAGGCGATTCTGTATCGCACCCTGGCCATCCTCAAGCGCGACTCGGACCTCGGCGCGACGACCCGCACGCTCGACGACCTCGAGTGGGGCGGGGTGCCGCGCGAGGCGTTCATCGGCCTGTGCGACGAGCTGGGCTTCGACACCGTTCGGGAGCGCGTCCACCGCTGGGCGGCCTGAGCTCAACCAATTGCAGCGAGAGCACGACGCCCGTACTTTCGGTGGGGTGCGGTGCGGTCGGGTGGCCGATAGGGTGCTTGCTCCATGCACCAGGCCAGATCCCGCCGCGTGGCGATCGCGCTCGCCGCGCTCGTCCTCGTCGCCGCCACGTCACCCCTCACCGTCCCGGGCGCCTCCGCCGCGTCGGCGTGCGGCACGTACACCTCCGAGACCGCTCCGCCACCGACGATTCGGGTGTTTCGGACGGCAACCGGCGCGGTCGACGTCGTCGACTTTCGGACCTACGTGAAGAACGTCCTGTCGCGCGAGTGGATCAGCTCGTGGACGACCGAGTCGCTGCGGTCCGGCGCGATCGCCGTCAAGAGCTATGCGTGGTACCAGGTTCTCCATTGGCGCGGCTACGTCAACGAGGCAGGTGCCTGCTTCGACGTCTTCGACTCGACCCGTGACCAGCATTACGACCCGTCGCGACCGACGTACGCCTCGATGGCGGCCGCGGTCGATGCGACGTGGTCGACGCTGGCCCTGAAGAACGGCCGCATCTTCGCGACGTACTACAACGCCGGTGCCCCGAACGAGCAGTGCGGCGCGAACGCGAACGGATGGCAGATGTTTCAGTGGGGAACGCAGGCGTGCGGCCTCGCCGGCCGCAGCGCCGCGCAGATCCTGGCGACGTACTACACCGGCGTGACCGTCGTGGCCGCCCCGCAGCCGATGCCGCCGAGCCCCACGCCGGCACCGACGCCAACTCCCGCCCCGACGCCTGCGCCGCCCGCCAGTGCCCCGGCGTCGACACCGGGGCCCACTGCCTCGGCACCGGCCAGCCCGACCCCGACCCCGCCGCCGACCCCGACGCCGACCCCGGAGCCTCCGGCCGAGACCCCGGGCGGCGGCCAGGTGGGGCTCACCGCTCCCCCGCCGCCGCCTCCTGACGATCCGGAGCCGATCGTCGTGACGGTGGGCGCGCCGGACGTGGCGCCGGCGGCGGCGGCCGAGGCCGCGACCACGCCCGTCAGGCCGGCGCCGGGTTGGAGCCGGTTCCTCCGTGACGAGTGGCCCGCCGCGGACGACGCGAAGGCCGACGAACGACGCACCGGGGCCGCAGCGACGCGATGGCTCATCGTCCGGGTGCTCATCGAGCGGTGGATCGCCTCTCTGGCGCACCGCTGGTCAGGCGTCGGCCTGCTGGCTCCCGAGCAGTCGGTCGGCGATGAGCTCAGCGGCGGCGACGTCCTGGATCGCCAGGCCGACCGACTTGAAGGCGGTGATGGCATCGGCTGGTCGCGCATCGGCCCAGCCTGGATCCACGGAGCCCACTTCCACGAGGGCCTCGGCGGACAGTAGGCCCGCCTCGATCGCGGCGACGACGTCTCCGGCCTCTTCGAGCGCCGCCTCCCGCGCGTCGACGGCCACGAGGTGCGCGCGACCGAATAGCTCGGGCGGCATCTCCACCATCTCGAGCCGGAACGCGCCGATCCCGTTGACGTGGGTGCCCGGGCGCAGCCACGCGGCGTCGAACACCGGATCGGACGACGTCGTGGCGCAGCACACGACGTCAGCCTCGCGGACGGCGGCCTCGGCACTCGGAGCGGCGACGATCTCGATGCCCGTCTCGTCGGCCATGCGACGGGCGAACGACTCCCGCGCCTCCCGCGAGCGGGCATAGACGGTCACGCGTCCGATCGGCCGGCCGGCCGCGAGGACCGCCCGCACCTGCCACGCCGCCTGGCCACCAGCGCCGAGCACGGCCAGGGTCGAGGCATCGGTCCGCGCCAGGAGGCGCGTCGCGACGCCGGACGCTGCGCCGGTCCGCATGGCGGTGACCGTCTCGCCGTCCATGAGCGCCAGCGGTGCGCCGGTCGACGCGTCGAGCCACACGACGGTCGCCTGCACCGTCGGCAGGCCGCGCCCCGGGTTGCCGGGCATGACCGTCACGAGCTTCACGCTGGCGCCGCGGCCGCCGGACCGGACGCCCGGCATGAGCAGCAGGTCACCTTCGTCCAGCGGAACGCGGGTCCGCAACGGCGATCGGTCGCGGCCGCTGGCGACGTCGCGATATGCCGACTCGACGGCGTCGAGCATGTCGGCGATCGGCACCGCGGCGCGGATCGCGGCGGCGTCGAGGAATGGCAGTGCGTCGGTCATCGGTCCTCGGCGATGGTACCCGCCACGCGTGCCTCGGCCCGGAGCGCCGGCCGCGCGAAGGCGACCCACGATCCGCCGGCCAGCGCGATCAGCGAGACCATGGTCCACGCCGCGACGCGTGGGCCGAAGGCATCGGCCAGGAAGCCGGCGACGAGCGTCGACAGGGCGATGACGAGCGTGACGAGCCCGTAGTCGACGCTGAAGATCCGACCGCGGATCGCGTCCGGCGTCGCTCGCTGCAGACCCAGCGTCGAGAGCGCCCACTGCGCGCCACCACCGCAGTGGGCGACGAACACGAGGAGCGCGGCGATCCAGATCGCCGGGGCCACCGGGAACACCGCGTACGACACCGTCAGCGCCGCGAATGACCAGCCGATGCCGCGCAGCAGGCCGGCGTCGGTGGTCCCCATCACCGAGCGGGCCAGGAACGGGCCGACGAGCGCGCCGAGCCCGCGGGCGGCGAACAGGAGCCCGATCCCTCCGTCCCCCGATCCGAAGACCGTGCCTCCGAACACCGCCAGCAGTGCGACGATGCCGGTGCCGAGCCCGAACGACGTCTTCGACAGCAGGAATGCCGCGACCGTGCGGCGGGTTCGCGCGAACGTCACCGCCGTGCGGATCGCGTCGAGCGGACCGGTGGCATGCGGGTGGTCCGGATCACGCGGGCGCTGCAGCGGTCGGCGGATGCCGACGATGAGCCAGGCCGAGATCGCGAAGCTGACCGCGTTGGCGATGAACGCCGCGTCGCGCCCGAGCGTCACGGCCACGAGGCCACCGAGCGCGGCCCCGACGGCGAGCATCGTCCCCCACGCCGATCCGATCAGGACGTTGGCGGTCGGCAGATCGTCCGGATCGACGAGGTTCGGCAGCGACGCGGACGACGTGGGCTCGAACACCGCCGCCCCGATGGCCAGGAGCAGGACCGCCGCGAAGGCGATCCACAGCGTGTCAGAGCTCCCGGCCAGCAGAAAGCCGAGCGCCACGGGGACGCGCGCGATGTCGGTGACCACGAGCAGCTTCCGTCGATCGAAGCGATCGGCGACGATCCCGGCGAGCGGCGATGCGACGGCGAACCCGCCGGTCTGGAGCACGAGCACGAGCGACGCGACGGTCGCCGATCCGGTCAGCTCGAGGGCGAGGCCCAGGAGGGCCACGGTCGCGAACCAGTCCCCGGCGAAGCTCGCCAGCTGCGCGGCGTACAGGCGTGCGAAGTCCGGGTTCTGGCGCAGCAGGGTAAGGTAGTGAGCGGGGCGCATCGGCGGCTGCATGATGCCATCGGCTGCGGAGGCGGCACGCGGCTTGCCATGGTGCCCGGCAAGGAGGACGCATGATCGACACGGTTCGCGACGACCTCTCGCGACGCGCGGACACGGCGCGGAGCGAGCTCGGCGCCCTTGCCTGGCTGCTGCGAATGGCGCTCCTCGGCTCGATCGCCGGAGCGCTGTACGTGGAGCTGCGCAAACCGCCGGAGCAGCGGACGTGGCACGGGCGCCTGCTCGGCATCGTGCCGTACGACTTCCGCATCCCGACGCTCGAGCGCATTCAGCAGGCGTACTGGAACCCGCGCTCGCCGAAGGTGTTCACCGACCGCCCGCTCGGAGTGGGCTGGTCGATCAACATCCCGACCGCGCTCCGGCGCCTGGGCGTCCACACGGAGTTCACGAAGGGGCGCTGACCGGCTCGTGCGCTAGCATCGGTGGCGCAGATGAGCTGGTTCCCCGTTCTCCTCGTCGTCCACATCGCGCTCGCGATCTCGCTGTTGCTGCCGAGCGTGGTGCTGCCGTTCGTCCTCCGCCGCAACCGCGCCGGCGCCGGCCCCGCGACGCGCGCGCTCATGGCGATGCAGGGCACCGGCACGCTCGTCATCGGGGCCGGGCTGGCGGCCACCGGCATCGCGATGCTGTGGATCCTGGGACCGCAGCTGCTGACGCAGCCGTGGCTGCTCGTCGCGCTGGCGCTCTACGCCCTGAACCTCGTCGTGGCGGCGGTCGTCAGCCGCCCCAACCTCCGTGCGCTCGTCGGTCTGTCGAGCACCGGCGCGGACGACGACGCCTGGCGGCAGCGGGCGCGGAGGCAGCGCCTCATCGCCTACGGGATGGCGGGCGCCATCGGCGTCATCGGCTTCCTCATGAGCACGAAGCCGGAGCTGTGGTGAGGGCGCGCGCTCAGAAGTTCGGGATCGGCAGCGGGCGTCCCATCAGGAAGAAGAGCCCGGACACGATGACGAACACGACGATCGCGAAGAACAGGAGCCAGCGCCGGACTTCCAACCCACCCTCCGAGGTTCTGGCGACCGATTCTATCGGCCTCGTCCAGCCCTCCGCAGGATCGGCCGAGGCGCTTTAGAATCCGCAGCGTGACCCTGAGGCTTCACGACGCGCGCCGCGGCGGGCGGCACCCCTTCGAGCCGATCCCGGGACGGGACCGCGTCGGGCTGTACGTGTGCGGCGTCACGCCGTACGACACCGGCCATCTGGGGCACGCGTTCACGTACGTGAGCTTCGACGTCCTGCATCGGTACCTCGAGTACCTCGGCCACGACGTCCAGTACGTCCAGAACCTGACCGATGTCGACGACGACATGCTGCGAAGGGCGCGCGAGACCGGCGAGGACTACCTGGCCCTCGGCAATCGCCACGTCACGACGTTCCTGACCGAGATGGCCGCCCTGAACTGGCTGCCTCCCGACGAGTACCCGCGCGCGACCGAGCACATCCCCCAGATGGTGGCGCTCATCGAACGGCTCATCGCGGGCGGCTGCGCCTACGTGGCCGACGGGAACGTGTACTTCAGCATC
>DASZOG010000180.1:0-10115 GCA_035550895.1 Acidimicrobiales bacterium
GCCGAGATCCTTGATCTGGTGCGTCGCGTTGCGAGCCTCGAGCGCCGAGCCGAGCGTCCAGCCCTTGACGGTCTTGGCCAGGATGACGGTGGGGGCGCCCTCCTGCTCGACGGCCATCTTGTAGGCGGCGTAGAGCTTGCGGTAGTCGTGGCCGCCGCGGGGCAGCGTCCGCAGCTCGTCGTCGGTCAGGTGCTCGACCAGCTTGCGCAGCCGGGGGTCGGGCCCGAAGAAGTGCTCGCGGATGTAGGCCCCGCTCTCGACCGCGTAACGCTGGAAGTCGCCGTCGACGGTGGTGTTCATCTTCTGGAGCAGGACCCCGTCGACGTCGCGGGCCAGCAGCTCGTCCCACTTCGAGCCCCAGATGACCTTGACGACGTTCCACCCCGCGCCGCGGAAGAACGCCTCCAGCTCCTGGATGATCTTGCCGTTGCCGCGCACGGGCCCGTCGAGGCGCTGCAGGTTGCAGTTGACGACGAAGACGAGGTTGTCGAGCTGCTCGCGGCTGGCGAGGGAGAGCGCGCCGAGCGTCTCGGGCTCGTCGCACTCGCCGTCGCCGACGAAGCACCAGATGCGGCTCTGGCTCGTGTCGTCGAGTCGGCGATGCTGCAGGTAGCGGTTGAAGCGGGCGTGGTAGATCGCGCTGATCGGACCGAGGCCCATCGACACCGTGGGGAACTCCCAGAAGTCCGGCATCAGCCGCGGGTGCGGGTAGGACGACAGGCCCCGGCCATCGCGCCCGATCTCCTGGCGGAAGTGGTCGAGGTCGTCCTCGCTCAGCCGTCCCTCGAGATATGCCCTGGCGTAGATCCCCGGGGTGGCATGCCCCTGGAAGTAGACGTGGTCGCCGGGGAGGCCGTCCTCCTTGCCGCGGAAGAAGTGGTTGAAGCCGATCTCGTAGAGGCTGGCGCTCGACGCGAACGTGGAGAGGTGGCCGCCGATGCCGTCGGCGTGCTTGTTCGCCTTGATGACCATCACGGCCGCGTTCCAGCGGATGAAGGCGCGGATGCGGCGCTCGATGTGCTCGTCGCCGGGGAACCACGGCTCCTGCTCCCGCGGGATCGAGTTCACATATGGCGTCGACACGGTCGCCGGGAAGCTGACCTGCAGCTCCCTGGCCCGCTGGAGGAGACGGGACAGCAGGTAGTGGGCGCGGGTCTTGCCTTCCGTCTCGACCACCGCCTCGAGCGAGTCGAGCCACTCGTCGGTCTCGGCCGGGTCGACGTCGGGGAGCTGGTGGGCGAACCCGTCGAAGATCATGTGGCCAGTCTCGCAGCGTCCGCCGCGCGTTCCTTTCCATTCCCGCAGATGACCGATGTGCCAGGCTGCGCGACCTGTGATCACCGTGTACACCGACGGCGCCTGCTCGGGGAACCCGGGTCCCGGAGGGTGGGCCTGGGCGGTGGCGCCGGAAGGGGAGCGGCGGGGGAGCGGAGGAGAGCCAGCGACGACGAACCAGCGGATGGAGATCCGGGCGGCGCTCGAGGCGCTGCGCGCGCTCGCCGGCGAGGCCGGCCCGATCGAGGTCGTCTCCGACTCCACGTACGTCGTGAACTGCTTCCGCGACCGCTGGTGGGAGGGCTGGCTACGCAACGGCTGGCGGAACGCGCGCCGCCAGCCCGTGGCGAACCGGGATCTGTGGGAACCGCTCGTCGAGCTCGTCCGGGAGCGCGGAGACGTGACGTTCCGTTGGGTGAAGGGCCACGGCGAGGACCGGTTCAACGCCCTCGTCGACGCGCTCGCCGTGGCGGCGATCCCGCGCTGAGACGGTCAGAGCGGGCGGCCCTGCTTGTCCTTCTTCGCCGCCTTCTGCGCCTTTTTCCACTCGCGCACCCGCTCCAGCGTCTCCGGGCCGTCGACGTCGGCGACCGAGCGCGGATGCGGATCGGCGAACGGGCCGGCCTGCTCCTCCCATCCCTCCGGGCGGACACCGAAGCGCTTGGCCAGGATCGCGACGAAGATCCTCGTCTTCTCGTCGCCGTAGCCGGGCAGGGCGCGCAGCCGGTCGGCGAGCTCCGCTCCGCTGGCGACCTCGTTCCACACGTTCTCGCCCCGCCCGCCGTACTTGTCGGTGACGACGACGCACAGCTCGTGGATCCGCTTGCCCATCGCCGCCGGGAAGCGGTGGATTGCCGGCTTCTGCGCGCACACGGCGACGAAGTCGTCGACGGGCATCGCCGCGATCCGTTGCGCGTCGAGGTGGCCGAGCCGCTGGTGCAACGTGGCCGGGCCGGCGAACGCCCACTCCATCGGCACCTGCTGGTCGAGGAGCATGCCGATCAGCAGCGCCGTGCCATCCGTGTTCAGGAGCGTGTCCGCGTCGGCATGACCGGTGATGGCGAGCGTTCCGGTGGGCATGGGCCGGAGGCTAACGCCGGCCGTCGCGCGCCAGCACGGTCAGACCCAGGCGTGGAAGACCATCCGCCCGTTCGTCCGGATCTCGCCGGGCTCGTGCTCGCCCTCGGCGGAACGGACGTCGCTCCACCACAGACTCTTCCGCTCGACGCGGGGGAAGCCGGCTCGCTCGAGCAGGCCTTCGACGCAGGCCGGGTTCGGTCCCCAGTGGTTGCTGTCGTCGCCCGGGAATGTGCCGCGCGGGTAGTACGCGGCCACCGGCCGCTCGATGTCGAGGCAGTCGACCTGCGTCTCGAGGACGAGCATCTCGCGCGTCACACTCCGCACCGCCCGGAGGTACCGGAGCATGTCGGGCGCGTGGTACAAGACGCCGAGGAACAGCACGACGTCGAACGTGCCGGACGTCTCGGCGGACATCTCCTCGACCGGGACGATCTGCATCTCGGCCGCGCTGTCGAGCACCTCGTGGAGCAGCTCGAAGTTGCGCCGGGCGTCTACACCCGGCCAGACCCAGACCCAGTGGTCCGCAGCGACGATGCGCGCCGCTCCGCGCTGCTCGGCGGCGAACGTGAAGAACCCGTCGAACGCGCCGATGTCGATCACCGACCGTCCCGTGAGGTCCGGGAGCTCCAACGCGTCGAGCTTGGTCGCGGTCGGGTCCCGCCCGGGCGTGAGCACATCGCCGCCGAGGTTGATCTGGTGGAACCATTCCCGCCCGGCGATCTCCTTGCCGAGAGTCTCACGGGTCCAGCCGAGCTCGGTGAGCCGGGCGTCCGAGAGGGCGAGCTGGTTGCCGACCTGGACGAACGGCGCGGCGCCCTTGCCGGCACGGTCGCGAGGTCGGGACACCATCCGGTCCACCGTAGTTGGCCGCCGCGTCACCGGCCGGATGCCGGCGCGCCGGGGATACCGTCGCCGAGGTGCGCGTCGGGGTGGACACGGGTGGGACGTTCACCGACGTGGTCCGCGCGGACGGCTCGATCGCCAAGGTCCCCTCGACGCCGGACGATCCGGCGGCCGCGGTGACGGCTGCCGTCGCCGGCACGCCCGTGGATCTGCTCGCCCACGGCACGACCGTGGCCACGAACGCGCTGCTCGAGCGCCAGCTGGGCGCGGTCGCGCTGATCACGAACGCCGGGTTCGAGGACGTGATCGAGATCGCCCGCCAGGATCGCCCGTCGCTCTACGACCAATGGGCGGACCGCCCCGCGCCGCTCGTCGGCCGGGCGCGGCGGATCGGGATCCACGGGCGGCTCGGGCCGGACGGAGCGGAGCTCGAGCCGCTCTGTCTCGAAGATCTGCCGCCGGTTCCTGCGGACGTCGACGTGTGCGCGGTGAGCCTGCTGCACAGCGACCTCGCGCCGCGCCACGAGCAGGAGGTGGCGGCCCGCCTGCGCGCCCGCGGGCACGACGTCACCTGCAGCCACGAGGTGGCGCCCGAGTTCCGCGAGTACGAGCGGACGGTGACGACGGTGGTGAACGCCGCGCTGCGTCCACGGTGCCGCGACTACACGACGCGGGTCGGCGGGCTGGCGCCGGCGGTGCAGGTGATGACGTCGGCCGGTGGGCTCGTCGACGCCTCCTTCGGGGCAGAGCGGCCGGCGGCGCTGCTCCTGTCCGGACCGGCTGGCGGGGTGCGCGCTGCTGCCGCAGTCGCTGCGACGGCCGGCTTCGACGGCGCGGTCTCCTTCGACATGGGCGGCACGTCGACCGACGTGTGCCTCGTTCTCGGCGGCGTGCCGGAGCCGGCGCCGTCGCTCGTCGTCGGCGGGTACCCGGTGCGCCTGCCGGCGCTCGACGTCCACACGATCGGCGCGGGCGGGGGCTCGATCGCCTGGCTCGACGCCGGGGGAGCACTGCGCGTCGGGCCGCGTTCGGCGGGCGCCGTCCCGGGGCCGGCGTGCTACCGGCGCGGCGGCACCGCGCCGACCGTGACCGATGCGGACCTCGTCCTCGCGCGGATCCCCGCGGGTCATCCACTGCCCGGCCTCGGCCACCTCGACGTCGCCGCGGCCGCGCGTGCGCTCGCCGCAGCGGGGATCGACGCCGCCGACGTCGTCGACGTGGTGGACGCGGCGATGGTCGAGGCGGTGCGGGCCGTGACCGTCGCCCGCGGGGTCGACCCGGGTGAGCTGGCGCTCGTCGCGTTCGGTGGGGCGGGCCCGCTCCACGCGTGTGCGGTCGCGGGCGCGCTGGGGATGCAGGCCGTGGTCGTGCCGGCGCGCGCCGGTGTGCTGTCGGCGGTCGGCCTGCTCACCGCCCCCGTGCAGCGGGATGTCGTCCGCTCGTGGCCGACGCCGCTCGACCACGCCGGGCTGACCGAGGCGCTGGACACCCTCGGGGACGAGGCGGCGGCGCTTGTCGCGGCGTCCGTGGGCGACATAGCCGGAGGGCGGGGTGGCGACGAGCGAGGAGAGGTCGTCGCCAGGTCGATCGCCGGGCAGGCGGGCGTCGAGGTGCGCGTCGGCGTCGACTGCCGGTACGCCGGCCAGAGCCACGAGATCACCGTTCCGTCGGTCGACGAGTTCCCCGCCGAGCACGCTCTCCGGAACGGCTACCGGCGCGACGGACACCCGGTCGAGGTGATCGCCCTGCGGGCGTCGGCGCGGGTCGCCTCGCCGGTGTCCACCGCCGACCTCCCGGTGGTGGCCAGGGACGCCGTGCGCGGCCCGGCCGTGCTCGCCGAGCCCGACTGCACGCTCTGGATCCCGCCGGGCTGGCACGCCGTGCCGGCCGCCGGCGGCGCGCTCGTCCTCCGCCGGGCGGGCGCGCGATGACGGTTGGGGCGGCGGAGCTGGCGGTGCTGCTCGGGCGGCTGACCGGCATCGCCGAGGAGATGGGCGCCGTCCTGCGCCGCGCTGCCTTCAGCCCGAACATCAAGGAGCGGGCCGACTGCTCGGCCGCGCTCTTCGCCGCCGACGGGGAGCTGCTCGTCCAGGCCGAGCACATCCCGGTGCACCTCGGCTCGATGCCGGCCTCGGTCCGGGCGGCGATCGACGCCGTCGGGCCAGCAGCAGGGTCAGGCCAGCACGTCATCGTCAACGACCCGTACCGCGGCGGCACGCACCTGAACGATGTGACGATCGTCAGCCCGGTCCACGCCGGCGGCCACTTGGTCGGGTGGGCAGCGAACCGCGCCCACCACGCCGACGTCGGCGGCGCCGCGCCCGGCTCGATGCCCGCCGACGCAACAGAGGTCCAGCAGGAGGGGCTGACGATCCCCCCGGTCCTCCTGACTGCAGACGTGCGCTCGATCTTCCTGGCGAACAGCCGCACACCCGACGAACGCGCCGGCGACCTCGACGCACAGCTCGGGGCGAATCAGGTCGGCGCGCAACGGCTGGCCGAGCTCGTCGACGCCGGAGCGCCGGTCGCGGCGGTGCTCGACTACGGCGAGCGGAGGATGCGCGCCGCGCTCGATGCGCTGCCGCGCGGGCGGTGGTCCTTCGAGGACGTCCTCGACTCTGCGGGAGCCGGTCCTCGTCGCGGCCCGGTGCGGGTCGCCGTCACCATGGTCCATGACGGCGACGCGCTGACCTTCGACTTCACCGGCACCGACCCGCAGCAGCCCGGCAACGTGAACGCGGTCGAAGCCGTGACCGTCAGCGCGGTGGTGTTCGCCGTCAGGACGGTGCTCGCTCCGGACGTTCCGGCGAACGGCGGGTCGCTGCGCCCGCTGCGCGTCCACGCCCCGCCGGGCACGGTCGTCGCCGCTCGTCCGCCCGCGGCCGTGGCCGCAGGCAACGTCGAGGTCAGCCAGCGCGTCGCCGATGTCTGCCTCGGCGCGCTGGCGCGAGCGGTGCCCGAGCGCGTCGCCGCCGCCGGACAGGGAACGATGAACAACGTCCTGCTGGGCGGCGACCGCTGGGTGTACTACGAGACGCTCGCCGGGGGGCAGGGCGCGCGCCCCGACCGAGCGGGGATGAGCGGCGTCCACACGGCGATGACGAACACGAAGAACACGCCGATCGAGGCGCTGGAACGGGCCTATCCGTTGCGTGTCCGCCGGCTGCGGATCCGCGCTGGCAGCGGCGGCCGCGGACGGTTCGCCGGTGGGGACGGCATCGAACGGGATCTCGAGGTGCTCGTCCCGGCGACGTTGTCGCTGATCACCGAACGCCGCGTGTCGCAGCCATGGGGTCTCGCCGGTGGCGAGCCCGGCGCACCGGGTGAGAACTGGCTCTTGCCCGCATGCGACGAATCCCGCGCCGAACGCCTCCCCGACAAGTGCACGCTGACCCTGGCGGCCGGCGACGTCATCCGGATCCTCACCCCCGGCGGCGGCGCCTGGGGAGGCGAACCGCCGAGCCCGAGGTGAGTGGCGATGAGACCGCGCCGGCCCGCTTCCGTCGAACTGCGGGAGGAACTGGTCGATATTCGACCCAGACCTGCCGAGGTTCGGAGCGGGCCGAATAGAGTATACGGAATGGCCGGGTGGGCCGACGGCGAGGTGGTGTTCACCGCGGCCGACGGCTGGCGACTCGGCGGGGTGCTCCGGGCGCCGGCGGACGCTCTCGTGGAGCGAGACGCGGCAGCGGACGGGAACGCGTCGGTGAACCCAGACGCGGTGGCGGGCCGGATGCCGGGAGTGGTGCTGGTGCCCGGGTCGCGGCACGAGCGGGACGCGTACACGACGCTCGCGGAGGCGCTCGCCGCGGATGGCGTCGCGTCGCTGCGGATCGACGTGCGCGGCCGCGGGTCGAGCCTGGGCGAGCTGGCGTACGCCCGGATGGGCCCCGGCCAGCGGGAGCGGGTCGCGCTCGACGCGGCAGCGGCGCTCGAGACGCTCGCCGCTACGCCGGTCGTCGACGGGCAGCGCCTCGGCGCCGTCGTCGAGCAGGACACCGCCGCCGACGCGCTGTCCGGTCTGGCCATGGACGCCCGGCTCCGAGCCGTCGCACTGCTGTCCGTGCGCTACGGGTCGCGCGTCGGCGCAGCCGTGGCCGGGCGGGCCGTGTTCGGGCTCGTGTCGAAGGAGGACCGTGACGGGCTGCGGGCGACCGTCGACGGCTACCTCGCGGGGAACGCGGAGAGCCGGTTGGAGGTGTTCAACGGGCTCGGGTTCGGCACGACGATGTTCTCGACGCGCCAGTTCGAGCACGGCGACGCCGAGCCCCTGGAGGCGATGATCGCCACCTGGCTGGCAGACCGGCTCGGCGCCGGACCCTGACGGTCGACGCCCGACCGCCCTTCGCTACCCTCGGCCAGGTGCCGGCGCCGGTCGCCAAGAAGCTCTCCATCTTCTTCCCGATGTGGAACGAGGAGGAGAACATCGAGCGCACGCTCGCCGCGGCTCGCGCCGCGTGCGACGAGCTCGTCGCCACCGGGCGGGTGGAGGACTACGAACTGCTCGTCGTCGACGACGCCTCGACCGACGCCACCGGCCGCCTCGCCGACGCCTTTGCGGCCGCGGATCCGCGTGTCCGCGTCGTCCACCACGAGCGGAACCGGAAGCTGGGCGGCTCGATCAAGACGGGGTTCGCCGCGACCACGGGCGACCTCGTGCTGTACACCGACGCCGACCTGCCGTTCGACCTGCGCGAGCTCGGCCGGGCCTGCCACGTGCTCGACACGTACGGCGCCGACATCGTGTCCGCCTACCGCCTCGATCGCACCGGCGAGGGCTACGTCCGCAGCGTGTACTCGACGCTGTACAACGTGCTCGTCCGGACGATGTTCGGCGTGAAGGTGCGCGACGTGAACTTCGCCGGGAAGCTCGTCCGCCGGCGCGTCTTCGACCACGTCGAGCTGGCGAGCGAGGGCAGCTTCATCGACGCCGAGCTCATCGTGCGGGCCAGCAAACTCGGCTACAAGGTCGTGCAGGTCGGGGTCGACTACTTCCCGCGCACCCGCGGCGATTCGACCCTCGCCGCGCCGGGGGTGATCCTGACGATCCTGCGCGAACTGCTCCAGCTGCGCGGCGAGCTGCGCGCGCTGCGGCCGGTCGAGATCCCTCCTCCGTGAGGTCGCGTCGCGGGGGGCGGTTGGTAACCTGCCTCCTTCGGATCACCGGCCCGTAGCCCCTCCGGGCGGAGGAGACACCGAGCAGTTGGAACGCACACCCCTCGCACGCTGGGCACCCGCGGGTCTCGCGGCGGTCGCCTTCGTCGGAGTGTTGGGGTGGAGCCTCTTCGACCGAGGTGAGGGCGGGGCGAACGGCGACGCCACGGCCGCGCCCGACACGACGCCGTTCGTCGCCGATCCGGAGGCCGCCGCGCCGAGCACGCTGCCCCCGACGTCCGCGCCGCGGCCGAAGGTGCCGCTGACGCGCACATTGTCGCAGGGGCTCGCCGGCGCGGACGTGGAGCTCGTCCAGGAACGGCTCGTCGAGCTCGGCTTCGACCCGGGCGTGATCGACGGCGTCTACGGCCCGGCGACGATCCAATCCGTGTGGGCGTTCGAGAAGCTCGTCATGGGCACGCCGCGGGACAAAGTCTCCGGTCAGGTCACGCCGGAGGTCTGGGACCGGATGCAGGACCCGATCGTGATCGCGCCGCGCAAGACGGACACCACGTCGACCCACCTCGAGGTCTACCTGCCGCAGCAGGTCGCGGTGCTGTTCGTCGGTGGCAAGACCCGCCTCGTGACGCACGTCTCCAGTGGCACCGGCAAGGAGTGGTGCGAGGAGGTGACGATCGACCCGGGCGAGCCGGGCAACGAGCGGGGCACCGAACCGTTGAAGAAGGGCGTCTGCGGTGTGGCGATCACGCCCGGCGGCGTGTACCGCTTCAACCGGCGCGTCGAGGGGTGGCGCGAGGGCTCGCTCGGGCGGATGTACAGCCCGGTGTACTTCAACTACGGCATCGCCGTGCACGGAGCGGGCAACGTGCCGAGTTACCCGGCGTCGCACGGCTGCGTGCGTATCCCGATGCACATCGGCGAGTACTTCCCCGACCTCGTCAGCAAGGGGGACCAGGTCTTCGTATTCGACGGCGTGAAGGACCCGGAGGAGTACGGCGCGCAGCTGCCGGTCTTCGATTACCCCGATCCGAGCTACGTCACGTCGACCACGACGACGACCACCACGACCACGACGACGCTGCCTGCGCCGACTCCCGCGCCGACACCGGCTCCGACACCGGCCACACCGGCTCCGACACCCCCGCCGACTCCGCCCCCGACCGCCCCGCCGACGACGCGGGCGGCGGGCGGCTCGAGCACTCCCTGATCAGCTGCTCGGCTGCTCAGCTGCAGGACGTCGGCGCCGGCTCGCCGGCGACCCGTGCCTGGGCGTACGCCACGATCTCCCCGAGCGCAGCGCCGATCACGGTCACGTGGTTCGTGCCGGGATACGTGCGCAACTGCACCGGAACGCCGAGCGCGCAGTAGCGATCGCGCGCTCGCGTGCTGACGGCGACGGGGATCAGGTCGTCGTCCTCGCCGTGGTAGATGAAGATCGGCACGTCGGTGGCGACGTTCCCGGCGGTGTTGCGCTCGAGGATCTCGGCGAGCGCGTCGGGGTCGTCGACCGTGCCGGTGTCGACGTCGGCGACGGACCGGCCGGCGAAGCGGTCGAGGATCTCGGCCACACACGAGGTCCGCACGGCGTCGAGTGCCTGTTCCGCCTCGGGGCTCAGCGGCGCCGCGCTGCGCAGCTCGGGGTACGCGGTCGTGAACCCGATCGACGCCATCAGCTGGAACCCGGCGTACGGGCCGGAGTCGATCGTCGAGCGGATCGGGCCGAACTCGGCGGCGGGGGCGCCGCCGATCGCGCCGACGACGTCGAGCTCGGGGGCGTAGGTCGGGGCGAGCTCGGCGGCGAA
>DASZOG010000181.1:0-7106 GCA_035550895.1 Acidimicrobiales bacterium
ACGGCCAGCACTACTCCGGCTACGCGCCACCGACCCGCAAGCCCCTCGACCTGCCCAAGCTCGTGTTCATCGCCGCGTGGTTCGTGCTCGGCCTCTACGGCCTCTGGTTCATCTACACGCTGACGCAGGACGACTTCGGCGCCGACTTCGGGGACCGGCTGTTCGGCAGCCTGCAGGACCTGGGCACCGGGATCTTCTACACGGCGGTGCTCCTGGCCGTCAGCGTGTGGCTGGGCAAGCAGAAGCCCGCGGACTGAGCGTCGTCCTCGCGCCGGCCAAGCTCACGCTCTCGCTGCGGGTGACCGGCGCCCGCGCCGACGGCTACCACCTGCTCGACGCCGAGATGGTGAGCATCGACCTGGCCGACGAGCTGACCTTCAGCGCCGGCCGGGGCCTCGAGGTCGTCGATGCCACGCCCGGTGCCGATGCATCGCCGGTGCCCCGGCCGGTGGGCGGCGCTGGCAGCGGGCTCACGCCCGGTGTCCCCGCGGGGCCGGGCCTGCCGCCGGGCGTCCCCGCCGGCGAAGACAACCTCGTGCTGCGCGCCCTGCGGGCCGTGGGTCGCGACGCGCGCGTGCGGCTGGTCAAGCGCATCCCGGCGGGTGGCGGGCTGGGCGGTGGATCAGCGGACGCCGCCGCAGTCCTGCGCTGGGCCGGCATCCGCGACGTGGCACTGGCAGCGACGCTCGGTGCAGACGTGCCGTTCTGCCTGCGGGGCGGGCGGGCTCGGGTGTCGGGCATCGGCGACGAGCTCGACCCGATGCCCTTCGTGGAGCGGACGTTCACGCTCGTGACGCCGCCGTTCGGCTGCTCCACGGCGGCGGTGTACCGAGCGTGGGACGAGCTGGGCGGTCCGACGGCGGCCGGCCCCAACGACCTGGAGCCGGCGGCGCTGAGCGTCGAGCCCGGCCTGGCCCGCTGGCGCGAGCGCCTGGCGGAGACAACCGGCCAGGTCCCGGTGCTCGCCGGCGCGGGATCGACCTGGTACGTGGAGGGTGCCTACCCCGGCGGGGGGAGGGTGGTTGCGCGTACCGTCCCGGCGTACGGCTGATCGGCGGCGACTACTTGCCGGCGGCCCGGCGCTGCCAGCGGGTGCGCTTCAGCATCTTCTTGTGCTTCTTCTTGCGCATGCGCTTGCGGCGCTTCTTGATCAACGAACCCACAACCGATGTTCCTCCTGTGCACCGGTGTGCGTCCGGTGCTGGCCAGAGCAGCGGCCCACCCTAGCGAGTGTGTTGCCGTGAACCCGCATGCGGTCGAGTTGTCTGGCACGCGTCCGGCAACCGGCGCCTCGACCCATTCCATCAGTGGCGCGCTCGAACACGAACCCGTTTCGCCTGGGTGCGACGACGTTGCATCGGGCCGGAACGGCGCTGACCCTACGGTAGGTTTCGCTCGATGTGGGCCCGATTCCGCGCCGCTCTCGGGCTGCTGTCGCTGGCGCCCTGGCGCCGGGCGCCGGTGCTGCTGTGGCGGCGCCCGGGGGTCTTGGCGACCGTCGCCGGCGCGTGCGCCGTGCTGTCGGCCTCGGCCGCGGCTGTGCCCTTGTTCCTCTCGTCCGTCGGCACGGAGGCGATCGCCGTCCAGGCCGCCGAGCGCTGCCCACGCGACACCGGCGCGACCTACGAGGGTGACGTCTCGGCGTCGGCCCTCCGCGAATCCTCAGCTGACCCCTTCGCGCCGCTGACCGCCCAGCTCGGTCCGACGGAGTCGTGGGCCCTCGCCGGCGTGTCGCTGGCCCGGCCCGACGGCTCCCGCGCCCGCACCATGCCCGTGCTGGCCCGCGACGACTTCCTCGACCACATCGAGGTGCTGGCCGGCGGGCCGGGGCCGGGTCTGTGGATCAGCGACCGTGCGGCCGAGATCACCCGGCTCGGGGCCGGCGATGCCGCCACCGTCGTCGGTGGCTCGATCCCCGACGAGGGCTTCGCCGGCCGGCGCTACGACCGGCCGATCGACGGTCGAGCCGAATTGCCGATCGTCGGCGTGTACCGGGACCTCGCAGGCTTGGCGACCGATGACGACTATTGGTGCACGCACGCGGACCTGTTGTTGGCGCAGTCCGGAGGGCTGGACAGCCTGCCGCCGCCGGTGGTGCTGGTCGACAGGGCGACGCTCGCGGATCTGGTGGACCAACTGGGTGTGGACGCCGTACCGGGCGTCTGGGCGGCGCCGATCAGGGAGGGCGGCGATCTGACGCTGCGGCGCGCCGACGACCTGGTTTCGGACATGGCCTGCCGGCCGGATCTCGCGCCGACGCTGCCCTGGTGCGACGGTGTGACCATCGCCGGCGACGGCAGCGTGGCCCAGCGCGTTGCGCGCCAGCCTCTGCCCTTCGAGGCGTCGGGCACGGTCGTGTCCACCCGGGAGTACGACGACACCGGCGCCTTCCTTTCGGACGTGCTGGCGTCCCACCTCCCGTTCGTCACCGAAAGAACCCGGGCGATCCGGGCGTCGGTCGCCGGCGGGGTGGTCCCGGTGGCGCTGTTCGCGGGCCTGGCCGGCGCCGGCCTCGTGGGCGCGGCTGCGTCCCTCTGGTTCGACCGGCGCCGCCGTGAGGTCACGCTCCTCACCGTCCGCGGGGTGTCGCCTGCGGCGCTCGGCCTGAAGGCGGCGCTGGAGCTCGTACCGGCGCTGCTGGCGGGGAGCGCCGCCGGGGTGGGCCTCGCGTACGTGCTGGTGCGGTGGCTGGGACCCTCGCCCGTGGTCGAGCCGACGGCGGTCGCGGGGGCCGCGGTGGCGGGGGTTGTGGGCCTCGTCGTCGCCGCCGTCGTGGTCGGCGTGGTGGTCGCGCTGCGGGTGCGGCTTCAGCCCGCACAGCGGCGGACGTGGCGGGCGCTGCGCCTGGTGCCGTGGGAGATCCTGGCCGGCATCGCCGCCGCCGTCTCGTTCCGTCGTCTCGGGGAGTGGGGCGTCCCCGTCGCCAGGGGCGCCGATGTGACCGACGTCGACGTACTCGGCCTGCTCTTCCCGCTGCTGTTCCTGGTCGCGGCCGTCGGGATCGCGATGCGTCTCCTCATGTTGGCGCTCCCGCGCGTGCAGGCGGCCAGCCGCCGCTGGCCGCCGGCGCCATACCTCGCCGTCAACCGGGTCGCCCGCTATCGAGCCGCGGTGGTGGGCCTCGTGGCCGCGTCTGCGGTTGCGGGCGGCGTGTTCGCGTACGCCGCGACGCTCAACCGCTCGCTGGCCGCCACGCTCGACGCGAAGGCACGGGTCTTCGTCGGAAGCGACGTGGCCGTGCACCTGCCCGCAGGACAGCAGCTGCCGCCCGACGTGTCCCCGAACGTGACCGTGGTGCGCACGTACGCGAACGCGTGGATCGACACGTACGAAGGACGGGACGGTGCGATCGTGCTCGCGGTCGACCCCGCCACCTTCAGGCGCGGCGCCTATTGGGACGCCAGCTTCGCGGACGTGTCGCTCGACGAGGTGCTCGACCGCCTCGCGACCCCGACCGCCGACGGGAGCGTCCCCGCCGTGGTCGTGGGCGCTGCCGCCCCCGCCGTCACCGAGGCGGCGATCAGGTCCGGCACGACCGGGCGGCTCACCATCGAGCAGGTGGCGGGCGTCGACGCGTTCCCCGGCATGCGACGACAGACAGCAACGATCATCGTGGCGGCGTCCGCGCTCGAGGGCATGACGCTGGGACGTCCCACCAGCGAGGCGTGGATGCGCGGCGATCACGACGACGTCGTGGGCGGGCTTTCCGCTGCCGGCTTCCCGGTCAACGAGACCCGCGAGTTCGCCACCGTGGTCGACCGCGCCTCGTTCCTCACCGTCTCCTGGACCTTCGGGTTCACGCAGTCGCTCGGCGTCGCCGCCGGTCTGCTGACCCTCGGCGGCGTCGCCCTGTACCTCGACGCCCGTCGCCGCGGCCGCGTGCTCGGCTACGCGTTCGCCCGGCGGATGGGGCTCGCACGCCGGACGCACCGCCGGGCGGTCCTCGTCGAGCTGGCCGCCAGCGTGGTCGTCGGGTGCTGGCTGGGACTCGGCGTCGCGCTCTTCGGCGCGGGGATGGCCTACCGGCGCATTGACCCCGTGCCCGACTACCGGCCCGATCCGCTGCTGCGGCCGGCCGTGGGTGTCGTCGTCGCCCTGGCGCTCATCGCCGTCGCGGTCGCGGGGCTCGCTGCGGCCTGGGCGCAGCGGCGCACCGACCGCGACGACCCGGTGGAGGTGCTCCGTGCCGGTGTCTGACGTCGCCGCCCGCTGCGACGGTGTGAGCGTCGACTACCGCACGGCGTCGGGCGTGGTGCCGGCCCTCCGAGACGTCGACGCGGTGTTCCCCCGGGCCCGATTCAGCGTGGTGGCGGGCGCGTCGGGGTCCGGCAAGTCGTCGCTGCTTCGGGTACTCGCCGGGCTGAATCGGCCAACCGCCGGGCGGGTCGCCGTCGACGGCATCGACCTGACCCGGCTGCGCGCCGGCAGGCTCCGGCGACTGCGGCGGGCGACCATGGGGGTCGTGCTGCAGGATCCGGCGGACAACCTCGTGGAATACCTCCCGGCCGTCGCCCAGGTGGAGCTCGCGGCCCGCCTGCGCGGGGCCGACCGTGGGGAGGCCACCGGGCTTCTCGACACCGTGGGGCTCGACCGGCGCGCCGGCTGCATGCCGCAAGAGCTGTCGGGAGGGGAACAGCAGCGCGTCGCGTTTGCTGCCGCTGCGATCGGCGATCCCGCGCTGCTGCTCGCGGACGAGCCCACCGCGGAGCTCGACACCATCGCCGCCGAGGCGCTGGTCGAAGCCATGCGCCGCCTCATCGACCGGGGCGCCACCTTGGTCGTCGCGTCGCACGACACTGCCGTGATCGACGCTGCGGACCGCGTCGTCACCCTCCGCGACGGACGGGTGGCGGCGTGACGACCGCGGGGACAGACGACGCGGCCATCGACCTGCGCGGCGTGTGGAAGTCGTACCGATCGCCCGCCGGTCGGGTCCGGGTCCTCGACGACCTGGACCTCTCGATCGCGCCGGGGGAGGTCGTGGCGCTGGCCGGTCGGTCCGGCTCCGGGAAGACCACGTTGCTCACGATCGTGGCCGGCTGGGACGAGCCCGACGCCGGCACGACGACCGTGCTCGGTGCCGAGGCCGCGCGGCCGCATGCCTGGAGAGACATGGCGGTCCTGCCCCAGTCGCTCGGCCTGCTGGACGAGCTCACGATCGCCGAGAACGTCACGCTGCCGATTCGGCTGGGGAGAGCCCGGCACGCGCTCGACCCCGACACGATGATGACCCGCCTCGGGATCCACCATCTCGCCCGCCGCTACCCACGCGATGTGTCACTCGGCGAGCAGCAGCGGGCCGCGCTCGCACGAGCCGTCGTGCTTCGCCCGCGCCTGCTCATCGCGGACGAACCGATCGCCCACCAGAACCAGGGCTGGGCCGAGGGCATGATGCTGGTCGTCGGCGAGCTGGCCGCCCAGGGCTCCTGCTGCCTGGTCGCCACCCACAACGAGGTCGCGTTCTCGTCGGCGCACCGCGTCCTCGAGCTCCATGGAGGCCGGCTCCGACCGCTCACCCAATTCGGGGTTGGCCCGCCCCGGGTGTGACAGCGCCGGCTACGGCCCCGGCGACGGTTCTCTGGCTACCTGTGACCGTGGGAGCCGTTGTCCACGGGTGGAGCCGCTGAGCTTCGTGTCAACGAACCCAAGAGGGGCGCAGCCCTCGCGGTGCCCGAACCCGATCCGGCAAACCGAGTGCTGCGGCGACCGGGTACCGTGATGACCCGGTCGGGGGTAGTTCAACTGGTAGAACGCCGGCCTTTGGAGCCGGTTGTTGCAGGTTCGAGCCCTGCCCCCCGAGCGAAGACAGCCCAGGGAACACCGAGTGTCCCGAGGCCCCCGGGCGGTGACGCGATCCCATCAGGCAGCGCGCCGTCCGACGCCGGGCAGGAAGCGGCCGACCTGCGCGGCATAGCGGTCGTAGGCCGCGCCGTGCACCCGCCGGAGGTAGGGCTCTTCTACTCCCCGCACCTGGAGCTCGAGCGCGACGATCAACGCGATCATGCCTCCGACAGCGATGACGTTGGGCACCATGGCTGCGAGCCCGACCGCCGTGATCGTCATGGCGGTGTAGATCGGGTTGCGCGCGAGTCCGAAAGCGCCGCGGGTCACGAGCTCGGTGCGCTCGTGGTGGTCGACGCCGATGCGCCACGAGTCGCCCATCGACAGCTGCGCGGCGAGGGTCCCCCCGATCCCGACTAGCGCGATCACCAAGCCCGCGACGGCGAGCGAGCTGCTGTCGACGAGAGGCGGCAGGCCGGCGAGGTCGGCGCTGGGGGCCGCGACACCGACGAGCAGCGCAACCGCGAACAGGACACCGGCCGACCACTCGAGCGAGAGCGGCCTTCCCGAGATCCCCCGGAACCCGGAGTCACCGGTACTGCGGAGCGCCATGACAGTCCGCAAGCCGAAGGCAAGCGCAAACCAGAGCGCGTAGAGGATGAGCGCCGTCACTGCCACGGCGTGTTCCTTTCGTTAGAGCCGCGTCCCTCAGGCGCAGCAGGTGTCGTCGAGAGAGTCCGCCCGCCAGGTGCGGACGGCCTCAGCGCCGGCGATCACGGCGATGCCGAGCCCGGCAGCCGGGTCGGCCCACCACCACCCGGCGGTCCAGTTCGCACCGACGCCGACCAACACGACGGCAGACAGCAATGCGCACAGGTTCGTCTGCGCAGCGTCGGCCCCGGCGGCGGCGGAGCCCAGCACCGGCGCGAGCCTGGCCTTGGCCCGAGCGAGTGCAGGCATCAGCGCGAGGGACACGGCAGCGAGGACGACGCCGACCGTGCTCGCTTGCGGCTTGGTCCCTTCGATCAGGTCGCCAACGGCGTCGTACGCGACATAGATGGCGAGGGCGGCGAAGCTGGCGGCGATCGCCTTGCGGGCCTTGGCATCGGCCACTTGCATGCAGCCACCCTTGCGTTCGAGGTGCAGTCGCCACGCGAGGATCACCGCGGCGGACACCTCGATGGCCGAGTCGATCCCGAACCCGACGAGGCTGACCGACCCGGCGGCTACCCCTGCCGCGATCGCCACGACGCCCTCCACGGTGTTCCACCCGATCGTGGTCACATTGAGCAAGCGCGCTCGCTGCACCGCGGACTGGCGTTCAG
>DASZOG010000182.1:0-9997 GCA_035550895.1 Acidimicrobiales bacterium
GCCGGCGAGATCAGCGCCCAGACCGCGGATCTGCCGCGGCAGGGGGTGTGGGCGCCCGTACCATCCCGGACCGTGGAACGCGGGTGGATGCGGGTGGCCGGCATCGCCGCGGTCGTCGGTGCGCTGGCCATCGGCGTCACGGCGTGCGTGCCCGGCAGGTACGTTCCGCCCCGTGCCGGGTCCGCTGCTGGAGTCGACTGGATCGCGCTCGGTGACTCGTACAGCGCCGGGACCGGGCTCGGCCTGCCCGGCCTCGATTGCGATCGAGACGGTGGCGCCTACCCGAACGTGGCCGCCTTCGCGCTCGCGGCGCAGGGCAAGATCGCCCTGCGCAGCTTCCGCAGCGTCGCCTGCAGCGGAGCATCGACCGATGCCTACTGGAACGGCCAGGCGACCCTGGTCGGGGCGAGCGTCGCCCCGCAGCGCAACGCCGTCACCCGCGAGGCAGATGTCGTGACCCTGACGCTCGGGGGCAACGACATCGGGTTCGTCTCGAAGGTCGTCGGGTGCGTCGTGGCCCAGTGCACGGGCGACGTGTGGAGCGTGACGCCGGGCGCCGGAGTGGCGTGGGATGCCGTGCGGCGGCGGCTGTCCGACGTGTTCCTCGACATCAGGCGGCGGATGAGCCCCACCGGCCACCTGTTCGTCCTCACGTACCCGGCGCTGTTCGCCCTCGACGCGGCGCGCTGCCCGAACGGCCCACTGACGTTCACGCTTGCCGAGCAGCGGGCGGCGAACGCCCTCGCGACGCGGCTCGGTGACGTCATCGCCGCCGCGGCGGCCACGGCGCGGCACGCGGCCGGGAACGTCCACGTCGTCGACTGGCGGCTCGGACCGCGCACGGAGAACGCGTACGTCGTTCCCGCCGGGAACGCAGGCGCCGGCCAGGCGTTCGCCGTCCACCGGCCAGGCGACGGGCTGTGCAACGCCGCCGGCCGTGCGTCGCCGGTCAACAACCTGTCGCTGCCGCCGACGTCGAACGTGTACCACCCGAACGCGACCGGCTACGCACAGGCGGCGAACCTCCTCGTCCCGCGCGTCGCCGCGGCGCTCACCCCCTGAACCCCGGCTCACCTCTCGCTTCTGACGCGGTTTCGGCGCACGTCATGCGCCCAAACCGCATCAGAACGTCGTGGGTGTCGGGCGGCCGCAGTTCGGGGAGGTGCGCGGCGGCGTCAGGGGTTGCGCGTGTGGTGGGCCTCGATCACGTCGCGGTACCACCACGCGCTGGCGCGCGGTGTCCGGGCCATCGTCGCCAGATCGACGTGCACGAGGCCGAAGCGCATCGCGTAGCCACTGTGCCACTCGAGGTTGTCGAACGCCGACCAGACGAAATACCCGCGGACGTCGACGCCCTTGGCGACGGCGTCCTCCAGCGCGTAGAGGTGGCCCGTGAGGTACTCGATCCGGCGATCGTCCGCGATCCTCCCGTCGACGATCCGGTCGTCGTACGCCGCGCCGTTCTCCGTCACGTACAGCGGGGGGTGCGCGGGATAGTCCGCGTGGATCTGCACGAGGAGGTCCGTCAACCCCTCGGGAGTGATCGGCCAGCCGAGATCGGTGGTCGCGCCGCGGTGCCCGTTCTCGAGCACCGGGCGCACGCGCGGGTACGCCGAAGGCTCGTCCTCGCCCGCAGCGACCAGCTGGAGGTCGTGGTAGTAGTTCACGCCGAGCCAGTCGGTCGGCGCCGAGATCACCGCCAAGTCGTCCGGGGCGATCACGTCGGTGAGGAGATCCTCGACGTCGTCCAGGACGTCGACCGGGTACGCGCCGTTGAGCACGGCGTCGAGGAACCATCGGTTGCGCAGCCCGTCGACGCGGCGGACCTCGTCCTCACCAACGCCGCGCCAGGAACGCACCGGGGCCGGGTTGAGCACGATCCCCACGTTCGTCTGCGGGCCGTGCGCGCGGATCGCTTGCACAGCGCGCCCGTGGGCGAGCAGCAGGTGATGCGCGCTGGTCACCGCGGCGCGGGCGTCGCGCACGCCGGGGGCGTGCACCCCGGCGTAGTGGCCGAGGTACGCCGCGCACCACGGCTCGTTCAACGTGATCCAGGCCGGCACGCGGTCACCGAGGGCGCGCACCACGGTCTCGGCGTAGTCGGCGAAGTGGTCGGCCGTCTCCCGTCGCGGCCAGCCGCCCGCGTCCTGCAGGTCCTGGGGCAGGTCCCAGTGGTACAGCGTCGGGTAGGGCTGGAGGCCGGCGTCCAGCAACTCGTCGACGAGACGGTCGTAGAAGCCGAGCCCGGCGGAGCTCACCGGTCCCCGGCCGCCGGGGAGCACCCGCGGCCACGAGATGGAGAAGCTGTACGCGTCGAGCCCGAGCTCCGCGAGCAGGCGGACGTCGGCGGGCATCAGGTGGTAGTGGTCGATGGCGACGTCGCCGGTGTCGCCGTTGTGGATCCGGCCGACCTGGTGGGCGAACGTGTCCCAGATCGACGGGGTCTTGCCGCCCTCGTCCCACGCGCCTTCGATCTGGTACGCGGACGTCGCCGCGCCGAAGACGAAGCCGGTGGGCAGCTCCAACGGTCGATCGAGGTGGTGGGCGGGCACGGGGTCAGGCGATGTCCGCTTCGTCCAACCCTTGGGCGAGCGTGTTCCACGCGAGCGTCGCGCACTTGATCCGTACCGGGAACTTGACGACGCCGCGCAGCGCCTCGAGGTCGCCGAGCTTCACCTCGGTCGCGTCGCTCCCGTTGCCGCCGCCGCGCTTGTCGCCGTCGGTCCCGTCGCCGTCAACGTCGTCGACCGACATCATTCCCTTGAAGGCGCGTACGAGCGCCCGCGCCTCGTCAACGGTCTTACCCTTCACCGCGGAGGACATCATCGACGCCGACGACTGGCTGATCGAGCACCCCTGGCCGCCGACGCGGATGTCGTCGACGGCGCCGTCGCGCACGACGACGTACACCTGGACCTCGTCGCCGCAGAGCGGGTTGTGCCCCTCGCTGCGGATCGCGGGCGGCGATTCGAGCGTCCCCTTGTTCCGCGGGTTGCGGTAGTGGTCGAGGATGATCTCGCGGTACAGGTCCTCGAGGCCAGGCATGGCTGCAGCGTGCTCCTAGAAGGCGAAGATGTCGGTAGCGGAGTCGAGCGCATCGGCGAGCGCGTCGGCATCGGCGGCGTCGTTGTACACGTAGAACGAGGCCCGCGCGGTCGCGGCGACGCCGAGCAGGCTCATCAACGGCTTGGCGCAGTGGTGCCCGGCACGGATGCAGACGCTGCGCTGGTCGAGCACCTGGCTGACGTCGTGCGGGTGGAGGTCCCGGAACGCGAAGCTCACCGTGGCGCCTCGGACCTCGACGTTCGTCGGGCCGTGGATCGTGATGTCGTCGCCGAAGCGCTCCTTCAGCGTCGTGATCGCGTACTCGGCCATCTCCATCTCGTGCCGGCGGACGTTGGCCATCCCGAGGTCCGTGAGGTAGTCGAGCGCCACGCCCATCCCGACGGCCTCGGTGATCGGCGGGGTGCCGGCCTCGAACTTCGCCGGCAGCTCCGCGGTGCGGAAGCCGTCGAAGCGGACGTCGCTGATCATGTTCCCGCCGCCGAGGAAGGGCGGCATCGCGTCGAGCAACGCCTCGCGCCCCCACAGGACGCCGATGCCGGACGGGCCGCACAGCTTGTGGGAGGAGAAGGCGACGAAGTCGGCGTCCATCGCCTGCACGTCGGTCGGGTTGTGCGGGACGTACTGGCAGGCGTCGACGACGGCGAGGGCGCCGGCGGCATGCGCCGCGTCGGCCAGATGGCGCACCGGCGTCAGCGTGCCGAGCACGTTCGACATCGCCGTGAACGCGAACACCTTCGCGCCGTCGAGTAGCTGCCCGAGATCGGTGAGATCGAGCTGGCCGTCGGGGGTGAGTGGTACCCAGCGCAGCTGGATCCCGCGCTCGGCGGCGAGCATCTGCCAGGGGACGATGTTCGCGTGGTGCTCCATCTGCGTGAGCACCACGACGTCGCCCTCGTGCAGGTTGGTGCGGCCCCACGCGTATGTCACGAGGTTCAGGCCCTCGGTGGCGTTCTTCGTGAACACGAGCTCGTGCGCGTGCGGCGCGTTGACGAACCGCTGCGCCTTGCGGCGGGCACCCTCGTAGGCCTCGGTGGATTCGGCGGCGAGTGTGTACGCGCTGCGACTGACCGGCGCGTACGAGGTCTCGAGGAAGCGGTTCATCGCCTCGATCACCTGGCGCGGCTTCTGGCTGGAGTTCGCCGAGTCGAGGTAGACGAGCCGGTGCCCGTGGAGCTCGCGGTCGAGGATGGGGAAGTCCTTGCGGATCCGGGCGACGTCGATGGCTGCCGTCACGTCACGCTCCCGTGGGGACCGCGCGGAACGCCTCGTAGCCCTCCCGCTCGAGGCGCTCGGCGAGCTCCGGGCCGCCGGAGGCGACGATGCGGCCGTCGACGAGGATGTGCACCCGGTCGGGTGTGAGCTCGTGCAGCAGGCGCTGGTAGTGGGTGATGAGCACGATGCCGAGCTGCGGCTGGTCGCGGCGGATCTCGGTGATGCCCTGGGCGACGATGCGCAGCGCGTCGATGTCGAGCCCGGAGTCGGTCTCGTCGAGGATCGCCACCTCCGGCTCGAGGATCGCCATCTGCAGGATCTCGTTGCGCTTCTTCTCGCCGCCCGAGAACCCCTCGTTCAGGTAGCGATCGACGAACCCGGAGTCCATCCCGAGGCGGTTCATCCACTCCATCGCCGACAGGCGCAGCTCGAGCACGGAGAGGTCGATGCCCTTGCGCGCCGACAGCGACTGGCGGAGGAACTGGATCACCGAGACGCCGGCGATCTCCTGTGGGTACTGGAAGGCGAGGAACATGCCGGACTTGGCGCGCACGTCGGTCGGCCAGTCCGTGACGTCGTCGCCCTGGAACACGACACGGCCCCCGGTGACCTCGTACTCCGGGTTGCCGAGGAGCGTGTTCGCCAGCGTCGACTTCCCGGAGCCGTTCGGGCCCATCACGGCGTGGATCTCGCCGGGGCGGACGACGAGGTCGACGCCGTGCAGGATGTCGGCGACGCCGCCCTCGACCGGGCGGGCGCGCAGACCGTCGATGCGCAGGAGCTCCCCGTCGGCGGTGGCGCTCGGGGGCGCGTCGCGCTCGCTCACGCAGGCCAGTGTAGGTGAGCGTGCCGGCATTATCACTATGACGGTAGGGGAAATCGACCTCTGCCGGCGCGGCGTGGGAGCATCAGGGGGTGTTCGAGCGGTTCACGGACCGGGCCAGGCAGTCGGTCGTCTTCGCCCAGGAGGAGGCGCGCCAGCTCGGCCACAACTACATCGGCACGGAACACCTGCTCCTCGGACTCCTGCGCGAGCAGGATTCGATCGCCAGCCGTGCGCTGGAGCGCCTGGGCACGGGGCTCGACACGGTGCGGGCCGAGGTGGAGTCGATCATCGGGCGCGGAGGCGGCTCGCCGGCCGGTCACATCGAGTTCACACCGCGGGCGAAGAAGGTGCTCGAGCTGTCCCTGCGTGAGGCACTGCAGCTCGGTCACAACTACATCGGCACGGAGCACATCCTGCTCGGCTTGGTGCGCGAGGGCGAGGGGGTCGCCGCGCAGGTGCTCGTCGCGCGGGGCGCCGGCCTGGGCAAAGTGCGCCAGACGGTGCTCGCGGAGCTCGGCAGCGTTGGCGGGCCACGCCCTCCCGCTCCGAGCGCACGCTCACGGACGCCGGCGGCCGACGAGGTGATCGCTGCCGCCGAGCAACTGGCCGGCGGGGCGCCGGTCGGCAGCCAGCACCTGCTCGAGGCTCTGGCGCAGTCGGAGGAGAGCCTCGCGGCGAAGGCACTTGCCGCCCTCGGTGTCGACGCCGACGCGCTGGCGGCGAAGCTCGGCGAGCTCGGCGTCGAAGGCACGACGGACACCACACCCGAGGAGACAGCGGCGCGCGGGATGGAGGTCCGTGTCGAGGACGACGCGGTCCATGTCGTCCTGCGCGACCCAGCGGCGATCGAGCTCGGCCGTGCCGTGACGGCCCAGACCGGAGGTCCGGCGCGGGGCGCAGACCCGATCCTGACCGGGCCATTCATCGGCCTCTGGCAGTCGACGTTGTCGGGGCTGCGCGAGCTGCGCCGGGCGTTGACGCCACCGGAGCCGGAGGACCCGGGAACGGCGCGCATGACGTTGGTGCAGCGGGCGATCCAGGGCCGCTGGCGACGCCGGCGCCCGACCTGACTCAGCTCGGGCTGGGTGGGAGATCGACGTCGCCGGTGATGCACGTGATCGTGCCGCCGCCGACCCAGATCGTGCCGTCCGCATCCTGCGCGACGTGCACGCGTCCTGAGCGTCCCAGCGCGGTGCCCTGGCTCGCGACGTACGGCGCTTCGACGCGACCGGTCCGCAGCAGCCACTCGGCGAGCGATGCGTTCAAGCTGCCGGTGACCGGGTCCTCGGCCATCGCGCCGTCCTTGGCGAAGAAGGCGCGGACCTCGATCGCCGCTGGGGAGCCGTCCGGGTACGGACCGACGACGCCGACCTCCAGCTCCGTGAGCCGCGGGCGCACCGCGAGCACCGCATCGGCGCTTCCCAGGAAAACCCCCACCCAGCCGGGGCCGTTGTCGACCCACTGAGTGTCGACGATCGCGCTCGGATCGAGGTCGAGCACGGAGGCGAGCTCGCGCACGACCGATTCGTCGACCGGGCCCGACCGCACGAGCGGTGGAGCGGCGAAGGCCAGCCGTCCATCGATCTCGCGCACGGCGACGAGCCCCGCGGCGCACTCCTGGACCACGGTGTCGCCCTGCGCCGTGCCTCCTGCCTCCAGCCAGGCGTGGCACGTGCCCAGCGTGGGGTGCCCGGCGAACGGCAGCTCGCGCACCGGGGTGAAGATGCGGACGCGGTAGTCCGCGTCGACGTTCGCCGGCGGGAGGACGAACGTCGTCTCGGACAGGTTCGTCCAGTTGGCGAAGCGGAGCATCTCCGCGTCGCTCAGCCCCTCGCCCTCGAGCACGACCGCGACCGGGTTCCCGAGGTAGGCCGTGTCGGTGAAGACGTCGACTTCTCTGAGCTGGCGGCGCACGCGGATTGAGGTTACGCAGAGCCGATTTGGGCGCGGGCGCCGAATGACCGGAGGGGTGACAACGGCGTGACACCGACGTGACGCCCGGCCGATTGCGCGGCAGATGCGTCCGGCAGACCATTGCCAGCGGGAGGGGATCGACATGAACCACGCAGGACAGCGCAACCGGCGGCGCGTCTCGGCACGCGCCGCACTCGCCGCACTCGGCCTCGCGACCGCGTCGGCGGTCGTCACGTCACCGGAGGCTCACGCCGCGATCGATCCGTACTACGCGCTCGCCGGGAACTTCGCCGGCGACTTCCGCGAAGAGGTCTTCGTCTACCGGCCCGGCGGGGCACAGGACTTCCTGCTCCGCTTCGGTGACAACGGCCAGGGCCTGATCACCGCGTTCACGACCTTCAACGTGAACGGCTCGTACGACCCTGTGGTCGGCGACTTCGACGCCGACCCGTACGACGAGATCCTCTGGTACGCGCCGGGCGCGGCCGCCGACGTGATGTGGAGCTTCACCAGCTTCACGACCGTCACGGGGCGTGCGCTGACGGTGAGCGGCTTCTACGACCCGGTCGCCGGCGACTTCAACGGCGACGGCTACGACGACGTGTTCTGGTACGGCCCGGGCACCGCACCGGACCGGATCTGGTTCTACAGCGCGTTCGGCCCGGTGAGCCGGACCGCGGTGGTGAACGGCGTGTACCGGCCGGTCGTCGGCTCGTTCGGCAAGGACGCCACCGACGACATCTACTGGTACGCACCCGGCGCCGCGCCCGACTCGCTGTGGGACTTCACCCGCGGCAGTGGCGTCCCGACGTCGAAGGCGCTGGCGGCGGGCGGCAACTACCGGCCGTTCTCGGTCGACTTCTTCAACGAGGGATGGCGCGGCGAGGACATCTTCTTCTATGACCCGGCTGCAGCGGACAAGCTGTGGGACTTCTACCTCGGCGGGCTGTACTCCGGGAACCTGCCCCAGCAGGTCACCGAGGCGTTCGTTCCCGCGTCCGGTGACTACCTGGTGGACGGCTTCGAGGACGTCCTGTGGCTGCGGGCCAACGGCACGTGGATGTTCTGGGACTCGAACGGCTGCAACGCGACGCACTGCTTCTGGCAGGTGCACCAGAGCGCGGGGCCCGCGGCGGCCGGTGCCGCGCAGACCGCGGCCGCGGTCGGCTCGGTCTCGATCGACACCGACGCGTGAACGAGGTGTCAGCTGGACAGGCGCTCGCGGAAGTACTCCACGGTGCGCTCCAGCCCCTCGCGCAGGGTCACCCGCGGTTCCCAACCGAGCTTCTCGCGGGCGAGCGTGATGTCGGGGCGGCGCACGGCTGGATCGTCGACCGGGAGCGGCTCGTAGAGGATCTCGACGTCGCCCACGATCTCCCGGATCCGCTCGGCGAGCTCGAGGACGGTGCTCTCGTCGGGATTCCCGATGTTCACCGGACCGATCAGGTCCGAGTCGAGCAGCGCGAGCAGTCCACGCACGGAATCGTCGATGTAGCAGAACGACCTGGTCTGGCGGCCGTCTCCGTAGACCGTCAGTGGGCTTCCGGTGAGCGCCTGAGTGATGAAGTTCGACACCACACGCCCGTCGTTCGGTCGCATCCGCGGGCCGTACGTGTTGAAGATGCGGGCGATGCGCACCTCGAGGCCGTGTGCCCGGTGGTACGCCATCGCCATCGCCTCGCCGAAGCGCTTCGCCTCGTCGTAGACGCCGCGCGGCCCGACCGTGTTCACGTGCCCCCAGTAGCTCTCCGGCTGAGGATGCACCTGCGGATCGCCGTACACCTCGCTCGTCGAGGCGAGCAGGTACCTGGCCGACTTCTCCTTCGCCAATCCGAGCGTGTTGTGGGTGCCCAGGCTGCCGACCTTCAACGTCTGGATCGGCAGCTCGATGTAGTCCTTCGGCGACGCCGGGCTGGCGAAGTGGAGCACGGCGTCGACGGCACCGCTCACCCAGAGGAACTTCGTCACGTCGTGGTGCACGAGCGAGAAACGGGGATTGCCGACGAGATGGGCGACATTCTCCGGCCGCCCGGTCGAGAGGTTGTCGATGCAGACGACCTCGTCGCCCCGCCCGACGAGCGCATCACAGAGATGTGAACCGAGCAGCCCAGCGCCTCCGGTGAGCACTACGCGGGCCACATTCGCCGATCCATCGGCGCCGTCACCTCGTGGCGGTGATCATCAGGTGCCAGCCGACGGCGCGGCCGAGCGGGCGGCGTATCCAGGCGGGCAGGCGGGTGCACAGCGGACCGAAGCCGTACGTGAACGGGTACGCCGCGTGCACCGACACGTCGGAGAAGGCGCGGAAGAGGTCGCGCACACCGCGCCGGCTGAACGTGTACACCACCGGGCAGTGGTCGTCGCGGTCCTTCGGCGATTCGTACGGCAGTCGGAACAGGCGATGCACCATGTTCACGAGTGACCATTTGCGGTACAGCATCACGTGCGCCGTGCCACCGGGGCGGAGCACGCGGTGCACTTCGGCGACGGCTGCATCGATGTTGGGCGTGTGGTGCAGCACCCCGAACGAGTAGACAGCGTCGAACGTGGCGTCCGGGAACTCGAGCTTCTCGGCGTTGCCCAGTCGGAAGTCGATCTCGACGCCCCGGCGGGCGGTGAACTCCTTCGCCACCTGCAACGCGTTCTCGGTGAGGTCCACCGCCGTGACCTCGAATCCGCACTTCGCGAGCTGGATGCTGTCGACGCCGATCCCGCAACCGACCTCGAGCAGCCGTCCGCTGCTCCCCGCGAGCGACGCGAAGAGGTCGACGAGGTGGTAGTGCGTGGAGTACCGCCGCTGCTCGATCTCCCGGAAGTACTCGTCGGAAGCACGGGCCGCGTCCGTGTAGTACTCGTTGTTGACGTGGGACTCCCAGAAGTCCTTCACGGTTTCCACGGTCGTGGTCGGTTCGGGCTTCGTCACCTCAAGCCTCCTTGGCCGTCACCGGCTGCGGGATCGCATTCGTCGTCGGCGTCCGC
>DASZOG010000183.1:0-5253 GCA_035550895.1 Acidimicrobiales bacterium
CAGCCGTCTGCCGCGGCGAGGAGGCGCGTGCCGCCTCCGCAGCTGACGTCACCCTGGCGGGCCAGGTGGGCGAGCGCCGCCCGTTCGCCGAGGAGCGCCGGCCAGTCGAGCCGGACCCGCTCGCCGAGCGCCGCCGACGCCCGCTCGATGCACCGGCCGAGGCGATCGATCTCCGGCATCAACCCGTGTGGTGCCGGTAGCGGGTCCCGGTCCGGCCACCCGGTGAGCGCCATCGCGCCCGAGGCCGCCCACACCGCGTCCCAGTCGGGTTCCGACACGCTGTCGCTGGCGGCAGTGTCGACTCCAGCGCCGACTCCCATCACCGATGAGGCTAGGGAGACGCGACGCGTGGAACGGCACTTCTCACCCCAGACCGTGCGCCTCAGGGCGCCACGCGGCGGGCGGCGTCGCAGCTCAGCGTGACCGTTTCGTAGAGCAGGTCGCCCGCACCGGCGACAGCGGAGATCTCCACCTTCGACGGCCAGGCGTTCTCCAGCTGGTAGCGGGCGACCGGCGTGCCATCGTTGGCGAACATGGTCAGCATCGCGGCCTTGCGTCCCTCGCCCGGCCGCGCGGCCAAGGCGGCCTCCTGCCACGCGGCGATCTGCATGTCCCTCGACATGCCGCGCCGGAGCGTGACCGTGGGCGGAACACGCTTCCCGGGAAGCCTCCTCAGGACCTTCTCGGCCAGATCGTCCGGTCCGGCCTCGGTGACGATGCCGACCAACTCGCTGAATGCGGCGATCTCGACGCCGTCGACCGTCAGGCTGAAGCGGGCCGGGATGATGGCCTCGTGCGAGGTCGTTCCTGCGGGCATCACACCCCCTCACCTCAGGAGATCCGAGCGTAACCGCGTCCGGGTTTCAGGCACATCGACCTCGGCCCGCCGCGGGGCATCATCGCGGCGTGGCGCTGCATCTCGACACCACCGGTCTCCTGGACGTGCTCACCACGCCGGCCGCCGCCGGCGAGCTCTCCAGCGCCCACGGCACAGCGGCGGTCGTCGTGGATCTCGACGCCACCGACCTGGGCACTGCCGCTCAGCACCGCCTCCGCGCGCTGCCCTGCGTGACGGTCGCCTGCCACGGTGGCCGTCCCCCATCATCCGGCCGATGGTTCGACGTCCTGCTCGGCCCAGAGGACGAAGCACTGGCCGACGACCTCGTGGCCGCGATCGAGGCGCACCCACTCGCATCGACGGCGCTCGCCGTGCTGCTACGGGGCGGCGAGAGCCGCGACATCGACGACGGACTCGCCGCGGAATCGGCTGTCTACTCGCTGCTCCAAGCTGGACCGGAGTTCGCCGCCTGGCGGGCGGCCCGACCGGCGCCGCGTGCGCGCCGGGAAGCCGGGCCAGCAGTGCTCGTCGGTCGAGATGCCGCCACGCTGCACATCACGCTCAACCGACCGGCGCGGCACAACGCGTTCGACGTCGCGATGCGCGACGAGCTGTGCGGCGCGCTCGAGCTCGTCGCCGCCGACGGGACGATCGAGCGGGTCGTGCTCGACGGCACCGGACCCTCGTTCTGCAGCGGCGGCGACCTCGACGAGTTCGGGTCGTTCCCCGACCCGGCGACCGCCCACGTCGTCCGGCTGACGCGCAGCGCCGCTCGCCTCCTGAGCGGCATCGCCGAGAGGACCGAGGTGCACCTTCACGGGGCGTGCATGGGCGCTGGGATCGAGCTCGCCGCGTTCGCCGGGCGCGTGATCGCTCTTCCCGACAGCGCGATCGCGCTGCCGGAGCTCTCGCTCGGCCTGATCCCTGGTGCGGGCGGCACCGTCAGCCTGCCCCGCCGGATCGGACGCCACCGGACGGCGCTCCTGGCCCTGTCGGGCATGCGCCTGGACGCGGCGACGGCCTTGTCCTGGGGACTCGTCGACGAGATCACCTCGTCCGCGGCCGGCGCCGAAGGCTAGAACCCACGGATGGGCCCACCTCCGGAGCGCGTGCCGTACGACGAGTTCTCGATGTTCCACGAGAACGCCGAGGAGTACGGCATCGACTGGCACGGGCCGCCGGAGGTGCGCCGTGTCTCGACGGCGCTCGACGACGGCCGACAGCTCAGCTCGCTCGTGTGGGGAACACGCGACCCGGAGCTCGTGCTCCTCCACGGCGGCGCGCAGAACGCGCACACCTGGGACACGGTCGCCCTCGCCCTCGACTGCCCACTCGTTGCCGTCGACCTGCCCGGCCACGGTCACTCCGACGGCGGTCGCGATGGCTCGCTCGACCTGCGGAGCAATGCCGCGGACGTGGCCACCGTCGTACGCGCGCTGGCGCCGGACGCCCGGGCCGTCGTCGGCATGTCGCTCGGCGGGCTGACGTCGCTCGCGCTCGCGCACGGCGCACCGGAGCTGGTTCGCGCCCTCGTGCTCGTCGACGTCACGCCGGGCGTGACCGCCGAGAAGGCCCAGGCGATCACCGCGTTCGTCCAGGGCCCGGAGAGCTTCCCGAGCTTCGACGAGATCCTCACCCGCACCGTCGAGCACAACCCGACCCGCACCGTGTCCTCGCTCCGGCGCGGCATCCTGCACAACGCCGAGCAGCGGGAGGACGGCAGTTGGGTCTGGCGCCATGCCCGCCACCGGAGCTTCGAGCGCGCCACCGATCGCGCGACGGATTACGCGTGGCTGTGGGACGCGGTCGAGGCGCTGCGCGTGCCGCTGATGCTCGTGCGCGGCATGCGCCCGCAGTCCGTGGTCGACGACACCGACGAGGCCGAACTGCTCCGCCGCCGTCCGGACGCCCGGGTCGTGCACGTCGCCGAGGCCGGCCACAGCGTCCAAGGCGACACCCCCGTGGAGCTGGCCCGCCTGATCGACGCGTTCGTGCCTCGGAGCTGACCGCCCGCGCGGCCGGGTCATGGCGGGGGCGGCCGTGCAGGACGGTGGCGCTGGTGATGGTGGAACGGACAGCGGAGCACGCCGTTGTCCTGGCTGGTCGGCCCGTGGACGGCGGCGGGGATGACGTGGTCGATCTCGCACCGCTCGGCGGGCACGTGGCAGCCGTCGTGCGTGCAGGTCTGGTCGCGGACCTGAATGGCACGCCGCAGCGCCCCAGTGAAGAGGCGGCTCTGACCGACGTCGATCACCCGGGACGGCCCATCGAACACCACCCGTTCGACGACCGCCTCATCCAGCAGAGCGGCGGCCTCGCCCGGGGTGAGCACTTGACCGGCGGCGAGTTGGCAGATCCGCCCGGCGAAGGTCTCGTACCCGACGAGCACGGTGAACAACGGAGCGGGTCGCCGCCCACCGGCTGGCATCGTGGCAGAGCGGGTGGCCATCTCGACCAACGCGTCGGCGCGCCGCTGCGCCCCAGTGCGGCGCAGATGCGCCGGGGTGGCGTCGTCTCCCCAGCGGGCGCGGGCGTCTTTCCAGTCGTCGAGGAACAACTGGTGTTCGAGACGGTCCAACTCGTTGCGCACGACGGCCCCCGTCGTCGTCGGTAGCCAGCCGTCGAAGAACACGCCGTCGATGCCGACAGAGGCGGCGAAGCGGCGGTCCTCGGCACGGGCCGCGGCGCGCTGCTCGACGCCGTCGGGCTCGGCGTGCTGCTCCCAGTAGCGCAGCACCCTCTCCAGGTCGACCACGTCGAGCCGGCCGGCCTGGCCGACGAGCGTCGCTTCGTCGCGCAGCAGCGCGCTCGCCAGGCGCGGCCGCCACCGCCGGGCGATCGCCCGCGCCGCGTCGAGACTGATGACGCCGTCGGCGAGGGCCGCCGCCGTGTGCGGCATGGTGCGCAGCGTGCGCGCCAGGCGCACCTCACGCCGGGCCCGCGCCGGCTCGATCCGCGTCCGGTGGGCCAGCCACGCGGAACAGGTCGGATACAGCGTCGTCGGCCACGCCTGTCGAGCCTCTGCGGCGGCGAGCAATCGCGCCCGCTGCGCCGCGAGCCGACCTTCGGCCTCGACCAACTCGGCCACCGCGTCCGCGAGCTCGGCGTCGGCCAGCGCCGTGGTGTCCACCGCGGCCACGGCGTCGATTGCACTGGCCAACGCCTCGGACACACGGTTCCCGCTCACGGTTGCGAACATACGCGCGGGGTGTGACAGAGATGGCGAGGCCCGGCTGCAAGTGTTGGAGCGTCTCGTGTGTGTGAGCCGCATTTCGAGCTACGTCACCGTACGGACACTTGTCGCTCGCGACGTGATGAACCGGCTGTCCGAGGTCGTGCAGCGGCTCGAGCGCGAACACGGGCGCGTAGTCATCACCGAGCATGGGCCACCAACGGTGGTCGTGTTCAGCATCGACGACCTGGAGTCGCTCGAGGAGACGCTGGCGATCCTCAGCCACTGGAGGAAGATCCGAGAGGGGACGCAGAGCTGGCCGCGGGAAGAGCGACCAGATCACGAAGGACGAGGCGCTCGCACGACTCGAGTCGCGTTGACGGCTCGCCGTGATGCCGTACGCCATCGAGTGGGCCAGTCCGCCGCTGCGCACCCTGGGCCGCGTCCCCGACCATGGGCCGTCGCCGTCGTCGAACTCGTCTACGGACGGCGCGCTGCGCACTGGTCCGAGTTCGTCGCTGACTGCGGCGGTTCGTTTCCAGGACCGGCTCCGCCGGTGGCCAGACCGTGATCCAGAGCGGTCCCGCAACGGATCCCGTAGGCTCGTCGCCGAGTGGGTCGCAGGGACTCGCTCGTAATGAAGAGAGAGTGCTTTGACTACAGGAACCGTGAAGTTCTTCAACGCTCAGAAGGGCTTCGGCTTTATTGCTCGTGAGCAGGGCGACGACGTGTTCGTCCACTTCTCCAACATCCAGGGCGAGGGCTACAAGTCGCTCGAGGAGGGTCAACGCGTCGAGTTCGACGTCGCTCCCGGCCGCAAGGGTGAGGAGGCCCAGAACGTTCGGGTGATCTGACTCACGATCCCCATCTCGATCGAGCCGCCGGCTAAGCCGGCGGCTCGACTGCTTGGAACAACCTGGCGGGACGAGCGGGGCGTGTGGTGCGGGGCCGATCACGTGAGCCGCGTCAGCGTCTCCCGCTCAGGTCCTCAGCCGCCCGGGATGATTCGCTTTTCGTCTCGCTTCTGCTTCTTCGCTGCGCGCTTCTCTTTCAGCGACTTTCCGACCTTCTTCGTGCTCGGCCTCTGCGGTGTCTTTCCGGGCATGGTCGCTCCCTCGGCTGGTCGCATGAGCATAGGCGTGCGCTCCCCGGGGACGAGCAGCGCCAGCCTCTCGCGAGCGTCACCGCGAACGCCGCCGTCGGCGTGGCGGGTGCCGACGACGCCGGGTGCTGTTGAACGGGA
>DASZOG010000184.1:0-5134 GCA_035550895.1 Acidimicrobiales bacterium
GGAAGCGTCCGATGGAGTTCTTGCGCCGGCGATGCCCGGATACGCCGGGTCCGCCGCCTCGAATCCGGCGACGGCGGCCCCGACCGCACCTCCGACGGAGCCGGCGGAGTCGACTGTGGCTGACGATCCGGGCACGACCGCGGCGTCACCAGCGACGACGCCGGCAACGGTCCCGCCGACCATCGCCGCCAGCGCCTCGGGGACGTCCTCGGCGGACGCGCTGGAGCAGGGGTGGTTCGACGACGCGGCCGCCTGGCCGCAGGTCGCGCTGTGGGCCACCGTGCTGATCGCGATCTCGCTCGTCGGGTGGAGGATCGGGCGGGCCATCGGGCGCAACTGGGTCGGAGCGCTCATCGCCACCGCGCCGTTCCTGATCGCGCTGTACTTCTTCTTCGAGAACGTCAACCGCCTCCTCCCGCCGAACCTGTAGCGGCGCCCCGTGCCCGCTGAGACCGGCGCGGGCGTCAACGTGGCGAAGAAGTGGTTGGAATCCAACCACTTCTTCTACATGTCGCCGCCGGCGGGGCCTGACCGCCCCGAGACGACGTTGGCGCAGCGCGGCCCGGATGTGCCCGGCGCAGGCGTGTCCGGCGCTGCCCGGTGTGCGGTGCGGGTGTGCGCGGCACGGGCCGGCGAGCGGCGAAGCGCTAGATGGCGCGAGGTCAGGCGTCGACGGGGCGGAGGGCGCGGAGGCCGGCCCAGGCCAGGTCGGCGACCTGACGAGCGAGGAGCTCCGGGTCGAAGTCGGCGGCGCGCTGCACGAGCTCGCGGCTGGCCCCTTCGGCGAGACCGACCAGCGCGTACGCGATCGTGCGGCGGTGGTCGCGATCGATGTCGGCGGTGATCAGTGGCGCGATCGCGCCGGCGATCTGGTCCTCGACCCGGCGGACCGCTTCGGCGAACTCCTCGTCGCGGCGGGCGCCGCTGCCGAACAGCAGCAGGAAGCTGTCGTGGTCCTCGGCGACCCAGCGGAAGTAGGCGGCGAAGCCCCGCTCCGTGCGTAGCCGCGGATCCGCCGTCTCGACGGTGGCCGCGCCGATCGCCCGCAGCAGCCGCCCACCGACCTCCTCGAGCAGGGCCAGGTACAGCTCGCGCTTGGAATCGAAGTGTTGGTAGAGAACCGGCTTGGTCACACCGGCCGCCTCGGCGACATCGTTCATCGACGTCGCATGGAAGCCCTGCCGCGCGAACACCTCGAGCGCGGTGGCCAGGAGCTGCTCCCGCCTCGCCGGAGCCGGCAGTCGGATCGACATGGTTACCCCAGGGTAACCCGCTCGCTGGGGCTCTTGGCGGAGTGGCCGGCGAGGGCGTGACCGGGCTGTCGCCCGCGAGGCCGAGCCCCGGCGACGGCTGACCGGCGCTCAGGCGCGACCGCGCTCGCGGTCGTCCCTGTCGGCGGCCTTGACCGCGTAGCCGAGGACGATCGCCGGGGCGAGGAGGAGCGACCCGGCGACGAGGCAGGCCGTGATCACGGCAACGAGTGGTCCGGAGAACCCGACAGCGAAGGCGATCACGAACACGGCGATCGCCATGCCGAACAGCAAGTAGCCGACGCGGCAGGCCACGAGCGACCACCGGCGGGCCTGCTCCCGCCGAGCCAGAATCGGGTCGGCAGGTTCGGTCCGCTCGGTCATGGGAGCCAGCCGGCGTCGGTGAGGAGCGCCCGCAGCGCGTCCCGCAGCGCGGGGAGCGAGAAGTGTGCCCGCACGAGCTCGTGGTTCACGTCGAGGTCCGCCTTCACGCTGGCTGGGTCGTCCAGCGCCGCGGCGAGCGGCGCCGGGTCGGCGGTCGGCAACCACCGAAAGCCGAGGGAGCGCAGCTCTTCGGCGACCGGGTACCGGCCCACGGCGACGAGCCGGCGATGGACGGCAGCTTCCAGCGGGGGCAGCCCGAACCCCTCCCACAACGACGGGAAGAGCACCGCGTCGGCGGCGGCGTAGGCATCCGGGATCGACGTGAACCCGTCTCGCAGCACACGCACCCGCGCGTCCGCGAGCAGACGCTCCACCGTCGAGGCGTAGTCCTCCTCCGCCGGCCCGGCGAGCCAGTAGGCCGCGCCGACGGCCGTCGCCAGGCGGAGCGCAGCCGGAACGTCCTTCCGGGCGATCGCCCGCACGGGGTGCAGCGCCAGGCGTTCCTCGGGACCGACGCCGAGCCGATCGCGCATCGCCTCCCGATCGCCGGGCGGCGCATCGGTGTCGAACGCGTTCGGGATCGTCGTGGCGGCGATGCCCCGCCGGCGGAACTGACGCTCGGTCATCTGGTTGATCGTGACGTGCCGCCACGCCGGATCGTCGAGCGGGAGCGCCGTCACGTGCGCGAACCGCGCCCGCTGCCACGGCGGATCGTGGTGGTGCACGATCACCGGCCGACCCCGGAGCACCTCCGCCACAGCAAGCGACACCGGAACGTTCAGCGGGATCGTGAGGATGTTCTCGGCGACGACCAGGTCCACTCCGCGGAGCGCGTCCGTCAGCTCCGCGCTGCCCACCGGCGCGGCGGCGTCGAGCGCGAGCCCCGGCAGGACCCGGTCCGCGGCGCCGCTCCCGGCGACGGTCCGCACGGTGAAGCCGAGCTCCGTGAGCTGGCGTTGCCACGACGACGCCACGATCGAGACGCCGTCCTGCCCGCCGAGACGGAACGAAGCGATCGCCGCTGTCGCCATCCGTCGCAGGCTAGGAGTGCGCCGAGGCGCTGACGTACTCGGATCGCCGAGCGCCGGACGTCGCCGGCAAGGATGCCGACGAAGGCAATTGCCGAAGCGCACTTGACGAGGAGGCAGACGCCGCCAGCGGCGTTCGGAGCCGGCGAGACGAGTGCGGCAGTGCCTCGGTGTGCTCCTGCGGACCCGCGGTACGGTGCCCGCCCGTGGAGCCGACCGTCCGCTACGAGGTCGACGCGGCCGTCGCGACGGTGACGATCGACCGGCCGGAGCGGCGCAACGCGCTCGCGTTCACGACAGTCGGTGAGCTGCGCGACGCAGTGGCGCGCGCCAGGGCCGACCGCGACGTCCGCGTCGTCGTCATCACGGGAGCGGGCGAGCGAGCGTTCTCCGCCGGTGCGGACCTCTCCGGGATGCAGGCGGGTGCGAGCCAGATCGACCTGCACGAGGGGCGCGGCCAGTTCGCCCAGCTGTTCTCCGATCTCTGGACTCTCGGCAAGCCGACGATCGCCCGCGTGCGCGGGTACTGCCTCGCCGGTGGGTTCGGCGTCGCGCTGGCCTGCGACTTCGTCGTCGCCGCGGACGATGCCGTGTTCGGCACGCCGGAGATCGACGTCGGCATCTGGCCGATGATGATCACGGTGCCGCTGCTCCGCTCGATGCCGCCGAAGGTCGCGCTCGAGCTGATGATGACCGGCCGGCGCGTGCAGGCGGACGAAGCGGCGCGGCTCGGCTTCGTGACGCGTGTCGTGCCCGTCGCCGAGCTCGACTCGGCGGTCGGCGAGCTCGCGGGCACGCTCGCCGCGAAGTCTCCCGCCGCCATGAAACTCGGGCGGGACGCGTTCTACGACGTCCTCGGCCTCGACGCGGCGCACGCGCTGCGACTGCTCCAGGCAGTGCTGACGGTGGTGAACGCGACGGAGGACTCGACCGAGGGCATCCGCGCCTTCCAGGAGAAGCGAGCGCCGAACTGGACGGGCCGATGACCGCACCCAGCCACCCGGAGCTGCACGACTGGGGTCCGCTGATCGCCAATCTCCATGACCGGCGCGAGCGGGCGCTGGCGATGGGCGGCGACGCGCAGGTCGCTCGCCAGCGGGAGATGGGCAAGCTCCCCGTGCGCGAGCGCCTCAACCTGCTCCTCGACCCAGGGAGCTTCGTCGAGTACGGGATGCTCGCCGACTCGATGGACCCGCTGCTCGAGCAGCAACGCGGCTATCTCGCCGCGGACGGCATGGTCGCCGGCGTCGGCGCGATCGGCGGGCGGCGGGTGGCGATCTGCGCCTACGACTTCACCGTGCTCGCCGGATCGATGGGGGCCGTGGGCGAGCAGAAGACCACGCGCATGCGCGAGCTGGCGCTGCGCCAGCGGATCCCGATCGTGTGGCTGCTCGACTCCGCGGGTGCGCGCATCCAGTCGACGAGCGGGTCGACGTTCGCCGCCGCCGGCCACTTGTTCCGCGAGCAGGTCACGCTCAGCGGGGTCGTGCCCCAGGTGGCAGCGATGCTCGGCCACTGCGCCGCCGGCACGGCGTACATCCCGGCGCTCGCCGACTTCATCCCGATGGTCAAGGGCACCTCGTCGATGGCGCTCGGTGGACGGCACCTCGTCCGCGCCGCCACCGGCGAGGAGGTGACGGAGGAGGAGATGGGCGGCTCAGAGGTGCACACGAAGGTCTCCGGTGTCGCCGACCTGGAAGTCGGCTCGGACGAGGAGTGCCTCGCCGTCGTCCGCGAGTACCTCTCGTTCTTCCCCAGCCACAACCAGCAGCCGCCGCCGGTGAGGGAGACCACCGATCCGGTCGATCGCCGGGTCGAGGAGCTGTACCGGATCGTGCCGACCGCTCCCCGCCGGGCCTACGACATGACGAAGGTCGTGCCGTTGCTCTGCGACGACGGCGAGTTCTTCCCGATGAAGCCGGGCTGGGCGCGCAACCTCGTCACCGGGCTCGGGCGGATCGGCGGGATGCCCGTCGGCTTCCTCGCCTCGAACCCGATGGTCCTCGGTGGCGCGCTCGACGTGAACGCCGCCGACAAGGCCGCCCGCTTCGTGTGGCTGTGCGACGCGTTCGGCATCCCGCTCGTGTTCCTGCACGACGTGCCCGGGTTCATCGTCGGCTCGGCCGTCGAGAAGCAGGGCATCATCCGCCACGGGGCGAAAATGCTCTTCGCCGTCAGCGAAGCCACGGTGCCAAAGGTCTCCGTCGTCCTGCGCAAGAGCTACGGCGCCGGCTACTTCGTGATGAACGGCACGGCGTACGAGGCCGACTACGTCGCGATCTGGCCGACGGCCGAGATCGCCGTGATGGGGCCCGACGGGATGGTCGAGATCACCCAGCGCAAGGTGCTCGACCAGTACGCGGATCCGAAGGAGCGCGCCGCGCGCAAGATCGAGCTCGCCGAGGAGTTCCGCAAGAACATCGACCCGTACATCGCCGCCGGCCACGCTCATGTCGATGACGTCATCGACCC
>DASZOG010000185.1:0-5290 GCA_035550895.1 Acidimicrobiales bacterium
CGGCCAGGGATACGCCCGCCGGTCGGGGCTGAGCCCGACCTGGCGGGCGCCGCCCCGGCGGCGGCAGCGTCCTCACGCCGACATCAGGCGATCGAAGAACGAGCGGTAGCGCTGGAACGTCACGCGCAGGTCTTCGGTGGACACGTCGTCGCTGGCTTCCCGCCGTGCATCCAGGGCCTCGAGCTCGGTGGTGAGCCTGCGGTTCAGGTCGTCGATCAGCTCGGTCAGCAGCTCGCCTGCACTCTGCACGGCCTGGCCGGGCTCGTCCACGAACCCGGTTTGGATCCGGTGCCAGCGGTCCTGATAGCCGTCTGCCTCGTTGGTGCTCACTGTGTCCTCCCTCCACGGACGTGCCGCTCACGTGACACGCCGTCCTCGTCGGTCGCATCCCGGTCGAGTCCCGCGTACTCATCGGCGGCCGCGTCCTCGTCGGCGGTCGCGTCCTCGTCGGCGGTCGCGTCGTGATCGACGTCCGCGCCATCCGCCAACAGGTCGTCGAACAGCGCCCGGTAGCGCTGGAACGCCTCACGCAGGTCGTCGACGACGGGCGCTCCGTCCGTGCCGCCTCGTCGCTGGATCGAGTGCGCCACGCGGTAGTTCTCGGCGAGCTCGGGGTGGTCGACGGAGACCATCTCGAGGCGCTCGTCGAACTCGTCGACGGGATAGCCGCGCTCGCGCATCACGCGCTGCACGAGCCGGTCGGCATCGTCGACCGCCCGGCGGGGGTTATCCACGAACCCGGACTGCACGTTGCGCCACTGGGCGGCGAATTGCGACCTGGCCTCCGATGACAGCTCCCGGATCTCCAGCTCGTCGCGTCGCTTGGCGCGGTCGCGCAGCGATGCCTCGGCGGCGCGGCGGCCACCCTCCTCGTCGACGGTGCGGTCGTACTCGGGCCCGAAACGCCGCCTCAGCGCCGCCGAACGGCTCCACCCCAGCGCCACTGCCGCCAGCGCGATCACCACGACGACGGCTACAACCACGATCACCCAGGTCATGAGAGACCCTCCCTTCTCGGCGATCGTCGTCTACCCGCCGGTGAGGCGCGTCATAAGTGGTCCCACGGCCCGGGACCGCATCCCGGCTGCCGTCGAGCATCCCGCCGCGCCACGATGGGCGGGTGCCGGCACCGAACCGGGTGGATCCGTGGGGCGGGATCGTCGCCATCGACCAGCGGGGCCTGTTCATGGGCAACCGGGGATGCGTGCACCGCGATCGCCGGATCGTGCGGCCGTGGCAGGTGCGCCGGTGGATCACGTGCGTCCTCGAGTACAAGGGCTGGGTGGCGCCGAAGTGGGAGCCCGGCCGCTGGACCCCGCTCTTCTTCTGGGACGAGGCCGTGGCCCTGGCGGCGGGCCACCGCCCCTGCGCACTCTGCCGTCGTGCCGACTTCAACGCCTGGCTCGACGGCTGGCAGGCGGCGTTCGGTGAGCGCCCCAGGGTCGATCCCATGGACCGCCGCCTCCACGCGGACCGCCGCGACGGCAAGGCGCAGCGCCGCCACGCGCGGGCCTGGACCGAGCTCCCGGTGGGTGCGTTCGTCGTGGTCGACGACCCGGACGGCGGCGATGCGGTGCCCGCGCTCGTGCTCCGCGATCGCCTGCTGCCGTGGTCTGCGGGCGGCTACGGCCCGGCGGTCGACCGCCCGCAGCAGGGCAACGCAACGGTGCTCACGCCCCGCGCCAGCGTCGACGTGATGATCCACGGCTACCGCCCTGCCCTTCACCCGTCGGCGGGAAGCCCGACTCGCCGGTTACCGGGCGGGCGCGACGAGCCACCCCACTAGCCTCCCGCCGGTGCCGGCCGCCCCTGCAATCCTCGACTGCGAGCGGTGGTTCGTGCGGCGGGGGGTCCCGCACTTCATCGAGCACTACGACGCGAGCGAGCACATCTGGACGAGGTCGTTGCCGCTGCTCGTCGTGATCTACGTGCTGCGAGGTCTGTACGCGCTCGACCTGGACAGGAGCACCCTCTTCAAGGCTCGGTGCTGCGGCGGGCGCTGCCGCTGCTCCTCGTGTCCATCACGTTCCTGTTCCTCGCCGCCGAGGCCTGGGAGGTCCTCGGGCAGCTCCATGGCATCGCCTACGTGCTGGTGCTCGGGCTCTTCGTCGGCATCGGCGCCGCCTTCGTGCTGAGCCACCTGCCGGGCGACATCGCTGCGGCCGGCACGCTCGATTCGTGGGGCGACGTGCGCACGCTCGCCGCGGACACGCCGGCCCGAGCCATCGACCTCCCGCCGGCCGGCATGCCGCCGCCGATGGCCCTGTCGCGCCGGGAGCGGGCGAACGTCGCCCTCGTCGGCCTGTTCGCCCGAACCGTGCAGATCGCCGTCGTGGCGGCCGGTGTCTGGCTGTTCCTCGTCGCGTTCGGCACGCTGGCCATGACCGAGCACTCGACGGCCGGCTGGGTCGGTGGCGACGTGAACGTGCTGCTGTCGTGGTCGCTCGACCAGCGGCGGATGGTGGTGACCGAGGAGCTGCTCCGCGTCGCCGGGTTCCTGGCCACGTTCACCGGGCTCTCGTTCACCGTGTACCTGGTGACCGATCCCACCTATCGCGAGGAGTTCCGGACCGACGTCGCCAGCGAGCTCCGCGAGGCCTTCGCGGTGCGCGCCGCCTACCGCTGGGCGCTCGACCCGGAACCGTCGCCGGTCGCGCTCGACTCGAGTGGCTGAGGCCACGGGTCCTCCGGTTACTGTCGCCTCGTGCGGACGGTGGGCAACATCATCTGGTTGCTGCTGGCCGGGATCTGGCTGTTCCTGGGCTACGTGGTCGCCGGCGTGCTCGCGATCGTCGGGATCATCACGATTCCCCTGGCGGTGCCGGCGTTCAAGCTCGCCGGATACGCGTTGTGGCCGTTCGGTCGGATGGTGATCCCGCGGCCGGATCGGGACGTTGCGCTGAACGCCATCGGCAACGTCGTGTGGTTGATCCTGTGTGGGTGGTGGCTGGCGATCGGCCACCTCGTCACCGCGGTGCTGCTGGCGATCACGATCATCGGCATTCCCTTCGCGGTCGCCTCCCTGAAGATGGCCGGCCTCGCCCTGTGGCCCTACGGGCGCACGGTGGTGCCGATCCCGCGCGACGGCACGCTGCCGCCGGACGCCATCGCCGTCCGCGCCGCCTGAAGCGGCACCCCCGCCGGCCGACCGCGAACCGAATCGCGACCCCTTGCCGTAGTGGAGGCCAGCGTCGTCGACACCGGTCGACCGCGGCACACGGAAGGGATCACTGACCATGAACGTCCATCGCATCTCCGGAGCCCGCCCACTGTCCCTCGCGGTGGGAACCGCGGCAGCGCTCGCGATCGCTTTGGCGGCGGCCGGCCCGAGCTCTCCCGCCGGCGCGACGTCGTCGCCGTCGGCACGGGTCGCCAACGACACCTTGACGGTCATCGGGACCTCGCATGCCGATCGGATCGCGCTCCGCCTCGCCGCGGGCGCGCCGGGCACGCTGCAGGTCGACCTGAACGACGACGGCACCGCCGAGCACAGCTTCGACCGCAGCACCTTCAGCCGGATCGAGGTGTTCGCGCGCAGCGGGAGCGACCAGTTCCGCGTCGATCAGGCCAACGGCATCGTCGACGAACCGGCGACCATCAGCGGCGGGAGCGGCAACGACAACCTCGACGGCGGCGACGGGATCGAGCTCTTCATCGGCGGCAGCGGCAACGACACGGTCGACGGCAACCGTGGCAACGACTCGGCCGTGCTCGGCTCCGGGCGGGACACGTTCCGGTGGGACCCGGGCGACGGCAGCGACGTCGTCGAGGGCCAGAGCGGAACGGACACGCTCGACTTCAACGGCGCCGCAGTGGCCGAGAACATGAGCCTGTCGCCCGACGGTCGGCGATCGCTGTTCCTGCGGGACGCCGGCAACATCCGCATGGACATGGACGGGGTCGAGCGGCTGGACCTGGCCGCGCTGGGCGGTCCCGACACGTTCACGGTCCAGGACATGTCCGGCACGGACTTCCGGCGGGCGGACGTCGACCTCTCCGGTCCCGCGGGCGGGCCGGACGGCCAGGCCGACGTCGTGACCGTCAACGGCACCGAGCGGGCCGACCGGATCGACGTCGAAGCCAACGGTGCCAGGGTCGACGTCGAGGGGCTCAGGACCGAGGTGCGGATCACCGGCAGCGAGGCCAGTGACCGGCTGGAGGTGAACAGCCTGGGTGGCAACGACGACGTGGACGTCGACCAGGCGGTGTCCGCGCTCATCGGCGTGGCCGTCGACCTGGGTTCGGGACAGCGCTGATCACGCCACGGATCGGACCGGGGCCTCTCGGCGGGAGGCCCCGGTCTCCCGCGTCGAGCGGCCGCCCCGTCCCCGCAGCACTCGGGTCACAGCCCGGCGGTCGCCGACACGGCGGCCTCGACCGTCTCGCGGGGCCCGTCGCCGGACGGTCCGGCCAGCGGCACCAGCCGGTGGACGCCGAGCTCGGCATACGCCGCGGCCCGCTCGGGCGTGAGCCGCCCGCGTGGCGTCACGCTGATCTCCAGTTCGCCGAGCTCGGGAGGCCGTTCCACGCGACCGGCGGCGGTGCGCAGCCCGGCGAGCGACGTGGCCACGTCGTCGGGCGTCAACCAGTACCCGTACCAGCCGTGGCCACGCGCGACCGCCCTGCGGTAGGCAGGCGCGCTGTGCCCCGCGACCACGAGCGGGATCGGCTGCTGCAGCGGACGCGGATGGGCGTCGATGCCGGCGAAGTCGACGAAGCGTCCGTGGTACTCGGGGCGGTCGTCGTACCAGAGCGCCAGCATGGCATCGAGGTACTCATCGGTGACGGCGCCGCGTTCCGCGAAGTTGGCACCGAGGGCACGGAACTCGGGCTCGAGGTAGCCCGCGCCCACGCCCAACGAGATTCGTCCTCCGGACAGCACGTCGAGGCTCGCCACCTGCTTCGCGAGCACCAGCGGGTTCCGCTGCGGCAGGATCACGATTCCGGTGACGACGCGGATCGTCGTCGTGTGCGCCGCCGCCCATGTGAGCGCAAGCAACGAGTCGAGCGCCGGGTCGCTTGGGTCCATCGGCGACGGGGGCACCTGCGGGTCGGGCAGCACGATGTGCTCGCCGGCCCACAACGAGTCGAACCCGGCAGCTTCGGCGGTGCGTGCGGCGACGACGAGGTCGTCGGGCCGGCTCATGGCGCCCATGTTGACGTGGACCAGTCCGAGGAGCATGCCGGCACACTGCCACGCCCGGCGTCTTTCGATCACAGGCATACGCTCGACCTGGTGACGTCCCTGCAGGGCGAGCTGGTTCGGCTGCGGCCGGTGGCGCCGGCCGAC
>DASZOG010000186.1:0-8068 GCA_035550895.1 Acidimicrobiales bacterium
GACGCCGGTCAGGCCGGCGACCAACGCGGCTTCGATCGCGCCGAGTCCGCCCGGCGTCGGCGCCGCGGCCGCGACGGCTGCGGCGCCCAGGTACACCGCGCCGACCTGCGCGAACGTCGGCCCGCCGTCGAATGCCGCGACGGCTGCCGCCAACGCAACCACGTAACCGAGTGTGACGAGCGCGCTGCCCCCGACGAGGCAGGCCAGCTTCGTCGGCGACCGCGCGACGCGGGCGAGGTTGGCGAGCGTCCGGCGCACCGCGGTGAGGACCTTGTGCCGCACGAACTTCCGTCCCCAGCGGGTCGCCAGCGCGAGCCCGGCGAGCGCCAGCACGACGGCCAGCACGACGAGGATCTTGCTGCTGTCGGGAAGCTTGAACGCGCTGGCCGCGCTCTGGCGTGCCCAGGCGAAGAACACGAGCATCAGGCCGATGTGCACCACCGCGCCGACGGCAGCGTCCAGCCCGACCGCCGCTGCTGCGGTCGTCCCATCGACGCCTGCCTTCTGCAGGAACCGGACATTGAGCGCCATACCGCCGACGTTCGCCGGCGTGATCCGGTTGACGAAGGACGAGGCGAGCTGGGTGAGCGTGGTCGTACCGACCGGCAGTCGCTGCGGCACCGCGCCGCCGAGGGCGATCGCAGCAGAGACGTAGGTCGTGAGAGAAGCCACGACGGTGACGCTCAGCCACCACCAGTTGGCCTCCTGGAAGGCCTCGAAACTGTCGCCGACATCGGCCAACTGCGGCAGTAGGACGTAGAACGCAGCAGTGCCGGCAGCGACCATCAGCAGGGTCCGGGGACGGACGCGGACCAGGCGGGCCAGCTCCGCCGGAGGAGAGTCGGTGGCATCGGCTACGGCGGTCCGCACCTCTTCGAGCAGCGCCTTGGAGGCACGGCGGCGGGTGGTGGACGTGCACGCGAGGGGCTGGAGTTGCGGCAAAGCGGCCGCGACCGGCGGGCCACCGAGCACGCGGGTGGCAGACGACACCGAGCGCTGCGCACCGACGAGGATCGCCAGGGAGGCCAGCAGCTCGGCGACGTCCCTGGCTTTCATCGTCTCGGTCGCGGCTTCCTCGGCGAAGCCGAAGTCGATGAGGATCGGGCGGCGGGCGCGATCCACGAAGACGTTCCCGGCGCGCAGCGCGCGATGGGCGATCCGCGCCCGGTGCAGCAGTCCGACCTCGGCCCACAACGCGTCGAGCAGGCGGTCGTCGATGGCGTCCGGTTCCAGGCTGTCGAGCGGCACGCCGTCGATGCGATCGAGCGCCAGCGCGACGGATCCGTCGGTGAGGGGCGCCACCGCTCGCATGCGGGGCACAGCCACGCCCGCTTGCGCGGCAAGGACGAGCATGAAGGCCTGATGCTCGACGTCCTGTTTGAGCGACGTCGGTGGGGGCTGATCCTCGAGACCGCGGAAGCCCACCGCGCGGTAGGTGCGGTACAGCAGGTCTGCGTCGCGCTCGTCGCGCCCGTAGACCTTCGCCACGATCGCGCTGCCGTCGAGCAGCGTCGTTTCGTGGACCTGCGACCGGCCACCTGTAGCCCGCACGACCGTGACTGTGCGCACTGCAAGACCGGCCGCCTCGAGACCCTCGGCGACCACGGCCGGGGACGCCCGCCGATTCGGCGCCCCGACTGCCAGGAGCACGGCCGACCCACCGACGGCGCCCAGCGCTCCAGCCAGGAGCAACTCGGCCACCGCAGCCGTCCCGACGAACGCCAGCACCGCCCCCAGCGCGACGAGGCCGACGTCGAGTCCGCGGCGCCACGAGCGCCCGAGCCACGGCTTGCCGACGACGGCTGCTCCGACCGCCGCGGCCAGGTATGCCGGTGGTGGGAACGACGGGTCGAGGAACGTGTCTGCCCTGCGCAGCTCCAGCGGGCGAGCGGTCGCGGCGTCGACCGCCTGGCCGATCAGGGCGAAGACACCCGCACCCGCCAGCGCGCCGCAGACGACCGTGAGCAACCGCCGCCACCGGCGCCGGGCGACGAGGACAACCACCACGACGGCCGGGACGGCGATGGCGACGCTCTGAGCCAGCGCGAGGAGCAGCTCGCGCGCGGAGCGGGCGATGCGGCCGCTCGCGTCGGCGAGATCCTCCGTGAAGCCGTCCGCGGTGTTGCGGGCCACGGTGACGAGGCAGATCACGACCACCGACACGATCGCCGCGACGACCAGCCGGACGAGATCGCCCGCATGGCGGTAGTACCGCTCACCCGGAGGTGTGGTGTCGAACGGCGTCGTCGCGACGGGCGCCGAGTCCGCGACGCGGGCCACGGTTCATGCTGACACGCCCCGCCGTGGTCCGAGTACGAACGGCCACCCGTCAGAACTTCGGGGGAGCGCCGAGGGCGGCCTTCAGGTATGCGAGGAGCTCAGCGCGGAGGTGGCGGAGGCCCGCGGGGGTGGCTTCCCAGCCGACGGCGCGTAGCGCCTCCGGCTCGGTGGCGACGCCGACGACCGTGGCGTACGCCAGTGACAGCACGAGCTGCGGGTCGGCACGGCGCATCCGGCCGGCGTCCATCTCACTGGCGAGGAACGACGTCGCCCGCTCCACCAACGGCCGGGCCCGGTCGACGAGCCGGTCGGCGGCATCCGGGCCGAGCCGGTTCAGCTCGCGCAGCAGGCCGAGCAGCGCCGAGCGACGTACGGCGGGCCGGAACATCGCCAAGACCACCGCCTCGATCCGGTCGAACCCCCCGCCGGCCTGGCGCAGCGCTGCCTCGGCCGCCACCGCGAGGTCGTCGGCGCTGCGCTCGATCACCGCCGCCAGCAGGTCGTCCTTCGACGGGAACCAGTACAGAACCGTCTGCTTCGCGACGCCGACGTCGTTGGCGATCTCGTCCAACGACGTCGCCTCGAACCCGCGCGAACCGAACCGGTCCAGCGCGGCGTCGAGGATCCGCTCCCGGGTCGGACGTTCTGCTCGCATCGCTCTCTACCAAATGGTAGACAATATGGGCGTGATCGCCGAGGCCCTTGCCGGGAGGCGGATCGCCGTCACCGGTTCCACCGGGTTCGTCGGCACCGCACTCGTCGAACGCCTGCTGCGGGCGGTGCCCGATTGCGAGATCGTGCTCCTCGTCCGCCCCGGCCGGCGGACGACCGCCGCGCAGCGCGTGCAGCGGGAGATCCTGCGCAACGACGCATTCGACAGCCTCCGCCGCGACTGGGGCGCGGAGCGCTTCGCCGAAGAGGGGGCACGGCGCATCACGGTCGTCGCCGGCGACGTCGGCACCGACGGCCTCGGACTCTCGGCGCATGACCGGGCAGCGTTCTCCAGCTGCGACACGATCATCCACTCCGCTGCGACCGTCGCGTTCGACTCGCCGCTCGACTCCGCCGTCGAGGTCAACCTGCTCGGGCCGAGCCGCATCGTCGAGTTGCTCACGGACGACCAGGTGACGCCGCACCTCGTCGCCGTGTCCACCTGCTACGTCGCCGGCAACCGGCGCGGCTCGGCGCCGGAGGAGCTCGTCTCCGAGAGCCGGTTCGCCCTCGACGTCGACTGGCGGGACGAGGTCGCCGCCGCCCGTCGCGCGCGCGCCGAGGCCGAGGACGCCAGCCGCACGAAGGACCGCCTGGAGGAGTTCCGCGCCGACGCCCGCCGCGAGCTCGGCGCCGCAGGCACGCCAGCGCTGGCGGCGAAGACGGAGCAGCTGCGCGACCGCTGGGTCACCGACCGCCTCGTCGACGCCGGCCGGGCGCGTGCCGCCAGCCTCGGCTGGCCGGATGCCTACGCGTACACGAAGGCGCTCGGCGAGCTTGCCCTGATGGAGACGCGCGGCGACGTGCCGGTGTCGATCGTCCGCCCGTCGATCATCGAGTCCGCGCTCGCCGAACCGCGGCCGGGATGGATCCGGGGCTTCCGCATGGCGGAGCCGATCTTCATCTCGTACGCCCGCGGCCTGCTGAAGCAGTTCCCCGGCGTGCCGGAGGGAACGGTCGACGTGATCCCCGTCGACTTCGTCGTCGGGGCGATCCTCGCCGTCGCCGCACAGGGCCCGGAGCAGGCGCCGCGCATCACCCAGGTCGCGTCGGGCTCGGTCAACCCGTTGAAGTACCGCGTGCTGGTGGAGAACACGCGAGCTTGGTTCCTGGACAACCCGCTGTACGACGCGGAGGGCCAGCCGATCGTCGTCCCGGAGTGGAGCTTCCCCGGCCGGGGCCGGGTGCAGGGACAGCTGACGCGAGCGAAGCAACTCTTCGGCAGGACCGAGCGCGTGCTGCAGGCGCTCCCGTTGCGCGGGAAGCAGGCCGCGTGGTCGGCCCGTCTGGAGGAGAAGCGGATCGAGGTCGAACGGGCGCTCGAGTACGTCGAGCTGTACGGGCTCTACGCAGAGTGCGAGGCGATCTACCGCGTCGACCACCTGCTCCAGCTCTGGGAGGGGTTGGCCGATGATGACCGCGCCGCGTTCCGCTTCGACCCGCGGGTGATCGACTGGCCGTACTACATCACCCAGGTCCACCTGCCCTCGATCGTCGAGCACGCGCGGGTGAAGACCACGCCGGGCAAGACGCGCATCGACCGCACCGCGCGGCTGCGACGCGCCGTGCTCGCGCCCGAGCGCCACGTCGCCGCGTTCGACCTGGAGAACACGCTCATCGCCTCGAACGTTGTCGACAGCTACGCCTGGCTGGCGACGCGCCGTCTCCCCGCTGCCGACCGGATCCGCTTCGCCGTGAAGCAGGCCGCGGAAGGCCCGAGCCTGCTGAAGCTGGACAGGAAGGACCGCAGCGACTTCCTCCGCTTCTTCTACCGCCGATACGAGGACGCGCCGCTGGACCTGCTCGAGGAGGACGCCGACGAGCTGCTCAGCCAGCTGATCCTGACGAAGAGCTTCCCCGCCGGCATCCGCCGCGTCCGCGAACACAAGGCGCAGGGTCATCGCACGCTGCTGATCACCGGCGCGCTGTCGTTCGTCGTCGAGCCGCTGCGGCCGCTGTTCGACGAGATCATCGCCGCCGAGATGACCGCCACCCTTGACGGCCGGCTGACCGGCGAGCTGGCCGTCGTGCCGCCGACCGGCGAGACCCGCGCCCAGATCCTCGCCGACTACTGCGACGCCGAGGGGCTGCGCCTGGAGGAGTCCGTGGCGTACGCCGACTCGACGTCGGACCTGCCGCTGCTCGAGGCCGTCGGCTTCCCCGTGGCAGTGAACCCGGAGACCCGCCTCGCCGCGATCGCCCGCAAGCGGGGGTGGCTCGTCGAGGAGTGGGCGAAGGCGCCCGGCGGACCGCGACCGCTGCTGCCGATCGGGCCGCTGCTCTCGGAGCGGGAGCGGCGGCGGGCGCAGCGACCGGCGAGGAGCCGGCGATGAAGGCCCTCGTCTTCGAGCGCCACGTACCGCGCCTGGCGACAGCGCGGCTCGCCGGCGCGCTGCGGCCCGGCTGGGGCGCGCGCTACGGGCCGGTGACACTCGACGACGTCGATCCGCCCGACCTGCCCGGCGAGTCGTGGGTCCGCCTCCGGCCCCGGCTGGCGGGCATCTGCGGCAGCGACCTGTCGACCGTCGACGGGACAGCGAGCCGCTACTTCGAGCCGATCGTCAGCTTCCCGTTCACGCCCGGTCACGAGGTCGTCGCCGACGACGACACGGGGCGGAGGGTCGTTCTCGAACCCGTGCTCGGTTGCGTCGCCCGCCACGTCGAGCCGGTCTGCGCCGCCTGCGCCCGTGGCGACCTCGGCAACTGCCAGCGCCTCGCGTTCGGCGCGCTCGCGCCGGGCCTCCAGTCCGGGTTCTGCTGCGACACCGGCGGTGGCTGGGGGACGGAGATGGTCGCCCATCCGAGCCAGCTCCACCCGGTGCCGGAGGACGTGACCGACGAGGCGGCGGTGATGATCGAACCGACCGCATGCGCGATCCACGGCGCGTTGCGCTGGCCGGTGCGGGAGGGCGATCTCGTCGTGGTGCTCGGCGCAGGCACGCTCGGCCTGCTCACGGTCGCCGCGCTGCGCCGTCTGACTCCAGCAGGCGTGATCGTCAGCGCTGCGCGGTACCCGCACCAGCGCGAGCTCGCCCGTGCGCTCGGCGCCGACCGCGTCTGCGACCCCGCTGAGCTGCCCCGCCTCATCCGGCGGCTCGCCGGGTCGATGGCCTACACCGGGACAGCGGGCGGCGACCAGCTCACCGGCGGGTGCGATGTCGTCATCGACTGCGTCGGATCGGCGGACACGCTCCAGCAATCGCTGGCGATCGTGGCGCCGCGCGGCGCGGTCGTCGTGGTCGGCATGCCCGCCGCAGTGAAGCTCGAACTGACCACGTTGTGGCATCGCGAGACCGCGCTCGTCGGCGCGTACGCCTACGGCACCGAGACGCTCCCGTCCGGCGATCGACCGAGGACGTTCGACCTCGCGTTCGACCTCGTTCGCGACGCCGAGCTCGGCCGGCTCGTCAGTGCCATGTATCCCCTGGACCGCTTCGCGGAGGCGATCGAGCACGCCGCCAACGCCGGCCGGCGCGGCGCGGTGAAGGTCGTCTTCGACCTCCGACACGAGAAGGGCCGATGATGCCGCGACCGGGATTCGTCCTCGAGGTCGATCGCTCCACGCCTCCGGCGCTGTTCTGGCGCGGCGAGGGGTGGAGCCTGGAGAAGCTGCCCGCCGGGCGGAGCCGGATCATCTACGCCCCCGAGCCGCTCGAGGCACTGCCCGATCCCGACCAGGCGATCCGCCACGCGCTCGACCACCCGATCGAGAGCGAGCCGCTGCGCGCCCTTCTCCACCCGGGGATGAGGCTGACGATCGCCTTCGACGACGTCAGCCTGCCGCTGCCGAAGATGCGCCGGCCCGACAACCGCCAGCGCGTCATCGAGGCCGTCCTCGACCTCGCCGCCGAGGCCGGCGTCGACGACGTCCACATCATCGCCGCGCTCGCGCTGCACCGGCGGATGACGGAAGCAGAGCTGCGCCACGCGGTCGGCGACCGCGTCTACGACGCATTCGTGCCGCGCGGTCTCCTGTACCAGCACGACGCCGAGGACCCGGACAACCTGGCGTTCATCGGCACGACGCCGCACGGCGAAGAGGTCGAGATCAACAAACGCGCCGCGGAATCCGACCTCCTCGTCTACGTGAACATCAACCTCGTCGCCATGGACGGTGGGTGGAAGTCCACCGCGACGGGTCTCGCCTCGTACCGCTCGCTGCGCCATCACCACAACGTGCGGACCATGGAGCACAGCCGCAGCTTCATGGACCAGCACCGCAGCGAGTTGCACCAGTCGAACTGGCGGATGGGCAAGGTGCTCGTCGACGCCGGCGTGAACGTCTTCCAGATCGAGACGACGCTGAACACGGACACGTTCCCGTCGCCGTTCGCCTTCCTCTCCAAGCGCGAGTGGGAGTGGACGCCTCGCGACAGGGCGATGTACGTCGCGTCGACGAAGAGCCTGGCGCGCACGCCGCCGCGCATGGCGCGCAAGCTGTTCCACTCGATCGAGGCGCCGCACCGGATGACGTCGGTGCAGTGCGGTGAGGTCGGCGCCGTGCACCAGGCGACGACCGAGCAGGTCTACCGCCAGCATCTCGTACCCGTCGAGGGACAGACGGACATCCTGACGATGGGCGTGCCCTACATCTGCCCGTACAACGTGCACTCGATCATGAACCCGATCCTCGTCACGTGCACGAGCCTCGGGTACTACTTCAACCTCTACCGCGGCAAGCCGCTCGTGCGGGAGGGCGGCGTCGTCATCGTCACCCACCCGACCCCGTGGGAGTTCCACCCGGTCCACCACCCGAGTTACATCGACTTCTTCGAGCAGGTGCTCGCCGACACGACGGACCCGGCCGAGATCGAGGCGAACTACGAGAAGTCGTTCGCCGAGGACGAGTGGTACCGCCACCTGTACCGGACGGGCTACGCCTACCACGGCGTGCACCCGTTCTACATGTGGTACTGGTGCGCCCACGCCCTCGAGCACGTCAGCCAGGTGATCGTGGTGGGCGGCGAGGAGCGGGCCGTCCGGCGGATGGGGTTCCGCCCGGCGTCCACGTTCGCGGACGCGCTGGAGATGGCCTCCGAGACGGTGGGCCGCCACCCGAGCATCACCCACGTCCACA
>DASZOG010000187.1:0-10306 GCA_035550895.1 Acidimicrobiales bacterium
GGGTTTCGTCACGTGACGATTCGGCCACGGCGATGCCGGCCCCTCTACAAGGGCCAGTCGAAGTCGGACTCGGCGACCCACGCGGCGCGGCCGGCGTCCCAGCGGATCGTTCGGGCGGACCGGAATCCCCAATGCTGACCCTCCGTGAAGCTGACGTCGGCGCCGCTCGCCGCCGGGAGATCACGAATGTGCTCCAGGCCGGAGACGAGCACCTCGCGCGTCGGGCCGGGGCCGGCGTGCTCCAGCCCGGTCAGCAGGAGCGAGACGAGATCGGCAGTGATCAGCAGGTTCGACCACTCGCCGCTGCGCACGGGCGCTTCGCGGGCGACGCCACGGCCGGTGTGGCGTTCGTAGGCGGCGAGGGCGGACTCCGTCGCCAGGTCGAACGGCCACCCGGCGGCGACGTCGCCCACCCGGCTCATCGCCAGGGCCAGCGTGCCGTCGTACAGCGCCGGAGGGTGGAAGCGGGCGGTGACGTCGTTCGTGTGCTCCCCCGTCTCGAGGTCGAGCAGCGCCGGCGTGTAGCCGCGGTCGGCGCAACCGCGCAACGTGTTGATCCAGCTCGAGCCGCCGACGAACCCGAGTAGCAGCTCCACGCCTGCATGTTCGAACTCAGCCGGCGCGTCGTGATCGCGCTCGCTCCCGGCGCCGAGGCCTTCGGAGTGGAGGACGATCAGCACCTCGTGGCCCAGGCGGTCGAGCTCGGCGAGCGCGGCGGCGGTCGACTCGCGCGTGAGACGGTCGCTGAACACGCCGATCGCCCGGCCGGCGAGGCGGCCGTGGTGATCCGCCCAGCGGATGAACGCGCGGTAGAGCACGTCCTGCGCCGCACGCAACGTGAACATCCACGGCGTATGCGCGGCGAGCGTCGACGACGGGACCGCGTTGACGTCGATCACCGGAACGCCGGACCTCGCCAGCCAGCACGCGCCTTCGGTGAAGTCCCGCCCGCCGATGACGGCGAACGCGCCGTCCTCCTCGGCGAGCGCACGGGCCGCGGCGACCTTCTCGCCGGCCTGATTGACGCGGTACTCGCGGAAGGCAAGACGGACGTCGCGCCCGTGGACCGGCAGGCGTCCAGCCGCCCGCCAGCCGTCGACCGCGGCCTGCGCCTGGTGTCGCGGATCCCCGATCGCCCAGCACGGATCGAGCGCGACGTACTCCGACAGCTCGGGCACCGCGACCCCGATCGTCAACGCTGCGACCAACGGACGCGCTCCCCCGGCAGGCCCACGGACGGCCCGGCGTCCGCGCAATAAAGTGTGCTAAATAGGGTAGGCCGTGTCGGGAGCTCGTGCAATCGGTGACGGGAGGGCGTCGTGTCCCACACGCTGACGCTGCCGTTCATCGACTTCGAGATCCCGCTGAACGTCGTGATCACCGGCCTGATCGCCGGACTCACGTACGCGCTGATCGCGATCGGGCTGACGCTCGTCTACCGGACGTCCCGCGTCCTGAACTTCGCCGCCGGGGAGATGGGCGCGCTCCCGGCGATCCTCATCCCGATCCTCGTGATCAACAAGGGGTGGCCGTACTGGTTGGCGCTGCTGCTCGCGCTCGCCGGCGCGGCGACCGTCGGTGGGATGACCGAGCGGCTCGTGATGCGGCCGCTCTCGCGCGGCCCACGGCTGACGATGCTCGTGGCGACGATCGGGCTCGCGCAGGCCCTCTTCGGCTTCAGCCTCCTCATCCCGCGGGCCGGCGACCTGAGCGGCAAGTCGTTCCCCGCGCCGTTCGACTGGCGGCTGACGGTCGGGACGCTCGTGCTCGGCCCGGGCCAGATCCTGATCATCATCGTCGCTCCGCTGTGCGCGCTCGGCGTGGCGCTGTTCCTGCACCGCAGCCCGCTCGGGCGGGCGAGCCGGGCGGCAGCGGAGAACACCGAGGCAGCGCGCCTGGCCGGCGTCGCCACCGGGCGGGTGTCGCTCGCGATCTGGATCATCGCCGGGCTGTTGGCCGGGATCGGCGCGATCCTCATCGGCGGCACGAAGCCGCTGACGTTGTCGACGGCGCTCGGTCCGACGCTGCTGCTGCGATCGCTCGGCGCGGCGATGCTCGGCGGGCTGAACAGCATCTGGGGATCGTTCGTCGGCGGGATCGCCATCGGCGTCGTCGAGGCGCTGGTCATCTGGAACTATCCCGTCGGCGGAGTGCTCGAGCTCGTGCTCGCCGTCGTGATCCTCGTCAGCATGCTGGCGAAGCCCGGGCTGGGGCGTGCCCGCGGTGCCCGCTCCGGTGCCGACTGGTCGCTGACGCACGCCGTCCGCCCGCTGACCCCGGCGCAGGCGAGGGTGCCGCTGGTGCGCGCGACCAAGTACGCCTCGCTCGCGGCGGTCCTCGTCCTCGCCGTGCTGGCGCCGCTGGCAGTGAAGGCGTCCCTCCAGATCACGCTCTCGACGATCGCCATCACCGCGCTCGTCGGTCTGTCGCTGGTCGTGCTGACCGGCTTCGCCGGGCACGTGTCGCTCGGCCAGTTCGCGTTCGTCGGCGTCGGCGCGGCCGTCGGTGGGCGGCTGTACCAGCTCGGGTACCCGCATCTGGCCGTCGCCGCGATCGTCATCGTCGTCGGCGCGGCAGTGGCCGTGGTCGTCGGGCTGCCGGCGCTGCGCCTGCGCGGCCTGTTCCTCTCGGTGGCCACACTCGGCTTCGCGCTCGCCGTGGCGAGCTGGCTCTTCTACCAGGAGTGGCTGGTCCACGTGTCGCCGGAGACGGGCAGCTCGCTGCAGCTGCCGCGGCCGCAGTTCGCCGGCATCGACTTCGACCAGGAGGACCGCTACTACTGGCTGTGCCTCGCCGTGCTCGTCGTGGTCGCGTTGATGGTGTACCGCGTGCGGCGCACCGGCCCCGGGCGGGCGATGCTCGCCGTGCGGGACAACGAGGCGTCCGCGGCGAGCCTGTCGCTCGTCCCCTGGCGGGTGAAGCTGACCGCGTTCGCGCTGTCCGGGGCGATCGCCTCGCTGGCCGGGTTCCTGTACGGCGGGCTGCTGATCACGTTCTCCGCCAATCCGGAGACGATCTTCAGCGCAGGCGAGTCGCTGAACTTCGTCGTCATCGCCGTCTTCGGCGGGATCACGACGATCACCGGTGTCGTGCTCGGGGCGTTGTGGCTGGAGGGCATTCCGCGCCTGCTCGGCGAGGGGTACGCGCTGCTGTCGTCCGGGTTGGCGGTCGTGCTCATCCTGATGCTCATGCCCGGCGGCCTGGCGACGCTCGTCTTCGACGTGCGCGACCGGTTCGTAGCGTGGGCAACGCGCGGACGGCCGGTGGAGCGGGCGGTCGACGTGTCGGCGACGGGCGAGGCTGTGGAGGAGGCGCGGGTCCGGCTGCGCGAGCAGTCCCCGCCAACAGCGGCGGCGGGCGGCGAGGCAGCGGGCGAGGCAGCAGTGGCCGTGCCGCTCGTCGCCACGGGCGTGAGCGTCCGTTTCGGCGGCCTGCAGGCGTTGAAGGACGTCGCCATCCGCGCCGGCACCGGCGAGATCGTCGGGCTGATGGGACCGAACGGCGCCGGGAAGACGACCCTGTTCGACGTCCTCTCCGGCAACCTCCGCCCGCAGGAGGGCACCGTCGAGCTGTTCGGGGACGACATCACGCGCCTGCCTGCGTACCGCCGGGCGCGCCATGGTCTCGGGCGGACGTACCAGCAGGCGCGGCTGTTCGTCGATCTGACCGTCGTCGAGTCGGTCGCCATCGCGCTGGAGCGGCACCACCGGTCGTGGCTGGTGCCGTCGATGATCGCCTGGCCTGGCTCCGTGCGCGCGGAACGGGCACGGATGGCCCGCGCCCACGAGGTACTCGAGCTGCTCGATCTGGACGTGTACGCACACCGGCCGGCGGCGGAGCTGCCGACCGGGCTCCGCCGGATGGCCGAGCTGGCGTGCGTGATCGCGCTGGAACCGCGGGTGTTGCTGCTCGACGAACCGACGGCCGGCTTCACCCCGCGGGAGACGGCGGCGTTCGGCGATGTCATCCACGACGTGCGCCGCTACCTCGGCGCGACCGTCGTCGTCATCGACCACGACGTCCCGATGATGCGCGGGCTGGTCGACCGGCTCTACGTGCTGGCAGCGGGCGAGGTCATCGCCGAGGGCCCGCCGGAGATCCTCGACTCCGACGCGCACGTCGCCGAGGTCTACCTCGGCGGTGCGGTGGCAGCCCGGACGGCGGCGCCCTCGCCGGTCGTGACGCGCTGACGCCGTCAGGTGGATTCTCGATGAGCGCCGGTGGCGCCTGCGCCATGATGCGTCGATGACCGACGAGCGAGATCTGGAGCGCGCGCAGCGCCATCTCGTCCGCTACGGCGGGACGTGGTCGCCGTTCGTGGCCGAACGGGCGGCGGGCGCGTTCGTCGAGGACGCGTCGGGGCGGCGGGTGCTCGACTTCACCAGCGGCCAGATGAGCGCCATCCTCGGGCACTCGCACCCGGAGATCGTCTCCGTCGTCACGGAGATGATCGGCCGCCTCGATCATCTCTTCTCCGGCATGTTGTCCCGGCCGGTCATCGACCTCGCCGAGACACTCGCCGCTTTGGCGCCGGGACTGTCCAAGGTGTTGCTGTTGACCACCGGCGCCGAGTCGAACGAAGCGGCGTTGCGCCTGGCGAAGATGGCGACCGGCGGCTGGGAGGTCGTCGGATTCGCTCAGAGCTGGCATGGGATGACCGGCGGTGCGTCGTCGGCGACGTATTCCGCCGGCCGCCGCGGCCACGGTCCCGCGCAGATCGGGTCGATGGCGGTGTTCGCGCCGAACGCGTACCGACCGCGGTTCGTCGCGCCCGATGGCAGCGTCGACTGGCGCGCCGAGCTCGACGACGCGTTCGATCTGATCGATCGGCAGAGCGCCGGCGCTCCGGCGGCGTTCATCGCCGAGCCCCTGCTCTCGTCCGGCGGCATCCTCGACCTGCCACCCGGCTACCTCGCCGCGCTGCAGGCCCGCTGCCACGAGCGCGGGTTCCTGCTCGTGCTGGACGAGGCGCAGACCGGGATGGGTCGCACCGGCACGATGTTCGCGTTCGAGCGCGAAGGGATCGTGCCGGACGTCCTCACCCTCTCGAAGACGCTCGGTGCCGGGCTGCCGCTGGCGGCGGTGCTGACGACCGACGAGATCGAGGAGCAGGCGCACGAACGGGGCTTCCTCTTCTACACGACGCACGTCTCGGACCCGCTGCCCGCCGCGGTGGGCCTGAAGGTGATCGAGATCGTCCTGCGCGACCGGCTGGCAGCACGCGCTGCGGAGGCCGGCGCCCGGCTACTGGCCGGGCTCGGTGAGCTGCGCGACCGTTACGACTGCGTCGGCGACGTGCGCGGGCGCGGGCTGCTCGTGGGCCTGGAGGTCGTGACGGACAAGGAGTCGAAGAAGCCGGCGCCCGAGCTCGGCGCGGCGATCACCCGGCGCTGCTTCGAGCTCGGCCTGTCGATGAACATCACCGCCCTGCGCGGCATGGGCGGCGTGTTCCGCATCGCTCCGCCGCTGACGATCGCCGACGACGAGCTCGACCTCGGCGTGACCATCCTCGACCAGGCCATCGCCGACGTCGCCGGCTGACCTGCCGGGCGTGTGCCGTCAGCGCTGCGGATCAACGTGCCGGGGCGGTCAGCGCTGCGGGTCCGGCGCGCGCTCGGAGGCGTTGTCCGAGTGGTCCGCCGATTCGGTGCTCCAGGAGAGGATCCGGGCGAGGAGCTCGTCCATCACGTCCACGCCGGGGCCCTCGGTCTCCTGCAGCTTCAGCTCGGCCACGTAGGCGACCATGCCCAGCATCCGCTGGGCCACTTCCTTCGCCACCTCGAGGGCGATCTCCGGGGACGACCGGAGGAAGGCCATGCCGTCCTCGGCCACGCGTACCGTCGACGGGATGGTGGCGGTGACCGTCGCCGAGTGGTCGGCATCGACCAGGACGGCGAGCTCACCGACAAGCGATCCGGGAGCGCTGATCACGGCGATGGTGACGCCGGCGCGTGTCACGTTCAGCGCGCCCCGCTCCAGCACGTACAGCGCGCCTGAGCGCTCGCTCTCCCGGACGAGCACATCGCCCGCCTCGACCTGCCGCACCGGCAACCCCTCGGACAACCCCAACAACTCCCTCATGGTCCGCAGCGTACGAACCGCAGACCGGTGCCTGCGCCACACCTCGGTGCCCGGGTCGGCTACGCGCCGCGATCGATCCGTCGGAGGAGATCGCGCAGGTACAGCAGGCCGTCACGGACCTCGGTCTCCCAGTACTTGAAGCCGGGATCGTCACGCTGCTCGAGCACCCACATCGTGAGCCTCAGCTCGCGAAGGGCGAGGAACGCGGGAAGGTGCTCATCGAGACCAGCGGGAAGCGGTCGGACCCGCCCATATCCTTCGAGGAACCCGTCCCGGAGGGCGCGAGCGTCGGGTCGGAGGCTGACCTCGCTCAGAGTTACGGCGATGTCGTAGAGGAAGTGTCCCCAGCCGCAGTCGTCGAAGTCGATGGCACTCACTTGGCCTTGGTGGAACAGGTAATTGTGCTGATGGAGGTCGCCGTGGATCATGCCGAACGTGTCGGGCGCTTCGTCGAGGGCGAGCACGGCGTGACGCACCCGGTCGAGCACGGTCGCCACGAGCGCGGCGTCGTCCGGCCCACATTCGTCGAGAACGGTGTCGATGGCGTGCGCTGACTCGTCCGGGGCGACATCGCAGAGACGCCAGCGTCTGAACTCATGCAGCGGAGAGAACCCGGCGGCCTGATCGTGCAGGCGGGCCATCAGCCCGCCGACGGCGGCCAGGTTGGACGGTGTCAGACCGATGTTGCGGAACCGCCCTGCCACCCAGCGGAACAACACGCAGATGCGCGGCTCTCCGTGTCCGGAGACCTCCGCGACCGTGACGAACGAACCCTCGTGATTGGGAACCGGTTCGGGCACGCACGGACCGACGTCCCGCCGTAGCGAGAGGAGCCACGCCATCTCCGACTCGACCTCCGTCACGGTCCGTACCGGATGGAACGGAGATCCCGTCGTGCGGTGAATCCGCAGCAGGAACCGGTCACCCGCCACCGTGTCGACCCGGAAGGTGACGTTCTCCGCGTACCCCAACAGCTCGAGCGCGGTTGGCTGCACCGCATGCGCCGCCAACGCCGCTGCCGCGAATCGACGCATCCGCACAGCCTCTCGACGAACGCTGGGAGCGGCCACGACCTGCTATCGGTGAAGGACGGTCCCGACGCCGCCGACGCGCGCGGGCATCGATACGTCCCTCGCCGAGACCACCGCCATGGCGACCACGACGCCGACTCTACGGAGTCGCCGACGACGGCCTGCGCGCGTCGTAGCAGGCATCCGGGGCCCCATCGGCGAGACTGTGCAGAAGCGAGGTGCCGATGTCCGATCATCCCGAGCTCAACGCGACTGACGGTGGGGTCGTGCTCGCTGTTCACGTCCAGCCGGGTGCGGGGCGCACCGAGGTGGTCGGTCGCCATGGCGACGCGTTGAAGCTGCGGGTCGCCGCTCCGCCGACCGACAACCGCGCCAACGATGCAGTTCTCGAGCTCGTGGCGAAGGAGTTCAACCTCAAGCGCGCCGATGTGGCGGTCACGTCCGGCGCCACGAGCCGAGCCAAGAAGTTGCGGCTCAGCGGTCTGAGCGTGGACGCGGCGGCGCGGGTCGTCGACCGTCTCCTCGACAGCTCCCGTCCACGATCCCCGCGCCGGTGAATGGCAGCTGCGCCGGGCACGATCGCCAGCTGGGCGTCGGGGATCGTGCGCTGAGCGGCAGCTAGCCGTTCGACGGTGACCATGTCGTGGTCTGCGGCGACCGGCAGCGTCGTCCCGACGCCACCGCGAGAGGCGGACAACGCCAGCGGCGTCCACTTCTATCCGGACGCGATTCTCGGACACTGCTCGATCAGCGCACGCGACGAGCGATGCCCGGATAGTCGAGCACCACGCCGTCCGCGTCACAGCGGAGGACGGCGGCGAACAGCCCGTCGCCGCTCTCGAACCGGGCGCACACGTCACCGTCGTCGACGCCGAGCAGCGTGTAGTGCTGCTCGTCGAGCGTGACGGCCAGCGACGGCACAGCGACCCAGGCCATCGTGAAGCGCCCCGCGGCCCCCGCCGCCGTCAACCCCAATCGCCGGATCGGCATCACATTGGTCAACGGCGACCACTCCACATCGACATCGACCACCGCGCCGGGGATCTCGTGCGGCTCGATCGCGTCGGCCGGCCTGGCACCGTCGACAGCGGGTGGTGGCGCGCCGAACTCGGTCCAGGTCCCACGCCACGACCCGTCGAGGTCACGGTCGAGGGCGAGCGACCTGGACCATCTGTCGCCGACGACCTGCAACGCCAGCCGCTGCGTCACCCATCCGTGGTCGACGGCGAGGTCCAGGTCGAGGCGGTACGGCACCGGCGACGAACCGATCGCCACCGAGCGGGCCTCGAGGCCACCAGCGCCGATCACCACCTCTGCCTGCTCCATGCCCACCGGATCGTCCTTGAGCCACACGTACCGACGCACAGACACAGATCATGCCCACACGTGCGACCCGGGCAGTTGGCGACCATCCTCGCGTCCGCGTCGAATCCGACCACAACGCTTCCCGGTATGCAGCCCGAACGGTCGCGATCGTGTCGCTCCTGCGCAGCGTGAACGAACCGTCGACGGTGCTTGCGATGCCGATGTCCGCGTACGACCGGCCTGTGATCGCCTGGTCGAACCACACGCCCTCGACGAAGGTTGCGTGCTTGACGAGGCCGAGCAGTGTCGTGTTCGAGGGCAACAGGCGACGACGTGCCTCCTGCTCCGTCAGCTCGTTCAGCGCGTCGTGCAGGACGACGCGGTACTCGTCGATGAGCGCATCCACACGCTGGCGATGGTCGGCGGTCCAGTCACGTCGATCGCGCATCGGCACCACGTCACTCTAGGAACGCCGCTGTGGCGTCGAGCCAGCGTGTCGCCGTGAGGCGCGCTCAGAATCGGTGCGCCGCGTCGTCTCCAGTGACATGAAGCTCACCGTGCAGACGTTCCTGACCCTCGACGGCGTGATGCAGGCGCCGGGCGGGCCTGAAGAAGACCCCAGCGACGCGTTCACCCACGGCGGTTGGCAGGCCCCGTTCCCCGACCCGGCCGTCGGCGAGTTCGTCACCGAGCTCAACAGCCACGCCAGCGCGTTCCTGCTCGGTCGGAGAACGTTCGACATCTTCCGCAGCTACTGGCCTGATCAGACCGACCCCACCAACCCCATCGCCGCGGCGATCAACTCGCTGCCCAAGTATGTCGTGTCCAACTCGCTGAGCGAGGCCGATGCGACGTGGCGCGGCGAGCACCCCGACACCGCTCGCCTCGTGACCGGCGACGTCGTCGCGGCCGTGCAGGGGCTGAAGGACGAACCCGGCGACGAGCTGCAGATCTGGGGAAGTGGCAATCTGCTCGAGACGCTGTTGCAGCACGAGCTCGTCGACCGCCTCCGCCTGATGACGTTCCCGATCGTGCTCGGCTCCGGTCGGCGCCTGTTCAACGAGGGCATCCGCCCGGCCACGATGCGTCCGGTCGACGTCACTGTCACCGATCTGGGCATCGTCGTCGGCACTTACGAACCAGCCGGTCCGGTGCGCCATGGTCAGATGTAGCCGGGGAATGCTTCATGCGCGACGCGTTCGTCCGCTCGGTGGTTCGTGAGGGCGGTCTGAGCCGGTCGTCCGTGGTCGTGATCAGCACCGGTACGCTGCCGCGCCCAGCGCCACCGGCGTCGGTGTCGACTTCGTCGTCCTTGGAGGTCCGTCTCGTTGGGTGCCGTCATCCGACCGATGCAGGCGGCCGACGTCGACGCGATCGTGGAGCTCTCGCTGCGAGCGTGGGAGCCGGTGTTCGCGTCGATCAGGGCGACAGTCGGTGACCGGCTCTTCGCCTACTTCTACGACGGGGACTGGCGAGTCCACCAGGCGAACGACGTGCGCCGAGCGTGCTCCGACTACGACGTCCTGGTCGCCGAGGACGGCGTCCGGGTGATCGGCTTCACCGCGGTCGACGTGTCGAGGGAGGGCGACGAGGGTGAGATCTACATGATCGCCGTCGATCCCGGCGCGCAGCAGAAGGGAGTCGGTTCACAGCTCACGCAAGCGGCAGTCGATCAGATCCGGGCCGCCGGCAAGCGCGTCGCCGTGGTCGGCACCGGCGGCGACCCCGGGCATGCTCCTGCTCGGGCCACCTACCGCAAGGCCGGCTTCGTGCCGTGGCCGAGCGAGCAGTTCTACCTGCTCCTCGACGGCGACGAGTCCGACTAGCCCGGGGCGCAGCAGAGGCGATCGTCGACTTCTCCGTCCCGCTGGACGCGAACCGATACCGAT
>DASZOG010000188.1:0-18559 GCA_035550895.1 Acidimicrobiales bacterium
CGAACCAGGTGGTGATCAGTGGCAGCACGGCAGCGTTGGTTCAAGGGTTCGTCACGCTGGACTCGCTCGGTACTCCGCCGCTGAAGGGCGTCGATCGGCCCGTGCCGGTGTACGCCGTCGCCGGGGAGACGACCGCCCGCTCCCGCCTCGACGCCTCGAGCCAGCGCGGGTTGACCCCTCTCGTGGGGCGCGACGCCGAGCTCGGCGTACTTTTGCAGGCCTGGGGCGCAGCCCGACGAGGCACCGGTGGCCTGGTGTTCGTCAGCGGGGAACCGGGGATCGGGAAGAGCCGCTTGGTCCACGAGCTCCGTCAGCAGGTCGTCGCCGACGGCGGTGCCGTCGTCGAGCTGCGTGGCCTGCCGCGGTTCCAGCACAGTGTGCTCCAGCCCTTGGTCGAGCACCTCAGGAGAGCGACGGGCGTCACCGAGGGTCTCGACGGCGCCGAAGCATGGGGGCGGATCGATGCGTTCGTCGGCCGGTCGGCAGATCCGCCGCCCGGAGCGGCGGAGGTCGTGGCAGAGCTCCTCGGGATCGACGCAGCGCCGTTGCGCCAACTGGTCCCGCTCGAGCCCGAGGCCCGCAAGCGGCGCACGCTGGATGTGATCACCAAGATGCTCCTGCACCTCGCGTCGGCACAGCCCACCCTGCTGATCTGCGAGGACCTGCAGTGGATCGATCCGACCACGACCGAGCTGATGGGAGCCATCGTCGAGCGTGACCCGCCCCCCGGGTTGTTCACGGTGATCACCCATCGCAGCGACCAGTTGGTGCCGTGGACGGAGTCACCGGGCGCGCCCCAGATCGCGCTCGGACGGTTGCTCACGCCCGAGGTCGACCGCATCGTCGCTCAGCTCTCCCGGGATCGCGAGCTGCCAGACGACCTGCAGCGCGAGATCGCCGAACGCACGGACGGCGTGCCCCTCTTCGTCGAGGAGCTGACGCACATGCTGCTCGACGCGCCCCCGCACCCCGAGTTGCGCGTCGCACGTGTCGAGCGCTCCGTTCCCTCCACGCTGCGTGAGCTGTTGATGGCCCGGCTCGACCGCCAGGGTTCCGCGGCAGAAGTGGCGCAGCTCGCGGCGACCGTCGGGCGCGAGGTGTCGCGCCACTTCCTGCGCAGGATCTGGCGCGGTGACGAGGCGACGCTCGATGCGGAGCTCGAGCGACTGGTCGGGTCCGGGTTGATGCATCAGCAGGGCGATGGGGGCGCGGCGCGGTTCACGTTCAAGCACGCGCTCGTCCAGGACGTCGCCTACGACTCGCTGTTGAAGAGCGCCCGGCAGGCGCACCACCGCGCCATCGCCGAGGCGCTCGCGGAACAGGCCCGGGAACCGGTCACCGCCACTCCCGAGGTCATCGCCCACCACTACAGCGCTGCCGGCATGCCCGCACAGGCAGTGCCGCATTGGCTGCTCGCGGGGGAACGGGCGCTCGACCGGTCCGCCCACCACGAGGCGATCGCCCACCTCAGTGCGGCATTGGATCTGCTCGCCCAGCTGCCGGAGACGCGAGCGCGTGACGAGCAGGAACTGATGCTGCTCGTCCGCCTCGGAGCGCCGCTGATGGCGACGCGCGGGTACGGCTCCGCGGAGGTGGAGGACGTGTACCGCCGGGCGTTGATCCTCGGTGACGGGCTCGGCGACATCACCCAGCTGTTCGAGGCGCTGTACGGCATCTTCCGCATGCACCTGTTGCGCGGCGACTACTTCGTGGCCCTCGACGTCGCTGACCGCCTCGTCGCGCTGGCGGCGCGCGAGGACAGGCCCGAGCTCACGGTCGCCGCCAGCCGCGCCGTCGGCAGCGCGCTCGTGTACTACGGCGACGACAAGTCCGAGGCGCTCCGCGCGCTGCACCACGCGATCGCCACGGACGCCGCGCATCGCGATCCCCACCGCAAGGGACCCGCGCTGAACGACGTGGCCGACGCCGCGATCACCAGCCAGGCGTATGCCGCATGGGCGCTCTGGCTGCGCGGGCAAACGCCCGAGGCGAACCTAATGGCCGACACGGCAGTTGAAAGGGCCCGTGCGCTCGGGCATCCCTTCACGCTGGCGCTGGCTCTCTCGTTCGATGCGGTCTTGCGCCAGTTCCAGCACGACGTCGCCGCAGTCCGCGAACGCGCGGACGAGGCGTGGACGTTCGTCGCCGAGCAGGGCTTCACGTTCTGGGTCGGCTGGGTCGCGATCATGCGCGGCTGGGCGACCGCTGCCGAGGGTGACGCGGTCGACGGAGCGGCGCAGATCCGCCGCGGCCTCGTCGACTGGCAGGCGACCGGCTCTCAGCTGGGAACGACGTACTTCCTGTCACTGCTCGCCGAGGTGTTGTTGAGCGCAGGCGAGACCGTGGACGCGCTGGAGATCCTCGACGAGGCGACGACGTTGGCGCACGAGAAGGGCGAGGCGTTCTGGCTGGCCGAGGTGCACCGCCTGCATGCCGAAGTCCTCGTCTCCTTGGGTGACTGGCCGGGCGCCGAGGTGCGCGCCGCGGAGGCCGCGCAGGTCGCCAGCCGGCAGGGCGCCGCGGAGCTGCTCACTCGGGTGCGGGCGACCCAGGCGCGCGTCGCCTCCCGTGCCGCAGGCGAGGCGCAGAGCCGGCCGTGAAGAGACGGCCGAGCGTGTCCCGCAGCGTCGTCAGCCGGCCCACTCGAACGTCGGACCGGCGGTGTCGCCCGTGCTGTCGAGCGGTACCCGCAAGAGCGCCTCGGCCTGCCAGCGCAAGGCCCACATCGAGCCCACCGCGGTGCCGAGCTGATCGGGTTCGCCGTTGAGCCCGCGGTGCAGTTGCCGGAGCAACTCGGTGTAGACGGCGTTGAACGAGTCGGTCATCCCCCGCACGTCGCTGCCAGGTGGGAGCTCGCTCGCCCGCGGGTCGGTCCGCATCGGCCACACCGAGTCGTACTCCACGGGCAGGGGCGGGCCGGTGGGCCCGGTCCGCGGCGTGTCCGACGGGCGGTAGTGCCGCTCGCGGGCGATCTCGTCGAAGCGGTAGTAGTGGGCGAGCATCGGCGGTTCGCCGAGCGGCGCATCGCCGTCGTGGATCGTGTGGTCGATGCCTTCGCCCTGGTCGACCACGATGGACAGCGCGTGGAGAGCGCTGGCCAGATCGTCCACCAGGACCGGGCCGCCGGCCATGCCGTACACGCGGTCGTTGCCGGCGATCTGGCGCTCGCGGTCGCCGGTGAAGATCTGCCGCTGCGCGCTGACCACCTGCAGGCCGAGCTCGATCGCCGCGTACAGCTGTCCGATCGTGTGGTACCCCTCGGCGCGGGGCGGCGCGGTCACCGGTTCGGGACGTTCGATCCGCAGGAAGCAGTCGACGGCGGCGGGCGAGAAGCGCTGCAACCGGACGATGACGCGGCCGTCGCTGTGCGGGAGCGTCGCCGGGTAGCGGGGGACGAAGTCCGGTCGATCGATGGCCGGCTCCGCGCCGATCGCGTTGAGCACGTTCGCCACCAGCACCATGTGCAGCATCTCCTCCATGACGACGCTCTCGATAACTGCCGCCGCCTCGACGTTGCGGCCTGGCCGGATGGAGTACAACGCGCAGAGGTAGGGCGGGATCGTGGCGTGCTCGAGCTGCAACGCCGTCTGCAGCGCGCCGCGCAGCGCCTCGAGATCCGTGATCGGGGGGACGCGGCGGTGACCGCGGCGGGTGCGCAGAGCGGTTGTCGCCGGCTCGGTCACGCGAGGTCCTCGAGGATCGCCGCGGCCGTACGGCAGCTGAGCGCGGCCAGCGTGAGTGTCGGGTTCGACGTGCCGATCGTCGGCATGCTCCCCGCGCCGGTGACGAACAGGTTGCGGTGGTCCCAGCTGCGCTGCTCGCTGTCGACGACGGAGGTGGACGGGTCGCGTCCCATCCGGTGCGTGCCGCAGAGGTGCCCGGCGCCGAGCGTGGCATACGGCCGCCCATTCCACTCGAACGCCTGGTGCATCACCGGGGAGCGCCCGGAGCCGTACTCGGTCAGGTCCTCGGCGCCGAGGACGTCGAACCACTGCTCCGCGCACGCGCGGGCCGCTGCGGCGCCGGCACGTGTGTAGGCGGCGATGTCGTATCGGATCACCGGTCGGGGCAGGCCGAGTGCGTCGGTCCAGGTGCCCGGGGGGCTGAGCGTGACCCGGTTCTCGGGATCCGGCAGCTGCTCGAGCAGGAAGCCGATCATCAGCTGGCGCGGGACGACATCGGTCAGCCGGTCGCGCAGCGCGCGTCCGTGCAGCCCGTCGCCGAACACCGCGTCGGAGACGTCGGTGATCGGCGATCCGAGGATGCCGAACCCCCAGTTGTCGATGTCGACACGGAACGACGAGTGCTCGGCGCGGTACGGGCCGTCGCGCAGCGTCTCGATGCCGGACGTCGAACCCGGGCCGCGAAACGTCCCGAGCGGTTCGTCGACGAGCGCCCAGTTCAGGAGGAACGGATGGTCCATCAGGTTCCGCCCGACCTGGTCGCTGGAGTTCGCCGCACCGGACATGAGCAGCAATTTCGCGTTCTCGACCGAGTGCGCGGCGAGGACGTACCGCTCGGCCCTGATCGTGCCGGCGACGGCGGAGGGGAACGTGTTCCCCGTCCACTGCAGGACGTCGATCCCGTTCACCGTCCCGTCGGCGGCGAGGCCCACCTTTGTGGCGACGGTCTGGTGCAGGATCCGTGCTCCGGCCCGCGTCGCTGCGTCGAGCGTCTTCAGCGCCGAATACTTCGCTTGGGCCGGGCAGGCCGGGATGCAGCTGGCGTTGCCCTCGCACCGGAGCCCGGTCTCCGGGCGCCCCACGGCGCCGACCGGCACGTACCCGCGCCCGCCGTCGTAGGCGGCGTTCGGCATGCTGTTGCGTCCGCCCGGTACGGGCACGACGCCGGTCGTGTAGTCGGTGCCACCGATCGTGACCGGCTGCCCGTCGAGGCGTGCACCGAGCCAACGGTCGAGGAAGGAGGGCGGCACGCGGTGCATCGGGTACACGTAGCCCGGCGAGAAGCGGACACCGATGCGTTCCTGGTCCGCGACGTCCGCGGCGACGCCGATCTCCCACTCGGCCGCCTCGTACCACGGCAGGAGGTCGTCGTAGCCGATCGGCCAGTCGACGCCGACGCCGTAGCGCGTGTGCATCTCGAAGTCGGCCGGCAGCATGCGGATGCTGTGTCCGTACCAGTGCAGCGTCGTGCCGCCCCGGCTGCGCTGGTAGTCGCTGCCGAACGGGATCGGTCCCGTCTGGACGAAGTAGCCGTTCGTGCCCGGCGGTCCCTCGGGTGTGAGGGCGACGATGTCGAGCACGTTCGGCGACGGGGCTGCGGGGCTGTTCGGCCACGCCGAGTTCGGGACCTTCGCCGGCGCGGCGAGGAACTTGCGGATGTTCGCCTGATACCCCTCCCACGTCAGACCCGTCGCCTCGCCGGCCTCGAGGACCACCACGTCGAGGCCGGCCGCCGCCAGACGGCGGGCGAGGATCGCGCCGGAGATCCCGGCCCCGACGATGGCGACGTCGCAGGACAGGTCAGCCATCGCGCGCCACCGGGGGAGCGACCCACGTGCCGAAACCAGGCGCCTTCGCACCTTGCGGGTGAGCGCCGATGGCCGTCCAGACCAGGCCCTCGGAGTAGCTCTCAGCCGAGAGGACGTGGTCGACGTCGAGCGCGCTGGCGCCGTGCCGGTCGCGCCACGGGCCGGGAAGCTGGACCCACTGGCCCGTGTACCAGAGCACGACCAGATTGCGTGCCGGCGGCCCGAGGTCCGGGTCGTCGAGCAGCCGCAGACCGATCTCGGTGTCGAAATCGTGCCCGGCGCGATGGACGACGTCGTGGCCCACCATCCACAGGCGCGCGGCGAATGCTTCGCCGACGATGGCTGTCACGGCGTCGAGGTAGGTCTGCGCCAGCCCGGTGCCCTGCAGGTCGGCGACCGGGAACCCGGTGAGCGCGGCCGACAGGTCGAGGAAGTCGTCGAGGGCGCGAGACACGGGGCGCGACGCGATGCGGTCAGTCGTTCGGGGCCTCGAGCCACGCCTGCGCCTCGCTCGACACCGGCGCCGAGGCGAAGGTCTGCGCGGCGAGCGGCGGTGTCGTGCCGATGAGCGCCTGCACGTCCTGGCGCAGCCTGTACTTGTCGAACGACGGCCCGAGGTGGAGCTTGACCTTGCGCGCCGCGTCCTCGTCGAAGAAGTACGTGTCGAACCAGCCGAAGAAGTTCCAGAAGTTCGCGGCCAGGACGTCGCGGCCGTCGACCGAGCGCGTGCCGTACTCGATGATCGGCGAGAGGTTGGCGACGACCGGAGGCGTGCCGCGCAGGTCGGCGTCGACGGAGAAGATCAACGTGTCCGGCGGCGGTGGCGTGGTCGGGTCACACGGCTCGTACACGCCGTAGCTCCACGTGTTCACGTCGGGCGCGTTCGGTGAGGGCACGTCGTACACGAAGGAGGCGAGCCACTTCGGTTCACCGAAGTTGTCCTGCCCTGCCTGCACAGCGATCGGGTTGTCGCACGGGACGTGTAGGCGGAATCCGCCGATCGTCTTCGTCTGGTCGCGGCCGCGGAGGTAGTCCTGCCACGACATCAGCGGAACGGAGGGAAGCCTGCTCTCCGGGTACACGTAGGCGTTGAACTCGATCTCCCGGGTGAAGGCGAGGAAGTTGCTGCCGCCCGAGGTGTACGCCTGGAAGTCGAGCGAGACGAGCGCCCGTCCGTCGAGCTCCTCGAACTCCGCGAGACGGATGCCGTGCCCCGCCGGCAGGTCGGGCAGCAGTGCCTCGAGCGGTTCGCGCCGGACCGGATAGAAGAGCCAGAACGAGACCAGGGACGAGTACCAGAACGGCATCGTGAAGTTCGGCGGTTGTGGCGGCATGAGCTGCAGCCACGGAACCTGTGCGGACATCGTCGGCCCTCCCCGGCGCCGCCGGCGACGCCGGGAGCGGACGATAGTCAGCCGGCGCCGAGTGCGGTCGACCGCCGGATCACCGTTGTCGCAGCGGGAGGCAGACGCGCAGCACCGTGTCGCCCGGTTTCGACTCGATCTCGATCTGTCCGTGATGGTCGTCGACGATGATCCGCCGCGAGATGTCGAGGCCGAGGCCGGTGCCCTTGCCGACCTGCTTCGTCGTGAAGTACGGCGTGAACGCCCGCGCCTGCACCTCGGGGCTCATCCCCTTGCCGGTGTCGCCGATCTCGACGATCAGCGCGTCCTCGCCGGCCCGGGTGGAGACGCGCAGCGTCCCCCCGCCCTCCATGGCGTCGATGGCGTTGTCGATCAAATTCGTCCACACCTGGTTCAGCGCGGCCGGGCTGACCTCGATGGACGGCAGGTCGTCGGCGTAGTCCCGGACGACGCTCACGCCGCCGTCGCGCAGCTTGTGTCCGAGCATCACGAGTGTGCTCTCCAGACCATCGGTCACGTCGACGACCTGCAGTGAGGCGCGGTCGAGCTGCGCGTACGACTTGACCGAGTCGACGAGCGCAGAGATGCGCGTCGTCGACTCCTTCATCTCGGCGAGCAGGGCCTGGGAGGCGAGGGTGCTCGCCACCCACTCGAGTCCGGGCGTGAGATGGTCGCCCTGCAGAACGCCCGCGGCACGCTCGCACCACGTGACGTCGACACCGCCCGCCGCCAACGCCGGCGCGATGCGCCACGCGCCGGCGACGTCGTGCGCGTCGAGCCAGTCGGTGATCGTCTCTTCGCGGTCGCCGAGCTCGACCGGATCGATCCTGGGCGCGGGAGACGGGAGCTCGCGCCGGAGCGAGTCGATGGCCACGAAGTCCTCCGCCCGAAACGACTGGTTGGCGAGTTCGGTGAGGGAGGACAACAGCGAGTCGCACGTATCGCGCAGTGCGTCCACCGCCCGGGCCGTGGCTGCCGCAGGGTTGTTCATCTCGTGGGCGAGTCCCGCCGCCAGCGTGCCGAGCGCGACGAGCTGTTCCCGCCGGCGGGACAGCGAGTCCATGCTGCGCACCGTCTGGAAGTAGCCGACCATGAAGTGGATGCTCAGCGGGAACCAGGCCCGGGTCAGTCGCCCGAGCGCGTCGGCGGGAACGCGGAACATCCTGCCCCGGCTGGCCGCGACGCCTGTCGCCATGTAGCCACTCGTGTCGTCCCACGCCTGGAACCCGCCGGCCCAGAGCCCGGGCTGGTCCATGGTGCGCATGACGACGGCTTCCGGGCGGCCGGCCTGACGGATCAGCTGCACGCGTCCTTCGAGCAGCACCCACCAGAAGGTGGCCGGTTCGCCCTCGTGGAACAGCTCGTCGCCTTCACGGAAGGCGACCTCTTCGCCGGCGGCGACGAGCTCGGCGAGCTGCGCGTCGGTCAGACCGTCGGCGATGAACAGCCCGCGCAGCTCGTCGGCGTGCATCAGATCGTCGCCAGGTACCGGTGGATCATGTACACCGCCATCGCCCCCTCGCCGACCGCCGACGCGACGCGCTTCATCGAGTCCAAGCGCACGTCGCCGGCGGCGAACACTCCCGGAACGGTCGTCTCGAGTGCGAACGGTGGACGGGGCAACGGCCAGCGCGGCGGGTCCGTGCGCGCCAGGAGGTCCGGGCCGGTGATCACGAAGCCCTTGCCGTCACGGGCCACGTCCTCGCCGAGCCACTCGGTGTGCGGCGTCGCGCCGATGAAGACGAACAGCCAGTTCGTGTCGACGTCTTCCTTCGTGCCGCGCGCATGGTCGTGGACCGTGATCTGCTCCAGGTGTCCGTCACCGCTGCCGGCGACGACTTCGGTCTGCAACCGCACGTCGATGTTCGGCGTGTCGTGGATCCGGGCCACCAGGTAGTGCGACATCGACTTCTCGAGCGAATCACCGCGCACCAGGAGGACGACGCGCCGGGCGTGGTGGGCCATGTTCACCGCCGCCTGGCCGGCCGAGTTGGCCGCGCCGACGATGTACACCTCGCCGGACGCGCAGGCGCGGGCGTCGGCAGCGGTCGCCCCGTAGTACACGCCCCGCCCGCTGAGCTCAGCGAGCCCGGGCGCGTCGAGCAGCCGGTACGACACACCTGAGGCGACGACGACGGCGCGGGCTTCGATCTCGCCCGCGTCGGCGAAGCGGACCACACGCACGTGGCCGCGCGCCTCCAACGCACAGACATCGCGGGTGAGGATCATCTCCGCCCCGAAGCGGGTGGCCTGGAGCGTGGCGCGTTGCGTCAGCTCGGCGCCGGACAGCCCGTTCGGGAAGCCCAGGTAGTTGTCGATCTTCGCGCTCAGCCCGGCCTGGCCGCCGTGTGCTTCGCGTTCGACGACGACCGATTGGAGGCCCTCCGAGGCGCCGTACACGGCGGCCGCCAGTCCGGCTGGGCCACCGCCGACGATGCACAGGTCGTAGAGAGGCCGCGTCGCGCGCGTCTCGAGTCGCGGGCGGGAACCGGCGAGCGCGTCGGCGAGTTCGAACTCCGACGGTCCGCGGAAGAGCCGACCGTCGCGTAGCTGCACGAGCGGGAGATCGTCCACCCCGGCCTGTGTGGCGTCCCGCAACCGTTGCGCCTCGGCGTTGCGTTCCAGGTCGAGCCAGCGGAACGGCACGTGGTTCCGGTGGAGGAACGTCTTCAGCCGGTGGCTCTTGTCCGACCACCGGTGGTCCACGATCGTCAGCTCCGGATCATCGCCTGGGTTCTCGGCTTGCCAATCCGCCAGGAGACCCGCCAAGACGGGGAACAGCTTCTCTTCGGGCGGATCCCACGGCTTGAGGAAGTAGTGGTCGAGGTGGATCTCGTTGATCGAGCGAATCGCAGCCTCGATGTCGGCGTATGCCGTGAGCAGGGCGACCTTGGCATCCGGCGCGTGATCGCGTGCTTTGCGGAGGAACTCCACGCCGGTCATGTCCGGCATCCGTTGGTCGGACACGATCAGCGCCACCGGGCGACCCTGCTGCACGAGGCGGTTCAGCAGGAGCAGCGCGTCCCGGCCCGATGTGGCGCGGCGGATGCCGTAGTCCCGGCCGTACTGCTTGGAGAGGTCCCGCGTGATCGCCTGCGAGACGCTCTCGTCGTCGTCGACCGTCAGGATGATCGGCTTGGCCACCGCGACTGCGCCCTCCCCGTAGCTCCGGCGTGGCGAGGCTAGGCGCGCCGGGGTCCCAGCGTCTCCCCGCCCGAATCGATGCCTGTACGGTGCGATCGATGACCTCCGCGGAGGGGGCCGCGACGTTCCGAGCGTCGGGCCCGGCCTACGACGCGTACATGGGTCGGTACTCGCGGCCGCTCGCCGTCGGGTTCGCCGATGCAGCAGGTGTCACGGCTGGCCAGTCCGCGCTCGACGTCGGCTGCGGGCCGGGCGCACTCACCGGGGTGCTGGTCGACCGCTTGGGCGCGGCGGCCGTGTCGGCGTGCGACCCGTCCGAGCCGTTCGTCGCGGAGTGCGCGGCGCGCCATCCCGGCGTGGACGTCCGCCTCGGGCGGGCCGAGGACCTTCCCTTCGAAGACGGCTGCGTTGACGTGGCGTTGGCACAGCTCGTCCTCCACTTCGTGTCGGACCCCGTTGCGGCAGCCGGGGAGATGCGCCGGGTCGTCCGCCGCGGCGGAGCCGTCGCCGCGTGCGTCTGGGACTTCGCTGCCGGGATGGAGATGCTGCGCCGGTTCTGGGATGCCGCGCTCGCGGTGGATCCCGACGCGCCGGACGAGGCGCGCACGCTGCGGTTCGGCCGCGAGGGAGAGATCGCCGCGCTGTTCGCCGATGCCGGTCTCGCCGACGTTGTCGAGACGACGTTGTCGTCAGGGAGCACCTACGCCCACTTCGACGAGCTGTGGGCCGGGTTCCTCGCCGGGATCGGTCCCGCCGGCTCATTTCTCGCATCCACCTCCGACGACATGCGCGCGGCGATCCGCGCCGCGCTGTTCGACGGCCTCGGCTCGCCGTCCGGCCCGATCACACTCGGGGCCACGGCACGGTGCGCGATCGCCCGCGTCCCGGAGTGATCAGGTCGTCGTCAGCTGGCCGGCGGCGCCGGCGGGCACCCGCGGGCGGGTGAACTGCATCACGCCGTCGTCGACCGGCCCCTTGCGGAACGCCTTCACGTCACGGCGGTAGTTCTGCGGATTGCGCCACGGCTCCCGGTCGCCCTGCTGCGGCATCAGGTGCAGGCTCCGTTGCACGTAGCCCGACGAGAACCCCTCGATCCACGGACGGCGGACCATGCCCTGATCGGAGGGGCGGAGGCGGGGCGTGCAGATGGCGGTCCCGGTCTCGCGCATGTGGTCGAGCAGGCGGCAGACGTACTCGCAGATCAGGTCGGACCGCAGCGTCCACGACGCGTTGATGTACCCGAACGAAGAGGCCAGGTTGGGTACGTCCGAGTAGGCGAACCCCTTGTACGTCAGCGTCTGGGCGAAGTCCACCGGCTCGCCGTCGACCACGATCTCCGTCTCGCCGAGCGTGACCAGCTGCAGACCAGTTGCGGTGACGATGATGTCGGCGGCGAGGTCCGCGCCGGACGTCAGGCGCACACCGGACTCGGTGATCGTGTCGATCGTGGCGGTGACCACGTCGACCGTGCCGGCGCGGATCGCCTTGTACAGGTCGCCGTCGGGGATCAGGCACAGCCGCTGGTCCCACGGGTTGTACCCCGGTGTGAAGTGGGTGTCGACGTCGTAGTCCGGACCGAGCTCCTTGCGGACCATCCCGAGCAGCTTGGCCTTCACCTTCTCGGGCTGGGTGCGCGTCTTGCGGTACACGTACTGCTGGAAAGCGACGTTCTTGCGGCGGGTCAACGCGTACGCGAGCCGCTCGGGCAGCAGGCGGCGCAGCCTGTCGCGATCACATCCGCCGAGGGGAGGGACACGACGTACGTGGGGGAGCGCTGGAGCAGCGTGACGTGTCCGGCGCCGCTCTCCGCCATCGCCGGGACGAGGGTCATCGCGGTCGCCCCCGAGCCGATGACGATGACCCTGCGGCCGGCGAAGTCGAGGTCCTCGGGCCAGAACTGCGGGTGTACCACCTGGCCGGTGAAGCGATCGAGGCCAGGGAGCTTGGCGTCGTAGGGCGAGTCGTAGCTGTAGTACCCGGCGCACATGAACAGGAAGTTGCACGTCATCGTCAGCGGCTCGCCGTCGACGGTGCGGATGGCCGACACCGTCCACGTCGCGTCGGCGCTCGACCATTCGGCCCGCTGCACGCGATGGCCGAAGCGGATGTGTCGTGCGAGGTCGTACTCGACGACTGTCTCCCGTAGGTAGGAGAGGATCGACGGTCCGTCGGCGATGGCCTTCTCGTGCAGCCAGGGCTTGAAGCGGTAGCCGAGCGTGTGCATGTCGCTGTCGGAGCGCACACCGGGATAGCGGAACAGGTCCCACGTGCCGCCGATGGAGTCGCGGGCCTCGACGATGGCGAACGTGCGGTCGGGGCAGTTCATCCGCAGGTGGCAGCCGGCGCCGATCCCGGAGATGCCCGCTCCGACCACCAGGACGTCGACGTGTTCGACGGTCATCCACGCTTCCCCTTCAGTCAGCCAGTCGGCTGAGTTCAGCCGGGCAGGTAGCGCTCGCGCAAGGCGGCCGTCGTCGGCGCGGGGAGCGCATCGGCGTCGAGGAGCTCCTCGACTGTCACGGACGCGAACGTGGACGTGTCCCGCAGCATGCTGCGATAGCGCGCGACCGCCTCGGCGCAGTCCGCGTTGCCGGCGGGGTGGACGACGACGTAGCGGCCCCAGCTCCACGCCCCGCTCGGATGCTGCAGCATCGACAGCAGCAGGAGGTGTTCGAGCCACATCACGAGGAGCTCGCTGCGGTCGAGCGCGGCGACGGTGTCCGGGTGGAACGCGCCGGAGCGCTCGTGGACCTCCCGGTACCGGGGCAGTCTGGCCGGCTTGGCGATCTCGCGCTTGAGCCGTTCGTGGTACTTCGTGTCGATGGCGATGATGCCGCGCGAGCCGTCCCCGACGTCGAGCTCGAATACGGCATCGAACGCGACCAGGCTGCCGATGTAGGCAGCATCCAGGCGCCCGGGCGAGTGGGCGAAGTGGACGTCCCACACCGTGCCAGGCGCGTCAGGCCACCAGGTGCCGACGGCCCCCTCCGCGAGCTGCTGGTCGGCCGCCACGTCACCGAAGAGGTTGAAGGCCATCGCTGTTGACGAGAGCAGGTCGGCCCACAGTCCCTGGTGATCGACGCTCTGGTGCGGCTCGATGAACGAGATGCGCGACCGGGCCGCTTCGAGCGCATTCGCGGTGAGGAAGTTGGCACCCGTCTCTCTGGCGTAGTCGAGCGGGATGCGGCTGCCGACCATGCGCACCGCTCTGCCCGGCTGCGGCACGATCGGCTGGGTGCCGATCGGGTGCCCATGGGCCTCACGCCACCGCGCCTGGTGGTACCGGACGCTCTGGCGGAACTCGGTCATCGCCGGCTTCCGAGGCACACGGTCGCCCGCCTCCCAGCAGTGCGCCGCCTCGAGCTCCTCCTTGGACATGGCGGAATGGCCCGGGTGTCTCGCCGGATCGGCCTGAGCGCGTCGCTGGGCCATCAGTGCTCCCCTGCTGCGTGCGAAGGCGGGACGATAGTCCCGACGGGGACGTTCGGCCCTGGTACGCCGGTTCGACTCCGCGCACGCTGGGGCACATGACGAGTGCATCCGGGTCGCTCCGCGTGCCGGTGCTGACGAGTGCGTGCGTGGACGGCAACGAGGCAGCGGCACAGGTCGCCTACGCCTTCAGCGAGGTGATCCCCATCTATCCGATCACGCCGTCGTCGCCGATGGCCGAGTTGGCCGACGAGTGGGCGGCGGCGGAGCGGCCCAACCTGTGGGGCGCGGTGCCGGAGATCATCGAGATGCAGTCAGAGGCCGGGGCGGCCGGGACGCTCCATGGCGCCGTGCAGACCGGCGCCTTCGCCACGACCTTCACCGCATCGCAGGGACTGTTGCTGATGGTCCCGAACATGTTCAAGATCGCCGGTGAGCTGACCCCGTGCGTGATGCACGTCGCCGCGCGCACGGTCGCGACACATGCCCTGTCGATCTTCGGCGACCACTCCGACGTGATGCACGCCCGCACCACCGGATGGGCGATGCTCGCGGCCGGCAGTGTGCAGGAGGCGCACGACTTCGCAGCCGTCGCGCACGCGGCCACGTTGCGGTCGCGAGTGCCCTTCGTGCACTTCTTCGACGGGTTCCGGACGTCGCACGAGGTCGGCAAGATCGCAGTTCTCGACACGGCCGACCTGGCGGCGCTCGTCGACGCGGAGGCCGTGCTCGCCCATCGTCGACGCGGCCTCACCCCGGATGCACCGCAGCTGCGCGGTTCGGCGCAGAACCCGGACGTGTACTTCCAGGCGCGCGAAGCGGCCAATCCCTTCCACGATGGTGTGCCCGAGATCGTCGAGCAGGTCCTGGCCGAGTTGGCCGGCCTGTGCGGCCGGCAGTACGGGCTCGTCGACTACGTCGGCGCAGCCGACGCCGACCGCGTCGTCGTGCTGATGGGATCGGGAGCCGGTGCTGCCGAGGAGGCCGTCGAGGCGTTGTGCGCGGCCGGCGAGCCCGTCGGCGTGCTGAAGGTCCGCCTGTACCGCCCGTTCCCGGCGGAACACTTCGTGCGGGCGCTGCCGCCGACGGTGAGGTCCGTCGCCGTGCTCGACCGCACGAAGGAGCCCGGGGCGACGGGCGAGCCGCTGTTGCTCGACGTGATCGCCGCCCTCCACGACGCGATGGACACCGCTGCACCGCCCTTCGCCAGCGCGCCACACGTCATCGGCGGGCGGTACGGCCTGTCGTCGAAGGAGTTCCGACCGGCCCACGTCAAGCAGGTGTTCGACGAGCTCGCCCGCTTCGACGAGCCGGGCGGCCGTGCACCGAAGCGGAGGTTCACCGTCGGCATCCGCGACGACGTCACCGGGCTGAGCCTCGACGGTGACGACGACTTCCGCGCCCGTCGCCCGGCGGGCGAGGTCCAGGCGGTGTTCTTCGGACTCGGCGCGGACGGCACGGTCGGCGCCAACAAGGCCTCGGTGAAGATCATCGGCGAGCGCACGGGGCTGCATGCGCAGGGCTACTTCGTCTACGACTCCAAGAAGTCCGGTTCGGTGACGGTGTCGCACCTGCGCTTCGGACCCGAGCCGATCCGCTCGACCTACCTGATCGAGGAGGCCGACTTCGTCGCCTGTCACCAGTTCGGCCTGCTGGAGAAGATGCCTGTGCTCGAGCGCGCCAAGCCGGGCGCGACGTTCCTGCTGAACAGCCCGTACCCGCCAGCCGAGCTGTGGGACCACCTCCCGGTGGAGACGCAGGCCCAGATCGTCGAGAAGGGCCTGGAGGTGTGGGTCATCGACGCCTACCGCCTGGCCAAGGAGGCCGGCCTCGGTGTCCGCATCAACACAGTCATGCAGCCATGCTTCTTCGCCTTGGCCGGCGTGATACCCGTGGAGGAGGCCATCGACCACATCAAGGCGGCCGTCCGCCACACGTACGGAGCGCGGGGGGCGGCGATCGTCGAGCGCAACGACGCCGCCATCGATGCCTCGCTCGCGGCGCTGACCCGCGTCGAGGTCCCGGTGGCCGTGTCGTCGACGCGCAGCATGCGTCAGGTCCTGCCCGCGGATGCTCCGGACTTCGTCGCCCGGGTGACGGCGGCGCTGATGACCGGGGAGGGCGACCGGCTACCGGTCTCTGCTCTCCCGGTCGACGGCACGTTCCCGACAGGCACGGCCCGGTTCGAGAAGCGGAGCATCGCGCAGGAGCTCCCGATCTGGGATCCCGACATCTGCATCGACTGCGGGAAGTGCGCCATCGTCTGCCCGCACGCCACGATCCGGATGAAGGTGTACGAGCCGGACGCCGTCGCCGGCGCACCGCCGTCGTTCCGGTCGAAGGACTTCCGCTCCAAGGACATCTCCGGCTACCGGATGACGATCCAAGTCGCGCCGGACGACTGCACCGGGTGCGGTGTCTGCGTGGACGTGTGCCCCGCGAAGTCGAAGACGGAGGTGCGCCACAAGGCCATCAACATGGAACCGGCGCTCGCCCACCGCGACGCCGAGCGACCGGCGTGGGACTTCTTCCTGACCATCCCCGAGCTCGACCGAGACCTGCTGCCGCACGACTCGGCGAAGGGCTCTCAGGCTCTCCAGCCGCTGTTCGAGTTCTCCGGTGCCTGTGCCGGCTGCGGCGAGACGCCGTACATCAAGCTCGCCACGCAACTGTTCGGTGACCGGATGGTTGTGGCGAACGCCACCGGCTGCTCGTCGATCTACGGCGGCAACCTGCCGACGACACCGTGGACGGCGGACGCTGCGGGGCGGGGACCGGCGTGGAGCAACTCGCTGTTCGAGGACAACGCCGAGTTCGGTCTCGGGTTGCGCCTCGGGCTCGAACGCCGGAGGATGCTGGCCGAACACTTCCTCACGCGGCTCGCCGACGCGGTCGGGGAGGATCTCGTCGCGGCCATCCTCCTCGCCGACCAGCAGTCCGAGCACGGTGTGCGCGCCCAGCGGGAACGCGTCGCCGCGTTGCGCACCGCGCTCCGCCCGCTCCTCGAAGCCGGCGGCGATGCTGCCGTCGAGGCGGGACACCTGCTCGAGCTGGTCGACGACCTCACCCGTCGTAGCGTGTGGATCATCGGCGGCGACGGTTGGGCATACGACATCGGCTACGGCGGCCTCGACCACGTCCTGTCCTCCGGGCGCGATGTCAACATCCTCGTGCTCGACACCGAGGTGTACTCGAACACCGGTGGACAGGCCTCCAAGGCGACCACCCGCGGCGCGGTGGCGAAGTTCGCCGCAGCGGGCAAGCCCAGCGGCAAGAAGGACCTCGGCGCCATCGCTCGCGCCTACGGGGACGTCTACGTCGCCGAGATCGCGCTCGGCGCCAACGACCTCCAGGCGACGAAGGCGCTGCTGGAGGCGGAGGCATGGCCGGGCCCGTCGCTCGTCATCGCGTACTCGACCTGCATCGCCCATGGGATCGACATGTCGACGTCGATGAGTCACCAGAAGGACGCGGTCAGGTCGGGCTATTGGCCGCTGTACCGGTTCCAGCCCAGCGAGGCCGAGCACGGCATCCCGTTCAAGCTCGACTCCAAGCAGCCGTCGATCCCTGTCGCCGACTTCCTCGCCACCGAGGCGCGGTTCGCCGTTCTCGCCCGCACCCACCCGGAGCGGGCGCGGCACCTGGCCGAGCTGGCCCAGGCCGACGTCGACGAGCGCTGGCGCTACTACAGCCAGCTGGGCACCATCGAACGCACGATCGCCCGCCATTCACCCGGAGGCGACGCCGACACCAACGGATCCGACAGCGAGCGGGAGGTCTAGACGATGCCCGCCATCGACACCGATTACCTCGGGCTGCGGCTGCGCTCGCCGATCGTCGCCTCCGCCGGACCGTTGACCGGAGATGTCGACACGGCTGCCCGGCTCGCCGACGCCGGCGTCGGTGCGCTCGTGCTGCCGTCGCTCTTCGAAGAGGAGATCGAGCACGAGGAAGTCGAGCTCGTCGCGGCCCTGGAGGCCGGCGCCGAGCACTACGCCGAAGCGCTCGACTACTTCCCGGCGGTGCCCCACTTCCCGACCGCGCCGGAGCGCTACCTGGCCCACCTCGACGCGACGAGAGCGCGCGTCGACGTGCCGGTGATCGCCAGCCTCAACGCGTCGTCGCCAGGAGGTTGGACCCGGTACGCCCGCCTCCTCGCCGACGCCGGCGCGGACGCCATCGAGCTCAACGTCTACCGCGTCGCGACGGATCCGCGGCGCGATCCGGCGTCCTTCGAGGCCGACGACCTCGCGATCGTCGCCGACGTGCGGGCGGCTGTGGAAGTGCCCGTGGCGGTCAAGCTGTCGCCGTTCTACACGGCGATGGCCAACTTCGCCGGGCGCGTCATCCGTGCCGGTGCTGACGGGTTGGTCCTGTTCAACCGCTTCTACCAACCTGACATCGACATCGACTCCCGTACGATCGCCCCCCGCCTCGAGCTGTCCTCGCCGTGGGAGCTGCGCCTGCCGCTGCGGTGGATCGCCATCCTCCGCGCCCACCTGCCGGGCGGCGCGAGCCTCGCCGCCAGCAGCGGGGTGGAGACCGGCGCGGACGTGGCAAAGGCGCTGCTCGTCGGCGCCGACGTGGCGATGACGACCTCGGCCGTGCTCCGTCACGGCCCCGAACACGTCCGGGCGATGGAGGACGAGCTCGTCGCCTGGATGAGCGGGCACGAGTACGTCTCCGTCGACCAGCTGCGCGGCTCCGTGTCGCAGGCCACGGCCGAGGACCCGGCGGCCTTCGAGCGGGCCAACTACGTGCGCATCCTGCATTCCTGGACGACCTCCGCCGAGACGCCCGTCTGAGGCTGCGGTGAACGTGCCGGACGAGCCGGATGGTCCGCGGCGGTGGGCGACGCCGACCGGCGAGCCCTGCCCGCGCGCGCAACGCCTCGACGGATCCGTCGAGGGAGGCGGCGACTGTCTCGGGTGCGGGTTCTGCCTTCTCCTCGCCGGCCTCCTCGACATCCCGACTCCGTCCGTCGACGGCTAGACGGGCGGCGCCTTCGTCATGTGGTGCGGCGGCGGTGCTCGAGGGCCGTCAGGGCGTCGTCGAGTCGCTCGCTGCTCCAGGCGTCCCGGAGCGCCTGGCGGACGAAATCGGCTTGGGAGAGCGGCGCGAGACCGCCGAT
>DASZOG010000189.1:0-5925 GCA_035550895.1 Acidimicrobiales bacterium
CGGACCTCCCACCCAACCCCGCGGCCGCTATCGCCATCCTCTCGGTGAGGACCTCGACCACGCCTGCCTCTACTTCCATCCGCCACGCGCTGCGTGATGACGCGCGACGGAGGGTCAGGCCCGCGCCGCCTCGATGATGCCGAGTCCGGCGACGGATGCCGTCATCACCACGCGGCCGACACGGAACCCGACGGGCTCGAGGAGGCGGCGGAACTCGGCCTCGGTGCGTTCGCGGGCGCCGAGCAACAGCAGCATGTGGAGGTCCATCCGGATCGCCGCCGGTCGGTCGAGCGCCCGCTCCGGCAGGATCGCGTCGATGACGAGCAGCCGGCTCTCGGGTGACATCGCCTGCCGACACGTAGCGAGGATCCGCTGCGCGTCGTCGTCGTCCCAGTCGTGGATGACCCGCGACAGCACGTACACGTCGGCGCCAGCCGGCACGGCCTCGAAGAAGTCGACGGCGACACACTCGGCGCGATCGCCCACCCCTGCCTCGGCGAGGTAGGTCCGAGCAGCGGGGATCGCGGCCTCGCGATCGGTCAGCACGCCGTGCATCGTCGGTTCGGCGCGAAGGAACTCCGCGAGGAGGACGCCCCGGCCGCCACCGACGTCGACCAGCCGGCGCACGCCGGCGAAGTCGTAGGCGGCGACGACGTCTCGCGCCTCCTGCTCGGAGCGGGCAGCCATCGATTCCTGGAACGCCGCCTCGCGCTCCGGATGGCGCGCCAGGTGGTCGAAGAAGTGTTCGCCGTGCACGTGCTCGAACGCGGTGCCTCCCTCGCGCACCGTCGCCAACAGCCCTGCCGCGGCGTCGTAGTACACGTCGCCCCGGGCGAGCGCCGCGCCGTGCATCGAGCGCAGGCATCCGCCGAGGGGCGTGAGCGCGAACCGGTCATCGTCCGCCTCGGCAAGCACTTCGTCCGTCACCAGCCCGCGCAGCACGCGCACGAGCGCGTCACGGTCGGCGCCCACTGCGTCGGCAATCTCCGCGCCGGTCCTGGGACCGTCGGCGAGCACGTCCGGAACGCCGAGCTTCGCCGCCACGTAGATCAGCTGCGTCGTGACGAAGCCGTCGATCAGCCGCATGAGCTGCGACGGCAGTGGGTCGGCTGAGTCCACGGCTTCATGCTTGCGCAGCCCGCGTCCCATGTCCGGATCGTTTCCGGCAGGCCGCCGCGTCGCTGCGTACGATGCACGAGTGGTCTTCCGCTCCCGGGCGCGGTCGCTTCGGTCCGGGTGGCCCGTCCGGCGCGTGTGATGCGCGTCGCCCTGCGGCGGCAGTGGCAGCGGATCACGGACGTCGTCGCGTGGACACCGCCCACCTCGACCGAGATCGGCACCGTCGCCAAGTCCGGCTTCGCTGCCGGCGTGGCGTGGTGGCTCGCCGGTGTGCTGACGGACGTACCGAGCCCCGTGCTCGCTCCGCTCACGGCGATCGTGGTCGTGCAGGTGTCGGTGCGCGCGTCGATCCGGACCGCGCTGGAGCGGAGCGCCGCCGTCGTGATCGGCGTGCTCGCCGCGCTCGCGCTCGGCGACGCACTCGACCTGAACGGGTTCAGCGTCGCCGTGCTCGTGGCGGTGTCGCTCGGCGTGGCGGAGCTCGCGCTCCGCCTCCCGCGGGCTGCGGCACGGCAGGTGCCCATCAGCGTCTTGGTCGTGCTGGCGACGGTCGGGGCGAGCCCGGAGACCTCGGGCTGGCACCGGGCTGCGGACACGCTCATCGGCGCGGCGGTCGGCGTCGTCGTCTCTCTGGCGCTCCCCGCGTCGCGCCTCGTCGATGCGCGGCAGACGCTCGACCGCCTGGCGGACCGGCTCGGCGAGGTGCTGGAGGCGATGGGCAGCGGCCTCCAACAGGCGTGGTCGGCGGCACAGACGGAGGAGTGGCGGCGATCGGCGCGGGCGGTGCGCGAGCGGATGGTCGGCGAGGCAGCCGAAGCCGCGGGTAACGGACGGGAAGCGGCGCGGTGGAACATCCGCGATCGCCGCCACGTCGACGAGATCGGCCGCTACGAAGACGTGCTGCCGCGCCTGGAACGGGCCGCGATCGGGGTGTCCGTTATCTCCCGCGGGCTGGATGACCACGCCCGTTTGTCCGGCACGACCCACCCGGCGATGTCCGCGATGGGGGCGTTGCTCATCGCGCTGGCGCGCGCGATCCGCGCCCTCGAGCGCGAAGTCGTCGGTGCTGCTGCCGAGCCCGACCTGGCGACCGCGTTGGCCGAGGTCCGTGTCCGCCGGCAGCGGTGCGTGCACGGTGCGTCACGGCGCGCCCGTCTCGCGCTCGAGCACGAGGCAGAGCACGACACCGGGGGGCTGGAAGGCGAGTGGCTGAACTACGCCGCCCTGCTCGTGCAGGTCGACCGCATCGTCGCCGACCTCAGCGCTCCCCTCCCCACCTAGCGAGCCGCTCTAGCCTCGCCGGCGTGAACAACATGGACGAGCAAGGCCGCCCGGAACCTCCTCTCGCCGCGGACGAGGTAGGTACGCTGCTCGGCTTCCTGGAGTTCCAGCGGGCGACGCTCGGGTGGAAGACGGCAGGCCTGGACGCGGAGGGCATGCGGGCCACCGTCGGCGCGTCGTCGATGACCCTCGGCGGCCTGCTCAAGCACATGGCCTTGGTCGAGGACGTGTGGTTCTCGAGCCGGCTGTTCGGGCGAGACGCGTCTGCGCCGTGGGACGCGGTCGACTGGCAGGCGGACCGCGACTGGGACTGGCACTCCGCTGCCGACGACACGCCGGAGCAGCTCCGGGTGCTCTGGCAGGACAGCGTCTCCCGCTCCCGCGCTCTCGTCGAGGAGGCGCTGGCCCACGGCGGGCTCGACCGGCCGGCGGCAGTGGTCGACGACTGGTACGGCGTGGCCCCGACGCTGCGCTGGATCGTCGTGCACATGATCGAGGAGTATGCACGCCACAACGGCCACGCCGACCTGCTGCGCGAGTCGGTCGACGGCGCGACCGGCGAGTGACGCCCTTCATCCTCCGGTGGGCGGCCGGGGAGGGATGACGACGGTCATCAGGTCCCGTAAGGCGACGACGTCGGGGAACAGCTCGCCAGCCTCATCGGCGAACGCGGTCTCGTCGTCGTAGCGCTGGGAGTAGTGCGTCAGCGCCAGCCGGTGGGCGCGGCCGGCGGACGCGACCTGCGCCGCCTCCCGAGCGGTCATGTGGCCCCACCTCCGGGCCTGCTCCGCTTGGGCGGAGAGGAACGTCGATTCGCACACGGCGAGATCGGCGTCCTCGGCCAGACGTACCGCCGCGTCGCACGGTCCGGTATCCATCACGAAGGCGAACCGTTGACCCGGCCGAGGTGTACTCACCTCGTCGAGCAGGACTCGGCGCCCGTCGAGCTCGACACTGCCGGTGCGGACCAGGCGCCCGATGTTCTCGCCGTGGATCCCCAGCGCGGCAAGGCGTTCGGGGAGCATCCGCCGCCCGGCGGGCTCCTCGATCCGCCACCCGAGGGTGTCGACGCGGTGCTCGAGCGGCGTGGCCACGAGCCGGAGGTTCGCTCTCGGCACCCCGCTCTCCTCGAGTGGCAGCGGATGCAGGCGGAGATGCGGCCACACGTCGACGACGGCCGCGTGCCGCAGGCGTTCGATGTGCTCCAGGCCGCTTGCCGGGAAGTAGAGGTCGACCGGCCGCTCCCGGTCGTCGAGCGCGAAGCGCGCCAGCACGCCCGGCAGCCCGAGGCAATGGTCGCCGTGGAGGTGGGTGATGCAGATCGCGGTGATCGAGGTCGGCCGCACGCCGGCGATCACGAGCTGGCGCTGCGTCCCTTCGCCGGGATCGAACAGGAACACCTCGTCGTCCCAGCGGAGGACGTAGCCGTTGTGGTTCCGCGTGCGCGTCGGGACCTGTGACGCGGTCCCGAGGACGGTCAGCTCTCGATTGGCCACGCAGACAGATCAGCACAGGCCGGGAATGTGCTGCGGCGGATCGGGCCGGCCGGTCACTGTCGCCGCGTGTGCAGCCTCAGCCGGCATCCGGCGTCAACGGAGTCGTGGATCTCCATGCCGGCCACGGTGACCCCGCCCAGCGCCGCTGCGACACCTTCGGCGAGGCCGATGTGGAGCTGGCAGATCGTCAACGGATGTTCGGCGGCGACGTCCTCGAACGGGCAGTTGCGCAGCACGAGGTGCACCTGGCCTGGTCCGGACGCGTCGATCACCGGATCGAACCCGAGCCGGCTCGACTCGTCGACGATCACCTCGACTGCGTCGACGCCCGGCCGCCGGCTGCCGATTCGCTCGCCGATGCGCCGACCGGTGCGGCGCGGCCCTTCTCCGGTGCTCACGGCCTCGGCGAGCATCGCGGCGAGCTCGCGGTAGCGCGCCGCTGGATGCAGGGCGGGTCCGGCCACGTCAGTCGGCACGAACGCGAGGCGGGGCCGACCTCTTCCACGAGGTGGACTCGTGGTCTCGCTCACCAGGCCGGCCTCGACGAGTCGGCGGAGGTGCTGGCGGATCGCCGTGTGGTGTACACCGAAGAGCTCGCTCAGCTCGACCACCTGGATCGGCCGGCCGGCGTCGATCACCGCCCGCAGCACACGGCGGCGGGCGGGATCGGCGAGGGCCCGGGCCTGGCGGTAGCCGGCAGCGTCATCCGGCGGCAGCTCGGGCATCTGCAGCGGCTGGGGCATCCGCACGCCGTCCGGCGCCCGCGGGGGCTCGGGCATTCGCACCGGCTCGGGCATCCGCACCGCCTCGGGCATCCGCTCCGCCTCGGGCATCCGCGGGGGCTCGGGCATCCGCTCCGCCTCGGGCATCCGCGGGGGCTCGGGCATTCGCGGGGGCTCGGGCATCCGCGGGGGCTCGGGCATTCGCGGGGGCTCGGGCATCCGCTCTGCCTCGGGCATCCGCACGGGCTCGGGTGTCGGCGCCGCGCCGGCCACGACTCAGTGGCCCGCGTCGGCGGCGTCTGCTGAGGCCTCGCCCGCCTGGAACAGGCCGAGCGCTCCCTTGCCGACGTTGGCGAACTTGTGCGTGACGATCGGGTACAGGCCGGGCTCCGCGAGGCTGAACTCGACGAAGCCACCTTGCGCCGGCTGCAGCGCCAGTGCCTGTGAACCGCCCCGGCTGGAATCCGGCTGCAGCTCGTACCGACCCTCCTGGTACACGGTGTCGAACACCGTTCCGACGATGTGGAACGACGAGTTCTCGGACGGACCGGCGTCGAGCACCCAGGCGCGGATGCGCTCGCCCGGCTCGACCTGGATCGGCTGGAAGGCGTACTGGTTGTAGTAGCCGTTGAACACGACCGCGTCCCACTGCTCCTGCTGCATCTTCGTCAGGTCGCCAGGCCGATCCGGCGGGCCGAGGTAGTACTCGGACTGCACGAACACGTACTCGTGGTCGACCGGGGCGAGCTCCGGCGGGTCGATGATGATCGCCCCGAACATCCCGTTGCCGATGTGATGCAGCGCCGGCGCGGTGCCGCAGTGGTACATGTAGATGCCAGCGAACTGCGCCTCGAACTGGTAGACGAGCTCTTCTCCGGGCTGGATCGTGCGCATCTCGTCGTCCCAGGCGACCTGGCTGGCGTGGAAGTCGATCGAGTGCCCCATCTTCCCGTCGTTGCGCAGCGTGACGGTGAAGATGTCGCCGACCTTGCCGCGCAGGATCGGTCCGGGGACCTGGTCGTTGAACGTCCACAGCTCCTGGCTCACACCGGGCGCGACCTCGATGACGGTCTCGGTCGCCGAGAGCGTGAGGGCGTGCTCAGTGCCTCCCGGCGCGGGCTGGAGCGTGGGATCGAACGGCGCCCACCCCGCGGCGGGCTCGGCCTGCGGGTCGATCGCTGCGCTCTCCTCGACGACGGGGTCGACCGCTTCGGTCTCCGTCGCAGTGGCGGCGCCGTCGTCGCCGAGTGCAGCGGCGGACGCGCCGCCGTCGACGACCGTGAAGGTGAGCAGCATGCCGGCCTCCT
>DASZOG010000190.1:0-13702 GCA_035550895.1 Acidimicrobiales bacterium
GTCGTTCGTGCCCTCGCACGACGCGGTCGTCGAGCCGATCGACCCTCGGTCCGACGACGGCCTGCACGTGCTGCGCCACTCGACGGCGCACGTGATGGCCCAGGCAGTCACGCAGCTCTACCCCGGGGCCAAGTTCACGATCGGACCGGCGATCGAGGACGGTTTCTACTACGACTTCGACCTCCCCGACGGAAAGACGTTCCACGAGGACGACCTGGCGGAGATCGAGGAGCGGATGCGCGCCATCGTCGCCGCGGACCAGCCGTTCACCCGGGCCGAGATCTCCGCCGACGACGCGCTGGACCTGTTCGCCGACCAGCCGTACAAGCAGGAGATCATCGAGCGCGTCCGCGACGCGCAGGGCGACGACTCTGACTCCGGCGAGGTCGACGCGTCGGGAACGATCAGCGTCTACCGCAACGGGGACGGGTTCGTCGACCTGTGCCGCGGCCCGCACGTCCCCTCCACCGGGCGCCTCGGGCACTTCAAGCTGATGAAGGTCGCCGGCGCGTACTGGCGGGGCGACGAGAAGGGCCCGATGCTCCAGCGCGTCTACGGCACGGCCTGGGAGTCGAAGGCCGCGCTCGACGAGCACCTGCACCGGCTGCAGGAGGCGGAGAAGCGCGACCACCGCCGCCTGGCGGTCGAGCTCGACCTGCTCTCGTTCCCCGAGGACATCGGCGGGGGCCTCGCCGTGTGGCATCCGAAGGGGGGAGTCGCGCGCAAGCTGATGGAGGACTACAGCCGCGCCCGCCACGAGTCCGGCGGTTACCAGTTCGTGTTCACGCCGCACCTCGCCAGGTCGAAGCTGTTCGAGACCAGCGGTCACCTCGACTGGTACGCCGAGAACATGTACCCGGCGATGGAGATGGACAACGGCGTCTACTACCCGAAGCCGATGAACTGTCCGATGCACTGCCTGATCTTCCGCAGCCGGCAGCGCTCGTACCGCGAACTGCCGCTGCGGCTGTTCGAGCTGGGCACGGTGTACCGCTACGAGCGCGCTGGGGTGCTCCACGGGCTGCTGCGGATCCGCGGCTTCACGCAGGACGACGCGCACATCTTCTGCCGCGAGGACCAGGCCGAGGCGGAGATCCGTCGAGCGCTCAACTTCGTCCTGTCCGTCCTGCGGGCGTTCGGCTTCGACGAGTTCGAGGCGCACCTCTCCACCCGCGACCCGGCCAAGTCGGTCGGCCACGAGGAAGGTTGGGAGCAGGCGACCGAGACGCTGCGCCTGGCGCTGGAGGAGGAGGGGCTGCCGTACTCGGTCAAGCCCCGAGAGGCCGCGTTCTACGGCCCGAAGATCGACATCGACGTGCGCGATGCGATCGGGCGGAAGTGGCAGCTGTCGACGATCCAGTACGACTTCAACATGCCGGAGCGCTTCCAGCTCGAGTACGTCGGCGCGGACAATGCCCGCCACCGCCCCGTGATGATCCACCGCGCCCTGTTCGGGTCGGAGGAGCGCTTCTTCGGAGTCCTCATCGAACACTTCGCCGGCGCGTTCCCGACGTGGCTGGCGCCAGTGCAGGTGCGCGTCCTGCCCGTCTCGTCGACCCACGACGACCACGCCCGCGCCGTGCGCGACCGGCTGCGTGACGCCGGCTACCGCGTCGACCTCGTCGACGCGACCGACCCGCTCGGCAAGCGGATCCGTGCCGCCAAGCTGGAGAAGCTGCCGTACGTGCTCGTCGTCGGTGACGACGACGTGGCGCACGACACGGTCGGCGTCAACCCGCGTGGCGGTGAGGTGGAGCGCGACGTGCCGTTGCTGGCGTTCATCGAGCGGATCCGTTCCGAGGCCGTGGCGCCGACCGCCGCCTGATGCTCGAGCGGCTGTGGAGCGGCTGGAGGTCGGCGTACGTCTCGTCTGTCGGGAGTGAGGCGGGCGACGCCGACGACTCACGCTCGGTGTTCACGCGCATCCTCCAGTCCGGCATGCCGGACGAGGAGACGCACATCGTTCACCGCGGCAAGGAGGTGTTCGCCCTCCTGAACGCCTACCCGTACGCGACAGGGCACCTGATGGTCCTGCCTTACCGTGAGGTGCCCGGTCTCGAGGACCTGACGCCGTCAGAGTCCATCGAGCTGTGGGAGACGGTGACCAATGCCGTGCGCGCGCTGAAGGCCGCGTACGCCCCCGACGGGCTGAACGTGGGACTGAACCTCGGCCGGCCGGCGGGCGGCAGCGTGAGCCGCCACCTCCACGTCCACGTCGTGCCGCGCTGGACCGGCGACTCGAACTTCATGACGGCCACTGCCAATACGCGCACGATCCCCGAGGCGCTCCCCGACACAGCCGCCAAGCTCCGCGCCGCCTGGCCGGCGGTCCTCGATCCGTAGGCTGGCGATGCGATGACCGAGACCCGGGACGAGGACGCGCAGGACGCGCCTGAGGTCGACGAGGTTCGCGACGAGCTGCCGGAGGACCTCGACGTCACCGGCTTCGTCGGTCCGTACAAGTTCCCGGACAACAGCCGGAGGCGGATCCCAGGGATCCTGTACCTCGTCATCGGCGCCGCCTGCCTGGCGATCTGGATCGCCCGCCGGGGTGACGACCCGATCTTCGTCAACGGCGGGTTCCTCGCCGCGGCGGTGCTCCTCGGTGCCGTCGGCGTGTTCTGCCTGGCCTCCGGCTGGCGGATGGAGGTCGACGAGCGCGACGCGCTCGTGGCCGCGACGCGCGCCGTCGGCTTCCCCGTCGGGCACGCGTCTGCGCAGCTGGCGTGGCGTGGGTTGCGCAGCCGTCCGACGTGGCGGATCCTCTGCTACTCGACGGAGGAGCCGCCGAGGCAGCGGGCGTTCGTGCTGGTCGACGCGATCGACGGGCGCACCCTCGAGCAGGTCGTCGAGGACAACCCCGAGCAGTGGTCGCCCTGATCAGCGCAGCCCGAGGGCCACGCAGGCCGTCTCCAACTCGGGCGGGCGCAGATCGGGGTCGGTACAGGCGATCCCCGTTCCGGAGGTGATGTACACCCAGGAGCCGCCGTCGTCGCGCAGGAACACCTGCTCGTTCTCGTAACAGCTGCCCCCTGTCTGGCCACAGGTCGACTGGTCGGGCTGGGCGAAGACGCGGGCGTAGCCGTTCTGGCACTCCCGGATGTCGACGCCGACGATCTCCACCGTGAACTCGGCACGCAGCGTCGGCAAGATCGCCGCGGACGTGCAGTTCGCGGTGCTGGCGGCCGAAGTCGTCGGCGGGGCGGGAGTCTCCTCCGTGGGGGGAGGCGCGTCGGTGACTGGAGCAGCCGTCGCCGGAGCCGCCGTGGTCGGGGCGGAAGTGACCGGGATCGACGTCGCCGCGGCCGTCGTCGCGGTGTCGGAGGAGTCGTCGCCGCAGCCCGCCAGGGCCGCAAGGAAGGTCAGTCCGGTGAGCGCCGCCCGCCACATGCGGCAGTCCATGCGCCGAGCCTGAGACCTGGGCGTCGCCCGCGCCAGAGTCAAAGGTCCCTTCGATTCGTGGCGCGTGGATACGCTCCCCTCCGTGGAGGGGGAGGGGGAGCAGGTACAGAACCGGACCCAGCACGGACCTCAACCGCGGGATGCGCAAACCAAGCCGAACGGCGCCGGGAACGCGGCGCTCGTCGTGCAGGTCGCCATCCAGGAGTTCGCCAAGCTGCGAGACGAGATCTCCGGCCGGTCGACCTCCGCCTGGACGCTGGTCGGGCTGAGCATCACGGGTAGCGCGGCGGTCGCTGGTTTCGTGCTCGGCGACCGCGCCGACCCGCGGCTCCTCCTGCTGCTCCCGCTCCTGACACCGTCGCTGGGGATGTTGTTCATCGACCACGCGGCGAACATCGGGCGCATCGGGGAGTACATCAACACCGTGATCAAGCCGGTCCTGCGCGAGGCCACCGGTGAGCATCGTCTCCTGGGCTACGAGGAATGGGTGGACGAGTTCGAGGAGCAGTCGCTCGATCGCCTGCTCCCGTTCGGCGTCCCGCTGGTCGTCGCGTTCACGATCGTGCCCGTGGCGTCGCTGGCCTACCTGGCGCCGCGGCTCGACGACGCCTGGAGTTGGGCGCTGTGGGGTATCGGCTGCGTGGCGACGGCGACGCAGGTCTACTTCTGGTACCGGTTCCTCGCTCCGCCGCTGCGCCGCGCCATCGCCCGCAAGGCGTCGTGACCCGCGCCGGCCGGCCGGGCGCACACGGCGCCGACCTGCGGCGAGCCGGTCTGGAGGCCCTGCGCCAGTTGCACTCCGCCCACGGGTACGACGCGTCCGACGCAGCATCCGGCCTCTATCCCGCGCTGTACGGGCGTGACTCGCTGTGGGTCGTGCTGCTGCTCGCCGAGTCGCTGGCGCTGGTGCCGGACGCCGACGTGCGCGAGGAGTTGGCGCAGACCGGCCCCACCGTGCTCCGCTCGCTCGCCGCGCTGCAGGGCGAACGGGTCGACGAGAGCATCGAGGAGCAGCCCGGCCGGATCCCCCACGAGTACCACCCGACAAGCCCCTCGGCACACGCCGTCGACATGCGCCTGCCCCTCGTCGCCGGGCGGTCGTATGGCGGGTTCGACGAGACGTTCCTGTTCGTGCTGGCGTACGACGCCCTGGTCCGTACCGCTGCGGACGAGGCGCTCGCCGGCGAGCTGTGGCCGTACGTAGAGCGCGCGCTGACGTGGATCGCCGGCGATGCGGACCCGGACGGTGACGGGCTGTTCGAGTACCTCCGGCGCAACCCGGCGAACCTGCTGAACGAGGTGTGGAAGGACAGCTTCGACGCGGCGACGCACACCGGCTTCGACGTCCCGCCGCAACCGCTGGCCTGGATCGAGGTGCAGGCGTACGGGTGGCGGGCGATGTCGCTCGCCGAACGCTGGAGCAGCGACCGCAACGACCCCGTCGCCGCACAGGCCTGGAGGGGCCGGGCCGACGCGACCGCCGCCGCGACGGAGCGCGCCCTGTGGCTCGGGGACGAAGACGGCTACGCGATCGCTGTCGACGGCCACAAGGAGCCGATCCGGATGGTCGCCTCGAACCCCGGCCACGCGCTGTGGGCCGGTGCCGTGCCCGACGAGCACGTTGCGCCGCTCGTGGCGCGGATGCTCCAACCCGACCTGATGTCCCCGTACGGGTTGCGCACGCTCTCGGCCCGGTCTCCCTACTACGCACCGTTCGCTTACCACCGGGGTGCGGTGTGGCCGTTCGACAACGCCGTGTTCACGCTCGGCCTCGTCCGCCACGGGCGGCACGCGCCCGCGGTGGACAGCGCGATCCGGGTCATCTCGGCCCTGGACCGGATCGCGTCGCCAGTGGAGTGCTACGCGGTCGTGGACGGGGAGCACTTCGTCGGCGAGGCCGACGCCCCGGCGCGGCTCTGCTGGCGGCACTGGCCCGTGCGCAACCGGGTCCAGGCGTTCTCCGCGGCTGCGCTCGTGGTCTGCGGAGCGGTCGTCGAAGCGCTCGGGTGATGCGCCTCCTCCACGTCCACTGGGCGTTGCCGCCGACCACCGGCGGAGTGGAGTCGCACGTCGCCGACCTCTGCACCCGGCTCCAGGCCCGTGAGTGCTCGGTGACGGTGCTCACCGGGGAGCCGGATCCGGCGCCGCTGCCAGGTGTCGACGTGCGGCGCACGGACCTGTTGAACCTCGAGGTCATCCGTGCTGGGCTCGGCAATGATCCGGCGCACAGGCGCCAGCTGCGTACGTTCGTCGGAGAGCTGATCGCCGACATCCGCCCCGACATCGTGCACGGCCACAACCTCCACCACTTCGCGGTCGCCCCGGCTCTCGTCCTGGACGAGCTGCGCGTTGCGCTCGGGTACGCGATGGTGCACACGTTCCACGAGACGTGGCCCGACATGCTGCACGACACGCCCGTCTATCGCGACTGGGACGCCAACCTCGCGGTGTCGCACCACGTGGCGGAGGAGTGTGCCGCCCGCATCGGGTTCCGGCCGCGTGCCCGGCCGCTCGGCGTCGACACGGCCCGTTTCCGCAGCACCCGTCCCGCCCTCGCCTCCGGAGAGCCGGCGGTGATCCTGCACCCTGCACGGCTGCTGCCGTGGAAGGGCGTGCACCTCAGTGTGCGGATGCTGGCGACGCTCCGGTCGGCGGGCCTCGCCTGCCGGCTGGTGGTGACCGACACGGCCCGCATCGCCGACTGGCACGGGGAGCTCGCGGCCTACCGCGTCGAGGTGCTCGCGCTGGCGGAAGAGCTCGGCGTCCGCGACGACCTCGAGCTGCGGCCGGCGCCGTACGACCTGATGCCGGCGCTGTACGACGAGGCGGACGTCGTCGTGTACCCGACAGTCGCGGCCGAGCCGTTCGGCCTCGTCCCGTTGGAGGCGATGAGCGCGGAACGGCCGATCGTCGCGGCCCGCTGCGGCGGGATCACCGAGACCGTCGTCGACGGCGTGACCGGATGGCTGGTCGAACCCGGAGACGCGGACGCGCTCGCGACACAGGTCGCCGCCGTGATCCGCGACCCGGAACGAGCCCGTCGTGCCGGAGCCGCGGGCCGACGCCACGTGCAGGCCCGGTTCGGCCTGGAACGCTACGTGGACGACGTCGTCGGGATCTACCGCGTGGCCTCGATGGCGAAGTGACCGAGGCGCCACCGACGGCAGGCGCCGTCGGCGAGGCGCTGCCAGACGCTGACCATCGGCAAGGGCTCGAGCAGGTAGTGACGGCGAGTGACGCGTAGGCCGTGGCGGCGCAGCTCGCGTTCCACGGTGTCCGGATCGGGATGGCCGCCGTCCGTGAGCACGAAGTCGACGGTCAGCCCACCCGAGTGCGGCCAGTACGTCCGGCGGTAGGCGCCGTGGGCGGCGGCGGCCGGTCGGCGCCAGTACCAGGTGCCGGCGATCGCGCGCAGCATCCGACGCGCGACGGCGTAAGGAACCCGCTTGGGGCCGGCCTCCTGGAACGCCTCCTCGTGGTCGAGCAGGACGACGCCGCCGGGACGGGTGACGCGCGCCATCTCGGCGAATGGTGCCAGGTCGGCGAGGTGATGGACGGCCGAGTACATCACCGTCAAGTCGAACGCGCCGTCGCGGAACGGCAGCGCCTCGGCCAACCCGACCACGGCGTGCACACCGGGGTCGGCCCGGCGGAGCACGGCGAGCATCTCCGGTGAGAGGTCGAGCGCCACGCGTAGGCCACCGCGGAGCTTGGTGACGACGTTCCCTGTGCCCGCGGCCACATCGAGGCTGCGCCGCCCTGCGTACCGGGACAGATCACGAATGAGACGGCGCTGCTCCCACGGATGGAAGATCTCGAAGTGGTTCTGCTCGTAGATCGGCGCTTCGGCGCGGGACAGCGCGGCGTTCTCGCGCAGGACGGCCGACAGTTCCCGTATCGCCACGAGTGGACGTGCGCGCCGGTCGCCGCTCGTGTCTCAGTCGGCCCGCGCCGCGGCCTCGACCTCGCGCAGGATCCGCCCTCCGTCGAGCGCCAGCTGGCGGAGCCGCTCGAGGCGGGACTCGTCCCACTCGTCCGGCTCGATCGACTGGATCCGTTGCGCGACGGCCTCCGTGCCGGCCGCCAGATCGGCGCCGGCTGACGCGCCCACCGTCGCGGCCGCGTCCTGCACGATCCGGTCGAGCTCTGCGGCCCTGTCCTTCGCCGCCCGCGTCCGGGCCGGGTCGCCCTCGGCGAGCGCCAGCGCCTCGCGCAGGCGGCGGGGGAACGACCGGAAGGCGACCGCCAAGTCGCTCGGCGCGGACCCCGCCACGACGCGCCTCAGCCGCCGTTGTTCGACAAGGTCGCCTTCGCCTTGTCGTGCAGGTGGTCGGGCAGCCTGTCGTAGTGGTCGTGGGCGGCGGTGAACCGGCCGCGCCCGCCGGTCATCGACCGCAGGTCGATCGCGTAGCGGAGGATCTCGGCGGTGGGGATGTGGGCGACGACCTCCTGCTCGCCGTCGCCGATCGCGTTCGTGCCCTGCACGCGGCCGCGCCGCGAGTTGATGTCACCCATCACGTCGCCCTGGTACGCGGCCGGCACGACGACGCGCACCTCGGAGACCGGCTCCAGCACCTCGACCCCGGCCTTGCTCATCGCCTCCTTGAACCCGAGCGACGCCGCCGTCTTGAACGCCATCTCCGACGAGTCGACGGAGTGGTATTTCCCGTCGAAGCACTCGACCCGCACGTCGACGACGGGGAAGCCGTGGACACCTCCCGTGTTCATCGTCTCCTCGATGCCCTTCTGCACCGCGGGGATGTACTGGCGGGGGATCGCGCCGCCGACGATCTTGTCGACGAACTCGAACCCGGTTCCTCGTTCGAGCGGGCTCACGCGCAGCCACGCCACGGCGAACTGGCCGTGCCCGCCGGTCTGCTTCTTGACCTTGCCCTCCGCTTCGGCCTCGCCCCTGACCGTCTCCCGGTACGGGACGCGCACCTCCTCGGTGTCGACGTTGACCCCGAACTTTCGGGCGAGGCGCTCGAGCGCGACAGCCAGGTGCGTCTCGCCGGTGCCGCGCATCACGGTCTGGTGCGTCTCGTCGCTGCGGTCGACGCGCAGCGCCGGGTCCTCGGTCAGGAGGCGCTGCAGCGCGGCGGAGAGCTTGTCGTCGTCGGCCTGCGTGCGCGGCTTGAGCGCCACGCCGAGGAGTGCCGGCGGCGGCTCGGGCACAGGTACGACGACCGGCGTCCCCTTCGGGGCGAGTGTGTCCCCGCTCTTCGTGCCGGAGAGCTTGGCGACGGCTGCGATGTCGCCGGCCACGACGGACGACGTGGGCAGCTGCTCCTTGCCGCGGAGGAAGAACAGGCCGTGCAGGCGCTCGTCGGTCCCGGATGCGGCGTTCACCAGGTGGTCGTCGCTGTTGATCGTGCCGGAGAGGACCTTGAACACCGAGAGCTGCCCGACGTACGGGTCGGCGATCGTCTTGAAGACGTAGGCGAGGGGCTGGCCGGCCGGATCCGGCTCGACGGTCACCTCCTCGGTGCCGGCGCGCACTGCCACCGGCCGTGTCGCGGGGGAGGGCCCGATCTCGCAGATGAAATCGGCGAGGCGATCGACGCCGATCCCCTTCGCCGCGGACCCGCACACGACCGGGAACACGGTGGCCGCGGCGACACCGTGGGCCAACGTGTGCTCCAGCTCGGCGATGCTCGGCACGTCGCCGTCGAGGTAGCGCTCCATGAGCGTGTCGTCGCCGACGACGATGCCCTCGACGAGGTTGTCGTGGACCTCGTGCTCCTGCGTGGCGAGGTCCTCGGGGATCTCCTCCGCCGTGTGCGTGCCGTCGTCGGCGTAGATGAACGCCTGATCGGACAGCAGGTCGGCGACGCCGCGGAATCCCGACTCGAGGCCGATCGGCAGTTCGAGCGGCGCCACGCCCGCGCCGAAGACCGAGGTCAGCTGGTCGAGCGTGCGCTGGAAGTCGCTGCGTTCCCGGTCGAGCTTGTTGACGAACACGAGGCGGGGGATGCCGAGTGCCGCGCAGCGCCGCCAGATCACCTCTGACTGCACCTCGACGCCGTCGACGGCGCTGACGACGAACACCGCCAGGTCGGCGACGCTCAGCGCGGCCTCGACGTCGCCGATGAAGTCGGCGTAGCCGGGCGTGTCGAGCAGGTTGATCTTGTGCTCCCCGTGCTCGCAGGACCACTCGATCGGGGCGACCGCGAGCGACAACGAGATCCGCCGCTTGATCTCCTCGGGCTCCGTGTCGGAGACGGTGTTCCCGTCCTCGACGCGGCCGGTGCGGACGATCGCTCCGGCACGGGACAGCAGTGCCTCGACGAGGGTCGTCTTGCCGCTCCCGCCGTGGCCGACCACAGCCACGTTGCGGATCCTGTCGGTCGAATAGCTCTTCACGGACACCCCCATCGGGGAGGGTCGGGCGCCCTCCCGTGTGCCTGCTCCGGAGACTGCCACCCTAGCCAGGGGAACGGGAAGTTCGTCCTGCCGTCGGGGCGCGGCGGTAGGCTGACGGCGTGTTCGACGGTCACCTGCGGGCGCCGGTGGAGCGAGCCGTCAAGCCGATCGGCGACGGTCTCCGGCGCACGGGTCTGACCCCCGACCATCTGACGATCGCGGGTCTTGTGCTCGCCATCGCCGCGGCGGTGGTCATCGGCTCGGGTGGGCTGCGTGGCGGACTGGTACTCGTCGTCCTCGCCGCACTGCCCGACCTGCTCGACGGGGCGCTGGCGAAGGCGTCGAACAGCTCCAGCCAGCGGGGGGCGTTCTTCGACTCCACCGTGGACCGCGTCACCGACGCGCTCCTCCTCGGCGGCGTGGCGTGGTACCTCGCCTCCACCGAGGGCGCGCACATGGTGATGCTGCCGTTCGCCATCATGGCCGCGTCCTCGTTGATCTCGTACCAGCGGGCGAAGGCGGAGTCCCTCGGGCTCTCGGCCAAGGGCGGCCTGATGGAGCGCGCCGAGCGCCTGATCCTGCTCTGCGTCGGCCTGCTGTTCGACCAGATCCTGATCCCGATCCTGTGGCTGATGCTGGTCCTCACGCTGGTCACCGCTGTGCAGCGGTTCGTCAAGGTGTGGCGGCAGGCCGCGGCCGCGCCGATCGTTCTGCAGCGCCGCGCCGAGCGGCGCTCACGGCGCCAGTTCCGCCGCGCCGACCGGGCGCAGCGCCTCGCCGAGCTGCGCGCTCGCCGCCGCTCGCGGCACTGACCGCCGCCGGTCAAGCCCACGTGGCGAAGGAGCGCGATACCGGCTTCGACCGGATCGGCCTCCTCGGATACCGCGCCGCCTCCGTCGCCGCGCAGAACGTGCCCGAGCCCGTGGCGTCGTTCGCCGCGTCGATGCTCGGCGCGGGCTTCGGCGCCGGGATGCGCGGCCGGCGGTCGATGGTCGAGCGCCACCTCCGCCGTGTCGACCCGACCTTGCGCGGTCCAGCGCTGCGCCGGGCCGTGCAGCAGGCGTTCGACTCCTACGCCCAGTACTGGGTGGAGAGCTTCCGCCTACCGGGCCTCTCGGCCGAGGAGGTCGACGCCGGCTTCGGTTACGAGGGCATCGAGCACATCGAGGACGCGCTGCACGCGGGAACGGGGTGCATCCTCGCCCTGCCCCATCTCGGCGGGTGGGAATGGGCCGGGCGTGGTATTGCCCAGACGGGCGTCCCGATCACCGTGGTCGTCGAACCGATCGAACCGCCGGAGCTGTTCGAGTGGTTCGTCTCCTTCCGCCGTTCGCTCGGGATGACCGTCGTGCCGCTCGGGCCGGGAGCGGGTGCGGCGGTCTCGCGAGCGCTGCGCGACAACGAGCTTGTCTGCCTGTTGTGCGATCGCGACATCCAGGGCGGCGGCGTGGAGGTCGAGTTCTTCGGCGAGCGCACGACACTGCCGGCCGGCCCGGCGACGATGTCCCTGCGGACGGGCGCCCCGATCCTGCCCACCGCGGTGTACTTCACCGAGGTGCGCGACGGGCACCACGGGCTCGTGCGCCCGCCGCTGCCTGCAGCGGAACGCCGGGGTGGCCTACGCGCCGACGTGGCGCGCATCACCCAGGCGCTCGCCCACGAGCTCGAGATGCTGATCCGCCGGGCTCCCGAGCAGTGGCACCTCTTCCAACCCAACTGGCCCAGCGACCCCGGCTACGGTCAACACGCAGGCACTGCGTAGCCCGGCGGGCGCCGCTGCTTCCTCGAGCGCACCCGGGGCGGGCCAACGCGACGAAGAATTGGTTGAGATTCAACCAATTCTTCGACACGTCGTCGCCGTCCGGCCGCGGCGGCGAGATCGCAGCCTCAGCGGGTGGATGCGCGGCGGCGGGTGACGATGGTCGCCAGGGCGCCGATCGCGACGCACGCGGCGCCGACGAGCGCGACCGTCAGGTCGGTCCCGGTATCCGGCAGCGTCCGCGGCGGAGCCACCGTGCGCGATGCAGCCTCGGACGTCGGCGGTGCGGTCGTCGGCGCGACGGTTGTCGTGGGCGCGGCCGTCGTCGTCGTGGCGACCGTGGTCGTGGTCTCCACGCACTCAGCCGGGATCGGGCCTTCTTGAACGAAGGGGACGCCGTCGACCGGGATCTCCCACGTGGCGGTCCATGTCCCTGGACCCGGATGGATCGTGCGCACCGATCCTTCGGCGGGGACGTCGACCGTCAGGCCGTTCGAGGTGACGACCGTCACGGGTCCGTCCTCGGGGAACTCGTTGCTCCACACGAGCTCACCGGTCGCCTCGTCACACACGACGATGACCTCATGGGCGCTCGCCGGCGTGGCCGCGAACAGCACGGCTCCGACGGCGACGGCGGCGGCCAGGATGATGCGCTTCACGTTGATCCCTTCCTGCTGAGTGAAGCGGGGACAGTAGATGCAAACGCAACTGCCGTGGCGAATCGCATCGCGCTGGCACGACGGACCGCGGCGAATGACGCACGCAGACGGGCGATTCTCACCCACACAGTGGGCCGAACACCGCGCCACGTGGTCGCGGGCACGGTGCGCCGGGGGCGCTCAGTCGCCCTTTGCCGTCGGTTCCCAGCTGAAGCTCGCGTCGCGGACGCGTTCGAACACCTCGACCGTGTACGACGCATACACCGAGTCGACGCCGAGGTTGTGCACCGCCGCGTGGTCGGGATGGTCGCGCCACGCGGCGAGCGCAGCCTCGTTCTCGAACCGGAGGATCCCGAGCAGCGAACCGTCGGCCTCGTTGCGGTATTCCTCCTCGCCGAGGAAGCCCGGCACGCTCTCGGCCAGCGCGTGCATCCGCCGCTTCATGTCCTCGTGCTCGGCGCTTCGCGATTCGTCGCGCAGCGTCGTCGTGTACAGCAGCATGATCACGCGCCGGACGCTACCGGCCGGCGGTAGCGTCGATCCGGTTCGAGCACCGAGGGGACGAACGAGAACGACCGAGGACGACCGGGGAGGTCCAGCGTGGCCGAGATCGAACGCACCGAGGACGAGTGGCGGGCACAGCTGTCGCCCGAGCAGTACCACGTGCTGCGCGAGGCCGGCACCGAGCGGCCGTGGAGCGGGAAGTACGTCGACTGCCACGACGACGGCACCTACCGGTGCGCGGCGTGTGGCGCCGAGCTGTTCGACGCGGCGACGAAGTTCGAGTCCGGGTCGGGTTGGCCGAGCTTCACGGCGCCGAAGGTGGCGGAAGCCGTCGAGCTGGTCGAGGACCGCAGCCACGGCATGGTCCGCACGGAGGTGCGCTGCCGCCGCTGCGGGTCGCACCTCGGCCACGTGTTCCCCGACGGCCCAGGGCCGACCGGGCAGCGGTACTGCATGAACAGCCTGGCGCTCGACCTCGAACCGGCCGAGGCCCGCTGAGCGGCCGGGACGGGTTGGAGATGGCCGACCGCCCGCGGACCGCCCGGTCGCTGGCGGCGAGTGCCGTCGGGTGGATCATCGTTGGCATCATCGCCTTCTGGCTCGTGCGGGCGGCGTTCGGGACGGTGTTCTGGTTCCTGCGGAGCATCATCTGGATCGTCGTTCTCGCCGCGCTCGTCTGGGCCTACTTCCGCCTCCGCTCCTCCGACGACGACGCCTAGCGCATTCGCGTATCCAGCGCGCACGTCGGCACTCAGGTTCATCGCACGCAGGTCGACAGATCCCCCTACCCCCGGGGTGGACGGAGCGGCGCGCGGCAGGGCGCGAACGCGCTCGTCGCGCGCCGCTTCTGGGCCGCCACTGATGGCCAAGCGGCACGGCCTACCGTGCACTGGTGGCCGACGTGGGCCAGGCGCTGCTGGGAGTGGGCTTCGGCCTCGCGCTCATCACCGTCCTCCGCCCGACCCGGACCCTCCTCGCACTCGGTACCGGCGCGATCGCTGCCGCGACGGCGGTG
>DASZOG010000191.1:0-13150 GCA_035550895.1 Acidimicrobiales bacterium
GACCCGCGCGACGACGCGATCGGCGCCAGGCAACGCCGTATCGGCCCGGGCGGCGTCCGCCGCGCCCGTTCCGGCCACCGCTCCCACGACGGTTCCACCAACCACCGCCGCGCCCGCGCCGCCGGTGCTCGCGTTCGTCGGCGACTCGGTGCCGTACCTGGCCGCGGAGGCGATCGCCGGCAAGGCCGCGCAGACCGGCTTCGTCCCGCTGAACCTCGCGCTGCCGAACTGCGACGGCGCCGCCGGCCATCCCAAGCTGCGCCTCGGGTACGGCGAGGTGATCCACGAGGCGGAGGGTTGTGGCCAGTGGGTCGAGCGCTGGTCCGTGCCGCTGTCCCAGGGCCGGCCGGCGGCATTCGTGTTGATGCTCGGGCAGACGACGGTCCTCGACCGGCGGGTGGACGACGAGTGGCAGGGACCGTGTGACGCCGAGTTCCAGGCGTGGTACGAGCCGACTGTGGCGGCACGCGTGGAGTGGCTGGCGGCGAACGCCCCGGCGCCGATCTATCTCGCCGTCACCCCGTGGGCGGCGCCCGCTGCCGTCGGGATCGTCCCGCAGGACCACCTCGAACGGACGAACTGCCTCAACACGCTCTACGACCGGGTGCGGGCGACGCATCCCGATGTGCGCCGCCTCGACGTCGCCGCATGGCTCTGCCCGCAAGGTCCGGAGACGTGCGCACCGGTCCGCTCCGACGGTCTGCACTTCTCCGAGGAGGGCGCCGTGCAGTTCGCCACCTGGGTCCGCGGCCAACTCACCCGCGACGGCGTCCTCTGACCGCGACATAGGCGACCAACGCCGCCGTGCCGAAGAAGTGGTTGATTTCCAGCCACTTCTTCGGCACGTTGCCGCTCGCCGGTCTCACCCAGTGCCGTTGGCCAGAGTGCGCAGCGTCGGGAGCACCGTGAGGGCGGTGACCTCGGCGCCCGGGACGTCGAAGTGGACGCGGTCGGGGAGGACCTCCACACCGTCGAGCGTGTAGCTGCACGGCTCGGTCGGGCAGAGCGTGGCGCGCAGGTCGAGGACACCGACCTCTGCGCGGTGCTGCGCGGAGTACCGCTGGTACAGGTCGTTGAGGTAGGTGATCCGCCACTGCTCGTCGGGGTGGCGGATCGAGCCCCGCGGCTCGCCGTCCACGGCCATCGGCGGCGAGAGGACGATCGCCAGCCGGCCACCTGCCTGGGTCGTCATCTGGCGCAACGTGTCGAGCACCTCGAGCAGCTGCTGCTCGCCCTCCGGCGTGCCGAGGCGCACATCGCGCCCGTCCACACGGGCGTCGGAGGCCTCCCATGCCGTGAGGAAGGCGAGCACGACGTCCGGAGCGAAGAACTGCATCTGCCCGGGCCAGTCCGTCCGCCAGCTCGGGCAGCCAGTCGTGTTCCCTGTCGGCTCGCCGGCGCGTAGCTGCTCGCCGGGTTGGAGCCGGCAGCCGAGCGCGGCGGAGCCGTGGACGGTCACGTCCGGCGTGAGGTGCTGGGGCCAGTTGTAGGCGAACGTGAACCCGACCGAGTCACCGACGACGAACAGCCGCAGGTTGCGCGGCGCCGTCGTGGGCGGAGCGGTCGGCGCCGGAGTCGTCGGCGGGGCCGCGACGGGGGCCAGCTCTGCGCCGCCGGCTGCTGCGGCGGGTGCGTCGCTACTTGCAGGGAGCGACGAGGCCGGTGGCGCCGGACCCGGTGCCGGCAGCGTGGAGGGCGGCGGGGGAGGGGGTGGCAGGGCGTCGGCGAGCTGCGTGACACCACCGGCGAGCGCGGGAGGCGCGCCGAGGCCGCCGACGGTGACCGTGGCAACGAGGAGCCCCGCTCCGGCGGTGGCCGCCAGCCCGGTCTGCATCCAGGCCGGTAGGCCCGTCCGCCGGCGGCGGATCGGATCTTCCAGGAGCCGGTAGGACAGCGTCGCCACGGCGAGCGTGACGGCGAGCTGCACCGCCGCCAGCGGCAGCCCGGCGAGCCCGGTCACCGCCTCGGTGAGGTAGACGACGACGATCCAGTGCGCGAGGTAGATGCCGTACGACAGGCGGCCCGCCCACCGCAGCGGCCGCCACTGCAGCACGCCGCTGGCGTCGGCGTTGCGCAGCACGACGAGGAGCACCAGCCACGCGGCGAGCATGGCAGCCACGAGGAAGCCGCCGTGGTAGAGGGCGCTGCCCTGCTCGTCGGCCAGGCCGGCGCCGAGCACGAACGCGCCGAGCAGCCCGAGGGAGAAGAGCTGCACCGCACGCGTGGCCGACCGCGGCGCGCTGCTCCACCCGTGGCGCAGGGCGAGCAGGCGGACGCACGCTGCCGCGCAGCCGACGAGGATCGGCGCCAGGTGGGTGTCCGTCCCGAAGTACGCGCGGCTGGCGTCGACCGGGTCGTACAGCGCGGCCATCGCGACCGTGCTGGCGAGCGCACCGACCACGGCGACGGCGAGCGCGCGGCGCACGAGGAGCAGCGGCCCGGCGGACCAGCGGGCGAGCAGCGCGACGACGAGCGGCCAGGCGACGTAGAACTGCTCCTCGATCGCCAGCGACCACGTGTGCCGCAGCGGGCTCGGGTCGGCGAACTGGTCGAAGTACGACGTGCCTTGCGCGATGAGCACCCAGTTCGAGACGTACAGCAACGTGCCGGCCACCTGCGCCCGGAGCCCGGGGATCAGCCCGTCGGGTGCGCGCACCGCCTGCAAGACGATCACCGCGGCGACGGCGAGGTACAGGGCCGGCAGCAGCCGGCGGGCCCGCTGCGCCCAGAACGCCCGCAGGTCCAGCCTCCGCTCCCGCACCCCCGTGAGGAGGATCGTCGTGATCAGGAAGCCGGAGAGGGTGAAGAACAGGTCGACGCCGAGGAACCCGCCAGGCAGCCAGTCGGTCAGGTGGTAGACGAGCACGAGCGTGATCGCCACGCCGCGCAGCCCGTCGAGCGCGCCGATCTGGGGGAGGCGACCTTCCGCCGTCACTCCCGCGAGGGTAGGGGCCGGTAACGCCGGTCGCGGCGCGCGGCCAGGATGCCGATCGCGCTGTCGGCGCCGAGGAGCACGACTGCCAGCAACGCGGGACGGTGCATGACCTCGACGTTCGTGACCCAGCCGAATCCCTCGAGCGGTCGGACGCGCACCTGGTGGAGGACGTAGTACACGCCCACACCGACGACGATCGCGGCGGCGGCGAGACCGGCGAGTCGCCGGCCGTGCCGGGCGAACGCGGCGATGCCAGTGACGACGGCGGCGGTCAGCGCCCACCACCCGCCGATGACGAACCAGGCGAACAGTGCCGTCACCGCCACGACCGTCACGCCAGGGCCGAGCGAGAGCGGTGGTGCCGCGGCGAGCGGGCGGCGAATCGCCTCCGGCTCGTCTGTTGGCTCGTCGCGCGGCGCGGCATCCCCGCGGCGGGGCCGGATGGCGAGGGCCGCGCAGGCGCCGACGGCGACGAGCCCGGCGAGGAGGCCCCAGCGCACGACGCGCTGTGGTTCCCAGCGCAGCTCGACCTGCACGGTCTCGCTGCCCGACCGCGGCACCCACCAGCCGTTCATCCCGCCGTCGACGAGTTGTGGATCACCGAGATCGCGGCCCGCCCACGATGCGCGCCACCCATCGTTGTGCCCCTGCCCCGAGATCAGCCAGAACCCACCGTCACCGTCCACGGTGACGTCCGTCGAGGTCGGTCCGTCGCCGAGGACGCTGGCCCGCAGCTCCGGCGCGTCGCCCGGCGACAGCGGGAGCGTGCCGTCGGTGAGGACGACCTGGTCGACGTCGATCCCGGTGGCCGTGCCCGCCGCCGACCGGAGCTCGTGGGTGCCGGCGGTGAGCGACGGGCCCGGGGCCGGGCCGCACCACGCCAGCGCGAGCGGTGCTCCCGCGAGCGCGTCCTGGACCGTGCCGGTGACGCGGACCAGCGCCGGCACACCGTCGATCGTCAGCAGGTCGTCGCGGCACCCCGTGTCGAGCTCTGTCGGCAGCGGCGTGACGGTCAGGTCACCCAGTCCGAGCTCGCTGATCGCCACCGGCAGGTCGACCGGTTCCTCGGTGCGCCGCTCCACGGTCGTGCGCACGTCCGCCGCGGTGACCGTGAACGTGAACGTGCCGCCGGTCAGGGCGGGGAACGTGACCGGACCACCGCCAGGCGGCAGCGGCACGACGCGCTCCTCGGTCGCCGTGGAGATCGTCAGCTCGGTCGGGACGCTGTGGCGGTCGTCCTCCACGACGCGCGGCACGAGCCGATCCATCGATTCGTCGCCGCTCCGGAGGGTGACGGTGAGCGACCCCCCGACCGGCAGGCCGAACGGCGAGGTCCACGCCGTGGACGGATCGCCGTCGAGGGCGGCGCGGCCCCAGGCCGTGCGCACGCCGGCCATCCGGCCGGAGCCGGTCGCCGTCACGGGACCATCGCCGTCGAGCCCGATCGCCGCGGCCAGCACGTCGTCGGTCGCTCGCGGAGACAGCCGCGCGGTCCCGCGCAGCGCGAAGTCCGCGCCGCGCGGGAGGGTGATGCGGCGGACGAGCGACGCCTCCGGATCGTCTCGCCACCGCTTGCGAGCGTCGACCCGCCAGCGCGTCAGGACCACGGCGAGCGGGCCATCTCCACCCGTGGCGTCCGGGACCGCGGGCAGCTCGACCACTTCGTCCGTCGGACCGTTGACGCCGTCGACGCGGACCTCGGCGAACCCGGCCGGGCCGACCCGGAAGAACGTGTCGCGGTCACCGGCGGAGTCGGCGCGGATCTCCAGTTCGACCCACGACGTCTCTCCCGGCGGCAGGGGGATCGTCTGCCCGGTCGGGGTGCGCGACGACACGTCGAGGGCGGCGTCGAGCTCGCCGGCCTCCGTCCGAACGCGCACCGCCGTGATCGCCCGGTCGGTCACCGGATCGGGTGCAGCAGCGGGCTGGACGAGCGTCACGGAGGCCGGCGCACCGGCCTGTGGCAGGTCGACGCGGAGCCGCTCGCCGACGATCGGCCCCCGGTCGCCGACGAGCCATGCGGTCTGCGGGTCACCGTCGACCGCGTGCCAGGCCCGCGCCTCGGGCCGGTACGACACCGGTGAGCCGTAAGCGGAGGCCCGGGCCACGAGCCCGCCCTCCTGCCGGGCGACGGTCCGCCCCACGGCCGAGTCGTCGAACACCGGCAGGCGGTGGTCGGCCGGGTCGTCGACCAGCGGCGCGGTCGTGTCGCTCTCGGTGTACCCGCGGGTCTCCTGCGAGCCCCGCCACTGGCGGGCCTCCCGGCGGTTGGAGTCGGTCAGGACCAGCGCCGCGCCGGCGGTCCATTCGGCGAGCGCCGCTGCGTCCGGAGCGGATGCCGCGTAGCGGAGGAGCTCGCTGCCGTCGATCACGCCTGCCGCAGCGGCGTCGACGACGCCTGCGCCGGACCCGACGAGCACGACGCGGCGGTCGTCACTTGTGGCGCGCACCACCGGCACCGGGTTCTCGACCGGCACGAGCGCCAGCGGCGGGATCGGTGTGCCCGATGCGTCGTTCGACAGGGTCGTCTCGTCGAGCATGCCCGGACCGACGTTCGGCATGGGTGCGCCGAATGTCCGTGGTTCGCCCAAGCCGGGCACACCCCCGGCGTAGAGCGCCCAGGTCTCCTCTGGTCGTGGGCCCTGGAACCGTTCGTAGGCGACGTCGCCTCGGTGCAGGACGTCGGTGGCGCCGAGCAGCCGGGCGACGGGAGCGATCATCCCGGGCTCGACGGCACCGTCCTGGAAGCGGTCGTCGAGCGCGTAGAGCAGGTCCATCACCGCCGGGCTGCCGAGCGGCAGCAGGTCGCGGGCGATCGTCGGCCGGTCGATCAGGCCGGGCAGGATCGGATCGACCGTGTCGCCCCAGCGATGCACGGCGAACTCCGTTCCCGGCAGCTCCAGCACGCGGCCGCCCTCCGGATCGGCGTCGAGCGCGGCCGCGGCGTCCGTCCACCACGCCGGCAGGTCCTCCGGACGGCGGAGCACCGGATCGATCAGTCCCCCGGTCCACAGCGGCGGCAGCGCGGCGACCGCCACCAGCCCGGTCGCGCCGGCCGCGGCCAGGCCCGCCCGGCGGTCGATGCGCCCGAGCGCCGCGACGGCCGCGCCGAGCCCGAGCGCGAGGCCGAACACGACCAGCGGCACAGCGCGCGTCGACGAGCGCAGCGCGAGCACGACGGTCGAGCGGGACGAATCGGCGAGCAGGGATCCGAGGGGGGATGGATCGTCGGTCGGGTGAGCCCCGACGGCGAGCACGACACCGACGACGATGCACGCCACGGCGAACGCGCGGTGGCGCCAGCGCGCGAGCACGAGCCCGGCGAACCCGCCGGCCACGATGGCGAAGCCGAGTCCCATCAGCAACGGGGATTGCACGTACGCGGTCGACGAGCCGGTCCAGTTGCCGATCACGACGTTGCCGCCGTAGAACAGCCAGTACCCGAGGCCGCGGAGCACCTCCGACGCGAGCGACGTGGTGGCGACCGCCTCGATCGTCTCCGAGTAGGCGAGGACGTCGGCGCCGAACCGGGACTGCACGGCGAGCGGCACCAGCCACCACGCGGACACCGCCGCGCAGACACCGAGCAGCTTCGCCGCCGTCACCCCGACCCGCCGCCACGGCACCTCGCCGGACGTCCCGGCGTGCAGCAGCCACAGCGCGGGCGCCGGCGCAACCATCGCCAGCGCGGTCGCGTTGAGCCCACCGACCGTCGCCACGACGAGTCCCGCGAGCGCGACGTCGCGCCAGCCGGCGCGTCGTGTCGCGCGCATCGTCAGGCCGACCAGCCACCCGAGACCGGCCCACGGCAGGAGCAGCGCCGAGGTGCGCGAGACGTACGGCAGCACGTACGGCGACAGCTGGAACGCGAGCGCCGCGACGAGCGCCGCCGGGGTCCCGAGACCGAGACGCCGCGCGCACCACCACATGCCGGTGCCGGCAGCGAAGAACAAGGTGCCCAGCCACAGCCGCTGGGCGAGCCAGTCCGGCGCCCCGAGTTGCTCGAACAGCCAGTACCACGGCCCCGTCGGCCACAGGTACCCGACGGTCTGGTGCGTGACCCAGCCGCCGAACTGGCGGGCGTCCCACAGCGACGCGGCGTCGCCGATCAACCGCGCGGGATCGAGGTAGAGGTAGAGCTTCGTGTCGCCCGGGACGACCCCGCGCGCCGTCAGCACGGTCGGGACATAGGCGAGCGCGGCGAGCAGCGCCGCGCCGGCGACGGTGGAGTGGCGCCGGACCTGCTGCGCCGGGCCGCCCCTCACGGGATGGCAGCGATGAGGCCGTACAGCCCGACGACGGCGACGAGACCGGCGCCGCACGTGGCGAGCAGGAACGCCCATGCCTCGCGCCAGACCCCCCGGTCCTCGGGCCACGCCGCACCGACCGCGATCAGCAGCGGGAAGGCGGTGTAGAGGAACCGCGGGCGGGCCGTGACCGTCTCCGGCAGCAGCATCAGCACCAGCACGGTTGCCGTGTACGCGACGAGCGGCCACGGCAGACGCATGCGCCACGCCGCCCAGATGCCGACGAGCATCGCCAGCACCGACAGCAGGGTGAGCACCGCCGACGGGGAGCTGAGCGGATGGACGATGGCGTTGCCGATGTCGCGTAGCGCGCGCGTGCCGAAGCTCAGCCCCTCGTCCCACGCCTCCCGTTGCACCCGGAACCACGCGCCCCGCTCGCCGGCGTGCGCGTCGAGGAAGAGGTGGAAGACGATCAGGCCGACCGGTGCCAGCAGTGGCGCGGCGAGCGCCTGCCAGTTGCGCTCCCGGCGGATGGCGATGAACGCCGCGACGGCACAGGCCGCGATCACGGCGACCGCGTTCGGCCGGCTCGCCGTGGCAAACGCGGCGGCGACCCCGGCGAGCCACCACTGCCGGCGGAGGAGCCACAGCAGGCAGGCTGCGGAGAGGACCATCATCAACGCTTCGCTGTAGGCGAACGACAGCACGAAGCTGCCGGGGAAGAGCGCGGTGAGGACCATCGCCCGGCGGGCCGCACCGATGCCGTAGACCTCCCGCGCCAGGTAGCCGACGAGGAGCACGAGGAGCAGGCCGAGGACCGCGTTCACCGCCAGCCCGGCGAGGACCTCGCTGCGCGGCAGCACGGCGTCCGCGGCGCGCACGAGCATCGGATAGAGGGGGAAGAACGCGGCGCGCGCCTCGAGCTGTTCGAACGTGATGTCCGGGGGGATGTGGTGCGGGTAGCCGAGGCGCACGATCTCGAAGTACCAGCGGCCGTCCCACGACGTGAGGACGTCGAGCATCGGCCCACCTGCAGAGGCCGGGCGCGGCTCACGGGCGGCGGACGCCACCCCGGCGCCGGCGAGGACGAACAGCCGCGACAACCCGTACGCGACGACACCAGTGGCGAGCGCGCGCTGCCATGCCGACCATGTGCGCGGGGCAAGCGCGCTCGGTGTCAGATCGCGCTGCTCCGGCGGCGTGGTACGGGGCTCGTGGACGACGGTCACCGCCGTGCGGCCTCGAGCGAAGCCCTCCGGGGCGCGAGCGGCACGGCGGGCCACGGTACCACCGGGTCTACGCGTTCAGCGTGGCACCGACCAGGTGGGAGTGACCTTCACGCCGACCTCCTCGAGAGCGGCGAGGCCACCGGCGAGGAACGCGGTGATCAGGTCGATCGCCCGCTCGGGCTCGACCGCGTCGTCACGGGCGTGACGGACCATCTCCTGCAGCGAACCGAGCACACCGGTTGCCACGACACGGCCGTCCTCGCCGCCACCGAGCGCCCGGCCCACCTCGTCGAGGATCTTGTCCCGGATCTCGAGCACGACCGGAGCTCCGAGCGTGCCCCATGCGTACCGGTACCCGGCCGGATCGGCGCGGGCGAACTCGACGTGGACGCGGACCATCTCGTGGAGCGCGCTGCGCCGGCCGCGCGTCGTGGACAGCGCGTCGCGCACCTGCCGGTCGAGCTGGTCAGCGCTGCGCCTGGCCACCGCTTCGAGCAGACCCTGGCGGTCGCCGAAGTAGTTGTACACGAGCGCCCGGGACACGCCGGCCGCGTCGGCGATCTCCTCGAACGTGACGTCGCTCGGGTCGCGCCCGTCGAACACCCTCGTGGCCGCGTCGACGAGCAGCGCCCGGCGCTCCTCACGCGCCAGCCGGGTCCGCCGGCGCTCGCCCACCTGGTCGCTCACAGCACGCTCGTTCATGTCATCACCCGGTGCCGTTCGCGGACAGCGGGACGGCCGCTTCTGGCACGAGCGGGAAGTGGCAGGCGACGAAGTGACCGGGGCGCAGCTGGCGCAGCTGCGGCTCGTCGCTGGCACATACGTCCTCGGCCCGCTGGCAGCGCGTGCGGAACCGGCACCCCGACGGCGGCAGGACCGGCGACGGCGGCTCGCCGACCGCATGGCCCTTCGTGTCCGGTGTGACCTTCGGATCGGGGACCGGGATCGAGCGCAGCAGGACCTCGGTGTACGGATGCGCGGGCTCGGAGTACATCAGGTCGGCCGGGGCCACCTCGCACACCTTCCCGAGATACATCACGGCCACCCGGTCGCTGACGTTCTTCACCACCGCGAGGTCGTGGGCGATGAACATCAGCGTCAGGCCGTGCGCCGCCTTGAGGTCCTCGAGCAGGTTGAGCACCTGGGCCTGCACGCTCACGTCGAGCGCCGAGACCGGCTCGTCGCAGATGATCAGCTGCGGATCGAGGACGAGCGCGCGGGCGATGGAGATGCGCTGGCACTGCCCGCCGCTGAACTGGTGCGGCTGGCGGTCCGCGGCGATCGCCGGGTCGAGGCCGACCTCCTCGAGGACGCGGTCGACCTTCGCCGTCCGCTCGGCTTTCGTCCCCACCTTCCAGATGTTCAGCGGCTCCATCACGATCTCGCGCACCTTGCGCCGCGGGTTCAGCGACGAGATCGGGTCCTGGAAGATCATCTGGATGTTCGTCCGCACCCGGCGCATGTCGTCACCGGTGAGCGCGGTCAGCTCCTGCCCCGCGAACCGGATCGAGCCCGCCGTCGGCCGGGGCAGCTGCATGATCGCCCGCCCGGTCGTGGACTTTCCACACCCGGACTCGCCGACGAGGCCGAGCGTCTCCCCGGGGAGCACGTCGATCGAGATGCCGGACACGGCGTGCACCCTCAACCCGGTGCGCCCGACGGGGAACTCGACGACGAGGTCTTCGACGCGCAGCAGCGTCTCGTCCTCGGCACGCAGGTGAGCGGTCCCCGTGCCGGCCATCAGCCCGCCCCTCCGGCGGTGGTCGCCAGGCGCTGCTCGACGAGGCGCGCCTTGATCTCCTGTTGCTCGGGCGAGCCGACGGGATACCAGCAGGCGTACGTGTGCCCGGGCGTCTCCGCCTCGGCCAGCGGCGGCTCCTCCACGACGCAACGCTCTTGCGCGTACGGGCAGCGCGGCGCGAACCGGCAGCCCTGTGGAGGGCGGACGAGATCCGGCGGGCGTCCCGGGATCACGCGCAGCCGTGTGTGGCTCGGCTCGTCGATCTTCGGGATGCTCTCCAGCAGCGCCTCGGTGTAGGGCATCTTCATCCGTTCGAAGAGCACTCGCGTCGGCGCCTTCTCGACGACCTTGCCGGCGTACATCACGGCGATCTCGTCGGTGTGGCCGGCCACGACGCCGAGGTCGTGGGTGACGAGGATCAGGGACATGTTCCGGTCGCGGCGCTGGTCCTGCAACAGGTCGAGGATCTGTGCCTGGACCGTCACGTCGAGCGCCGTGGTCGGCTCGTCGGCGAACAGCAGCGTCGGGCCGCAGGCGAGGGCGACGGCGATCATCACCCGCTGGCGCATGCCACCGGACAGCTCGTGCGGGTACTGCTCGAGGCGGCGGGCGGCCTCGGGGATGCCGACGTCGTTCAGCAGCCGCTCCGCCGTCGCCGTCGCATCGTCGTGCCCCATCCCGAGGTGGACGCGCAGCGGCTCGGTGATCTGCTTGCCGATCTTCATCAGCGGGTTCAGCGACGACATCGGGTCCTGGAAGATCATCGCCATCTCCTGGCCCCAGAAGCGACGCAGCGCCCGCTGGCCGAGACCACTGATCTCGACGCCCTCGAAGCGGACGGTGCCGCCGCGGCGCACGCCGCGCTTCGGCAGGAGGCCCATGATCGAGCGCGAGAGGATCGTCTTGCCGGACCCGGATTCGCCGACGATCCCCAGCGCCTTGCCGCGTTCGAGCGTGAACGTCACCCCGTCGACTGCGCGCACGACGCCGCGTGGCGTCTCGAAGTGCGTGCGCATGTTCTCGACGTCGAGCAGCACGCCGGTCTGCGGTCGCGCCGCCTGGCGCTGGCCGCGGCGTTCGCTGATCGTGGTCACAGCGCGGCCTCGCGGATGTCGAACCGGCGGGCGACGCGGTCACCGACGATGTTGAACGCGAGCACGGTCACGAACAGCATGAAGCAGGGGAACAACGTCGCCCACCACGCGTCGTCGAGGTCGGCCCGCGACTCCTGGATCATGTATCCCCAGGTCGGCTGCGGAGGCTTGACGCTGTAGCCGAGAAAGGCCAGCCCGCCCTCAGCGATGAGCAGCACGGCGATGCCCGTGAACGCGACGGAGATCATCGTCGGGACGAGGTTGGGGAGGATCTCGCGCACGAGCACGCGCCGGCTGCGCGCGCCGATGCTGCGTGCCGCGAGCACGTACTCGCGTTGAGAGATGCTCAGCGTCTGCGCCCGGACGATGCGCGCCAGCGGCGCGATCGAGAGGATCGACAGGACAAGGATCACCTGCCACACACCGCGGCCGAGACGCTGGCTGAGCACGAGCGCCAGCACCAGCGGGGGAAACGCAAGGAGCACGTCGTTGAGGATCGATATCCCGCGGTCGGTGCGGCCGCGGAAGTAGCCGGCGATCAGGCCGAGCAGCCCGCCGAGGACCATCCCGACGATGATCGAGGTCACAGCGATGAGCATCGAGACGCGGGCGCCGTAGATGCAGCGGGCGAACACGTCACGGCCGAGCTTGTCGCTGCCGAACCAGAAGTCGGCGCCGGGACCGACGCCGTAGCTGCGGGCGTAGCCGACCTGCTGGTCGTAGTTGCGGACGAACGGCAGGTAGTCGGCGAACACCCCCATGAACGTGAGCACGCCGAGCCACAGCACGGCGAACACCAGCGACAGCGGCGGCAGCTTGCGCCGTTGTCGCTGCGTCGCGGCGAGCTCGTCGGTGAGCGTGGGAACCGGAGTGGGCGCGGTGACCGTGGACATCGGTTCATCCGAGCGCCCGCGCGTGGCGGATGCGCGGGTCGATGACGGCGTAGAGGAGGTCGACGAGGAAGTTGACGAGGACGACGGCCAACGCGAACAACGCGGCGCACGCCTGCACGACGAGCAGGTCGTTGCGCTGCACGCCGAGCACGAGCAGGTCACCCATGCCGGGCAGGCTGAAGATCGTCTCGATCACGACGGCGCCCCCGAGCAGCGCGCCGAGCTGCAGGGCGACGCTCGTGACGAGCGAGAACAGGGAGGACCGCAGGGCGTGTCGCCAGAGGATGCGCTGCGGGGACATGCCCTTCGCCCGGGCCAGCGTGATGAAGTCCGACTGCAGCGTGTTGATCATGTCAGCGCGCAGGAGCCGGGTGAAGATCGCCGCCAAGCCGAGCGCCAAGGTGAGTGTGGGTAGCGCCATGTTCCGGAAGTGCTCCCACGGGTCGTCCCACGGCCAGATCTTCTCCGAGTCCGCCGGGAACCACCCCCAGTGCACGGCGAACAGGAACAACAGCAGGATCCCGAGCACGAGGTTCGGCAGGGAGACGAAGCCGAAGGACAGCGTGCTCCCGGCCTTGTCGAACCAGCTGTCCCGGCGGTACGCCGACAGCACCCCGAGCGGGACGGCTATCACGAGCGCGACGACGATCGCGTAGAAGCCGAGCAGGATCGTCATCGGCGCCCGCTGCTCGATGAGCGTCTTCACGTCCGCGCTGAGCAGCTCGGAGCGACCGAGGTCCAACGTGACCAGGTTCTTCAGCCAGAACACGTACTGGACGGGGTACGGCTCCTCGAGCTTGTACTGGTCGCTGATCTCCTGCACCCGCTCGGGAGCGGCGAAGCCGCCGGTCATCTCGACGGCGACGTTGTCCCGCCCGGCGCGGATGGCGACCATCACGAGGAACGTGACGATCACGAAGACGATCAGGAACTGGACGAATCGTTGAAGGGCGTATCGCACGTGATCAGCCTCGAACGGAGGTGGGGGCAGCGGTGGGGGGGGGGGGGGGG
>DASZOG010000192.1:0-3540 GCA_035550895.1 Acidimicrobiales bacterium
CTGGTCGTTCCCGGCCCCGCCGTCGAGCACGTTCCCGGGGTCGTCACCGGCGTGGAAGATCACGTTGCCGAGGTAGATCGAGCCCGTGCCCGAGCCGCCTCGCGCCCAGAGGACGTTGGCGCCGCCCAGGCCGAAGACCTCGACCTGCGCCGGCAGCGGCGAGAACGTGACGTCCACGTCGGTGTCGGAGTTGAGCCCCATCCCGTTCTGGCCCATGCGGATCGTGTCGTCGCCCGAGGTGCCGTGGACGACGACGACGTCGGCCGCGTCGCCGAGCGTGGTCGCGAGCTCGATGTCGGAGATCCCGGTGCCCTCGGGCGTCGCGCCCGGCGCGAACGCTCCGCCGGACATGTCGAGGACGAGCGTCTCGACGGTACCGGCATTGCCGGCGATCGAGATCGAGTCGGTGTTCGTCGTCGTGGCGAGCCCGCACGCCGCGGGCGTGGCGCCGAAGTGGATCGCGCCTCCGACGACGACGAGCGTCGCCTGCGTCCCGCTGTCCACCGTGGCCGTCACCGACCGTGCCACCGCGTCGTAGCTGCACCCGCCCGGAGGAGGCGGAGGCGGCGGCGGAGGTGGCGGAGGCGGAGGTGGCGGCGGGGGCGGAGGTGGCGGAGGTGGCGGCGGAGGCGGCGGCGGAGGCGGCGGCGGCGGAGGCGGCGAGCCGTCTCCGATCAGGGTCTCCACGCCAGTCGCGGCCGGGTCGATCCCGGTGTCGACGTATGCCGTGTCGATGCCGGAGCCGCCGCTGATCGACGTGTCTGCCTCGTCGTCCTCGGCGTCGATCGTGTCGTCGTTGCCCGACCCGACCATGCTGTCCTGGCCCGGGCCACCGTCGATGTCGTCGTTACCGTTGCCGCCGGTGATCGTGTCGTTGCCGCCGGCCCCGTCGAGCACGTCGTTGCCGTCGATTCCGCTCAGGGTGTCGTTCGCGGCCCCGCCGTAGAGCTCGTCGTTCCCGGCGCCGCCGTCGAGCACGTTCCCGGGGTCGTCGCCGGCGTGGAAGATCACCTTGCCGAGGTAGATCGAGCCCGTCCCGAAGCCGCCCCGGGCGTTCAGGACGTTCGCTCCGCCGAGGCCGAAGACCTCGACCTGCGCCGGCAGCGGTGAGAACGTGACGTCGAGGTCGGAGTCGGAGTCGAGCCCCATCCCGTTCTGGCCCATGCGGATGGTGTCGTCGCCCGTCGTACCGTGGACGACGACGACGTCGGCCGCGTCGCCGAGCGTGGTCGCGATCTCGATCTCGGAGATCCCCGTCCCCTCGGCCGTCGCGCCGGGCGCGAACGCTCCGCCGGACATGTCGAGGTCGAGCGTCTCCGTCGTGCCGGCGTTGCCGCCGATCGAGATCGTGTCCGTGTTGGACGTCGTCGCAGCGCCGCACGCGGCACCGCCGAACCAGATCTCGCTGCCCGACACCGCGAGGGTGGCCGAACCACCATTCGCGATCGAGGCAGTGACCGACCCTGCCACCGCGTCGTAGCTGCACCCGCCCGGCGGAGGCGGAGGCGGCGGCGGGGGCGGCGGGGGCGGCGGAGGTGGAGGTGGCGGAGGAGGAGGAGGCGGAGGCGGCGGGGGCGGCGGCGGAGGCGGCGGGGCGCCGTCGCCGACGACGTTCTCGGTCGCCGTCGGGTTCGGGTCCAGCCCGCTGTCGACGTACGCGGTGTCGAAGCCGGGACCGCCGCTCAGCAGCGAGTCGGCCTCGTCGTCCTCTGCGAACATGATGTCGTCGCCGGAGGACGCGCTGTAGCTGTCGATGCCGGGACCGCCGGTGAGCTCGTCGTTCTCGCTGCCGCCGGCGAGCGTGTCGTTGCCGTCCCCTCCGTCCAGGATGTCGTTCGCGTCCTGTCCCTGGAGGATGTCGTCCCCGGGACCGCCGTAGATCTCGTCGGGATCGGAGCTGCCGCGCAGGAGGACGTCGTTGCCCTCGTCGCCCCAGAGCTTGATCGGGCCGAGGAAGTGCAGGCCTGCCCCGCCCTGGCCGCGACCGTTGAAGTAGTCGTCGCCGCCGAGCATGTGCGCCTCGATGTGGAAGATGCCCGGGGAGAAGGTGACGTCGACGTCGCCGTCGGTGTTGAGCGCCATGCCGTTCTGGCCCGGCGCCATCGTGTCGGCGCCCTCCGTCGCGTAGACGACCAGGGTGTCCTCGAAGTCGCCGAGCGCCGTCGCGATCTCGATCTCCGGGATGTTGAACTCGACCTCCGCGCCGGGGCCGAAGACCCCTCCGCGGTGGTCGAGGACGAGCGTCTCCGCGGTGCCCACGTTCCCCGTGACGGAGATGAGGTCGGTGTTCAGCGTGGTGGCGCCGCCACAGGCGACCGCCGGGTCGCCGAAGTGGAGCTCCCCACCCGAGACGACGAGCGTCGCCGTCTCACCCGGGTTGATGGACGCGGTGAGCGTCCTCGTGCCGCTGTCGTACGAGCAGGTGCCCGCAGCAGTTGCGGGTGACACCACGGAGCCGGCGACGACGGCAGCAAGCGTGACCGCCAGCACGGCAGCGGCATGGAGCCGCCTTCGACCACCTAGACCCATCCCCCTTACCTCCCCAGAAATCAGAACCCCAGTTGACGTACCCAGCTGACCGCAAGCAGGGTGCGAAGCCGCCTGGCGCCGAACCCAGACCCAGGATAGTGCCAGATCTCTGGGGCACAACCCCTGAGATCAGGGAGGTTCTACGAGGCGCCCCCGCCCGGATCGCCGATCTCGAGCACCGCGCGGGCCTGCTCCTCGCGGAGCGCCCGCAGCCGCTGCTCGAGCTGCTCGTCCGTCGTGGCGAGGATCTCCGCGGCGAGCAGCGCGGCGTTTACCGCCCCCGCCCGGCCGACTGCCAGCGTCGCCACCGGGATCCCGGCCGGCATCTGGACAGTGGAGAGCAGCGAGTCGAGGCCGCCGAGGGCGGTTCCCATCGGCACGCCGAGCACGGGCCGCAGGGTCTTCGACGCCACGACTCCGGCCAGGTGCGCGGCGCCGCCCGCTGCGGCGACGAAGACACGGGCGCCCCGCGTCTCCGCATCGGCCACGTACTCGTCGAGCGCCTCCGGCGTCCGGTGTGCGGACAGCACGCGCACCTCGTGCTCGATCTCGAGCTTCCGGAGCGTCTCGGCCGCGTGCTCCATGGTCTCCCAGTCCGAGCGCGAGCCCATCACGACGGCGACCCGGAGCGTCATCTCGCGGTGCTCTTCTTCCGGAGCGCGGCGCCGACGACCCGGGCGGTTCGGCGGAGGTCCGCGTCCAGCTCGTCGGACTCCGCGACGCCTTCGAGGAGCTGGATCGTGTCCCGGTTCGCGGTGCCGTTCTTCAGGCAGATGACGGCGAGCCTGCGGACGGCCACGTTCGGGTCGCGGGCGACGAGCTCGTGGAGCAGCGGCCGGTACGAGTTCACGTCGCCCGGGCGGTCCCGGGAGAGGCCCTCGATGGCGATGAGTGCCGAGCCGCGCGCGGCCGGGCTCTCGTCCTCGAGCCCGCGGCGCAGCAGCTCGAGCTTCTGGCGGAACCTGAACTGCGCGATCGCGCGGTACGCCTGTGCTCGCGTGCGGTAGTCGG
>DASZOG010000193.1:0-3135 GCA_035550895.1 Acidimicrobiales bacterium
TCGGGCCGAGATCGACCTCTTCGCGATACGGGTCGCCGAGCCGGAGGCGCGCCGCCTTCTCGACCAGGGCGTCGACGTAGGCGCCGGCGACGCTGCGGTGGACGATGTGCCGCCCGGCGGCGAAGCAGACCTGGCCCTGGAACTGAAACGACGCGTACGCCCCCGCGGACGCGGCGGCGTCGAGGTCCGCGTCGTCGAGCACGACGAACGCGTTGTTGCCGCCCAGCTCCAGCGACACCTTCTTGAGGAGACCGCCGGCGAGGGTGCCGACGCGACGGCCGGCCGCGGTCGAGCCGGTGAACGAGACGACGTGCACGTTCGGGTCGGTGACGATCGCCTCCCCGACGTCCGCCCCGCCGACGACGATCTGCAACAGCCCCTCGGGGAGGCCCGCCTCGGCGAACACGGCGGCGAACATCGCACCGCCGCACACGGGGGTCTGCGGATCGGGCTTGAGGACGACGGCGTTGCCCAGCGCGAGGGCCGGGGCGACGACCCGCATCCCGAGCACGCTCGGTGAGTTCCACGGGGTGATCGCGCCGACGACGCCGACCGGGATGCGCCGGACCATGGACAGCCGCTCCGCCTGCACCGTGGGCACGAGCTGGCCGTACGGCTGGTACGGCATCGACGCCGCGGCCAGGATCTCCTGGACCGTGAAGTTCTGCTCGTGGTGCATCTTCCCGTAGACGGCCCCGGTCTCGCGCTGCGTCCAGGAGCCGAACTCGGGCCGGTGCGCCTCGTAGATCTCGGCGGCGCGCCGCAGGACGCGGGCACGCTCGGTGTAGCTGGTCTCTGCCCAGGCGGGCTGTGCCGCGGCCGCCGTCGCAGCGGCACGGGCGACGTCGTCCGGGGTGGATCCCGGGATCGTCAGCAGGGGCCTGCCGGTGGCCGGCTCATGGCCCTCGATCGGGGCACCCGTGCCCGGCCGCCAATCCTCGAGGAACGGGTCCAGCCATGTCGTCGAGGCGATCGCGGCCATGTCATGTCCTCCTGTGGCGGGCGGCATCTCAGCGCGGCTCGGCGCGCCGACCGGTGGCGGGATCGCGCCAGACGGGGCCGCGCGCGAGCACCTTGTCGATGAGGCCCTCATCGACGTAGTCGGGGACCTTCCACGAGTAGAGCTGCTTCGCTTCCTGGCCCGGATAGCCGAGGCGGTCACGGACGTCGCGATCCGTGTAGTACCCACCGACGACCGCGAGCAGCAGGGCGGCATGGTGCGCCGGCTCGTCACGTTCGAGCGCGTCCATACGCGCCTCGGGGTCGCTGCCGAGCTCCGGGCGCAGGGCGGCCGCCAGCGGCTCGACGATGTCCGGACGCGCGGTCAGGACGAACCGCAGCCGCACGTCGTCCACGACGTCGCCGGCCGACGGCATGCCGTGCGCGGCCGGGATGAGGTGATCGGCGACGGCCGTGAAGGTCGCGCGTCGCGCGGCGTCCAGCGCGTCGAACGGGTCGCCCGCGGCGGCGGTCACGCCGGCACCCGCTGCTCGAACCGCGTCTCGACCATGTGGTCCGCGGCGCGCAGGGCGAGGGCGCAGATCGAGGACGTGGGATTGACCCCGGCCGACGTGACGAAGCAGCTGCCATCGACGACGTAGAGGTTCGGCACGTCGTGGGCCCGGTTCCAGCGGTCGAGCACCGACGTCTCTCGGTCGTCGCCCATCCGCGCGGTGCCCAGCAGGTGCCAGCCCGAGTAGCGCATCAGCCGGTCGACCTCGACCGTGTGAGCGCCGGCCTCCAGCAGCGACTCGGACGCCTTCTCGATGTGGAAGTCGAGCAGCCGTCGCGAGTTCTCCGAGACCTTGTAGTGGATCTCGGGCGCGGGGATGCCGGAACCGTCGGCGAGGGTCGCCGAGAGCCGGACCTGGTTCGCCTCGTCGGGCAGGTCCTCCCCGAAGAGACCCCAGTTCGCCCCACGGCCCAGGTGCGACTTCACGTGGAGGTGGTGGTCCGGGCCCCAGTGCTTCGCGCCGGCGCGGGTCGGCAGCGCGGCGTTGATCGGACCGAACGTCGGGGCCATGCCCCACTTGGCACCGCGGACGAAGCCGCGCCGCTCGTCGGTCTCGTAGAACTCGAACGACTCGATCGAGCAGCCGAACTGGCCTTGCCAGCTCTCGAGGTCCTCGTCGAAGAGGCCGCCGACGTTGGCGAACGGATGCATCATCAGGCGCTTGCCGACGAGACCGGACGAGTTGGCGAGCCCGTCCGGATGGGCCGGCGAGGCGGACAGCAGCAGCAGGCGCGGGGTCCCGATCGCGTTGGCCGCGAGGACGACCACACGGGCGGCCTCGAAGTGCTCGCCGCCATCCCGATCGAGCCAGGTGGCGCCGGTGACGAGCCCCTCCGCATCCGTCTCCAGGCGGCGGACCCGCGCACCGGTCACCAGGCGCGCACCGGCGGCGACCGCCTTCGGCCAGTGGGTGAGGTCGGTGGAGGCCTTGGCGCCTTCGTTGCAGCCCTGCTGGCACGTGCCGCGCTGGACGCACGGGCGACGCCCGTCGTAGGGCGCCGACAGGATGGCATTCGGCTCCGGCCACCAGTGCCAGCCGAGGCGGTCGTGGGCGCGAGCGACCTTGAGCCCGCCGGCCCCGAGCGGCAACGGCGGCAGCGGTGGGTCCTCGCCACCGGCCGGGTAGGCAGGGTCGCCACCCATCCCGGACACGCCGAAGTGGCGGTCGCTGTGCTCGTAGTAGGGCAGCAGCTCGTCGTAGGTCAACGGCCAGTCGTCCGCGATACCGTCGAGCGAGCGGACGCGGAAGTCCGACGGCAGCATCCGCGGCCACGCCCCGGCGTAGATGATCAGCGAACCGCCGACGGCGGAGTACATCAGCGGCGAGAGGTCAGAGTCCGTCTCGTCGATCGGGTAGTCCTCGGGCAGTTCGCGCACGTTGGGGCTCGTCGCCCACTGCTTGCGCATCGTCAGCTCCCAGTCGAGCTGGTTACCCCGATACTCCGCCTTGTCGTGCCAGTCGCCCTGCTCCAGGCAGATGACGGAGAAGCCGGCCTCCGTGAGCCGCCGGGCGACGACACCGCCGGTCGCGCCGGCGCCGACGATCAGGACATCTGCGGGCTCGCTGGCCAAGGCTGCCTCCTTCCCGGGCGCGTGACGGGCACCGATAGTAAACCTTCTCT
>DASZOG010000194.1:0-10377 GCA_035550895.1 Acidimicrobiales bacterium
GCCGGCGCCTGTCTCGACCGTGACGAGGTGCTCGCCGAAGCGCCGGCGGCCGAGGACGGCCGCTTCCTCGTGCCCCCGATCCTGGGAGCGGAGCCGTGAGCCGAACTTTGAGCGCGCGGGACGTCGCGGCGGCCGTTCGCGGCGGCGAACGCCGCGCGGTCGACGTCCTCGAGGAGCACCTCGCCGGGATCGAGGCTCGCGAGCCCGAGCTCCACGCGTTCAACCTCGTCCTCGCGGACGAGGCCCGCGCCGCTGCAGCGGAGATCGACCGCCGGGTGGCCGCGGGCGACGACCCCGGCCCCCTCAGCGGAGTCGTCGTCGCGCTGAAGGACAACCTGTGCACACGCGGCATCCCGACGACGTGCTCGTCGAAGATCCTCGCCGCCTGGCGCCCGCCGTACGACGCCACCGTCGTCGAGCGGCTGAGAGCGGCGGGCGCAGTCGTGATCGGCAAGACGAACCTCGACGAGTTCGCCATGGGCTCCTCCACGGAGAACTCGGCGTTCGGGCCGACCTGCAACCCGCACGACCCGACGCGCGTCCCCGGCGGTTCGAGCGGCGGCAGCGCGGCAGCGGTCGCCGCCGGCTTCGCCGACGTCGGCCTCGGCTCCGACACCGGCGGATCGATCCGCCAACCGGCTGCGCTGTGCGGCGTGGTCGGCGTGAAGCCGACCTATGGCGCGGTGTCCCGCTACGGCCTGATCGCGTTCGCCTCCAGCCTCGACCAGATCGGGCCGTTCGCGACGTCCGTGGCCGACGCGGCAGCGGTGCTCGAGGTGATCGCCGGCCACGACGAACGCGACTCCACGTCGATCCCGCGACCGGCGCCGGCCGTCACTGCCGCCCTCGACGAGGGGATCGACGGCCTGCGTGTGGGACGGATCGTCGACCTTCCCGAGGGTGCGGACGTCGACGTGACGAACAGGGTCGACGAGGCGTTCACTGCCCTCGAGAAGGCCGGCGCAACGGTCGTCGACGTGAAGGTCCCGGCGTTCACGTACGGCCTGACCGCGTACTACCTGATCGCCCCGGCCGAGGCGTCGAGCAACCTCGCCCGCTACGACGGCGTGCGCTACGGCCTGCGGGTCGACGCGCCGGACACGAACGCGATGTACGCGCTCACGCGGGAGGCAGGCTTCGGCGAGGAGGTCAAGCGCCGGATCATGCTCGGCACGTACGCCCTCTCGGCCGGCTACTACGACGCGTACTACGGCAAGGCGCTCCGGGTCCGCCGCCTGATCGCCGACGACTTCGCTCGGGCGTACGAGCAGGCCGACGTGCTCGTCACGCCGACGTCGCCCACGGTCGCCTTTCCGCTCGGGGACAAGACCGACAACCCGCTGGCGATGTACCTCTGCGACACGTACACGATCCCGTCCAACCTCTCCGGCCACCCGGGGATGAGCGTGCCGTTCGGGACCGGCGCGGACGGGTTGCCGGTCGGCGTCCAGGTGCTCGCACCAGCACTTGGTGAGCCGGTGATGTTCCGTGTCGCGGCGGCGCTGGAGCGCGCGCTGGAGCCCGCCGATGGCTGAGCTCCCCGCCGGCTGGGAGATGGTCGTCGGCCTCGAGGTCCACGCCGAGCTGGCGACGCAGACGAAGATCTTCTGCTCCTGCCCGAACCGCTTCGGCGACGAGCCGAACACGAACATCTGCCCGGTGTGCCTCGGCCTGCCTGGGTCGTTGCCGGTCCTCAATCGGCAGGTCGTCGAGCTGGCGATCCGCCTCGGCGAGGCGCTGCACTGCACGGTGCGGCCGAGCATCTTCGCCCGGAAGAACTACTTCTACCCGGACATGCCGAAGGACTACCAGATCAGCCAGTACGACCGGCCGATCAACGTCGACGGCTGGCTGGAGCTGCCGTCCGGGAAGCGGATCGGCATCGAGCGGGCGCACATCGAGGAGGACACGGGGAAGTCCACCCATCTCGGCGACTCCGGTGGACGGATCCACGGCGCCACGGACAGCCTCGTCGACTACAACCGGGCCGGCGTACCGCTGCTCGAGATCGTCGGGGCGCCCGACATCCGCTCCACCGACGAGGCCCGTCAGTACGTGACGGAGCTGCGGGCGATCCTGTTGGCCACCGGCGTCTCCGACGCGCGGATGGAGGAAGGCTCGATGCGCGTCGACGCGAACGTCTCCGTCCGCCGTGCCGGCGAGTCGGCGTACGGCACGCGGTGCGAGATCAAGAACGTCAACTCCGTGCGCTCCGTCGTCCGGGCGATCGAGTTCGAGGCCCGCCGCCAGATCGACCTCCTCGACGCGGGCGAGGCGGTGCGCCAGGAGACGCGCCACTGGGACGAGGGCGACGGCCGCACGCACACGCTGCGGGTGAAGGAGGACGCGGACGACTACCGCTACTTCCCCGAGCCCGATCTCGTGCCGCTCGATCCCGACGCCGCGTGGCTGGCGCGGGTGCAGCGCGAGCTGCCGCCGCTACCGAGCGCCCGCCGGGCGCGGCTGGCTGGCGCGGTCGGGCTGCAGCCCGCGGACGACGTCGTCGCCCTGCTCGTCGAGCGCGGGCGAGACGAGCTCGTCCTGGCGACGATCGACGCCGGTGGTGACGCCGGCCGCACGGTCGTCCATGCAGAGCACAACCTCCCACCGGACGGGCGGTCGCCCGTCACGCCATCGGCGCTCGCCGCCCTGACCCGGCTCGAGGTCGACGGCCGGTTGACCGCGACGCAGGCGAAGGCGGTTCTCGCCGAGCTCGTCGAGTCGGGCGGGGACGGCGACCCGGCGGCGATCGCCGCCGCGAAGGGCTTCGAGGCGATGGACACGTCCGCGCTCGAGGACGCGGTCGACGGCGCGATCGGCGCGCTGCCGGACGCGTGGGCCTCGTACGTCGGCGGGCAGGACAAGGCCGCCGGCGCGCTCGTCGGCGCGGTGATGAAGGCGACGAAGGGTCAGGCCGACGGCAAGGCCGTCACCGCGCTGCTCCAGCAGCGCCGCGCCGCCGCCACCTGACCTCGGCGGGCGCTCGTGACCGGTGGCACGCAGCGTCGCGGGGTGCGCGTCCGATTTCCGCTAGCGGACGCCGGCCCGGGCCCGCAGACTGGACCCGTGGAGTCGATCGTGCACGACGCCGACCGGTGCTATCGAGCCGTCCAGTCCCGCGACACGCGCTTCGACGGGTGGTTCGTCACGGCCGTGCGCACGACGCGCATCTACTGCCGGCCGAGCTGCCCGGCGATCACGCCGCGCCGCGAGAACGTCCGCTTCTACGCCACCGCCGCAACCGCACAGCAGGCTGGATACCGCGCCTGCAAGCGCTGCCGTCCCGACGCCGCGCCAGGGTCACCGGCGTGGAACGCGCGCGGTGACCTCGTCGGGCGGGCGATGCGACTCATCGCCGACGGTGTCGTCGACCGGGACGGCGTGCGCGGGCTCGCCGGCCGACTCGGCTACAGCGAGCGCCAGCTCCACCGCCAGCTCGTCGCGGAGGTCGGTGCCGGCCCGATCGCGCTCGCTCGCGCGCAGCGGGCGCAGACCGCGCGCGTGCTGATCGAGACGACGACGATGCCGTTCTCCGAGGTCGCGTTCGGCGCCGGGTTCGCCAGCATCCGCCAGTTCAACGACACGATCCGCGCCGTGTTCGCCGCATCGCCGACGGAGATGCGGACTCGGTCACGCCACCGGGACACACCCGGCAGGCCCGGCGCGATCGAGCTCCGGCTCGCCCACCGGGCGCCGTTCGACGGCCGCGGCCTGCTCGCGTTCTTCGGGACGCGCGCGGTGCCCGGGCTGGAGAACTTCGACGGCACGACGTACTGCCGGTCCATGGTGCTGCCCCACGGACCCGGCGTCGTGCAGCTCGCCCCGGCGCATGGCTACGTCCACTGCCGCCTGCACCTCCACGACGTCCGCGACCTCGCCGCCGCGGTGCAGCGCTGCCGGCGGATGCTCGACCTCGATGCCGACCCGGTTGCCGTCGCCGACCAGCTCGGCGCCGACCCGGTGCTCGCCGCGGCTGTGAGTCGGGAACCCGGGCGGCGCCTGCCGGGCCACGTCGACGGCTTCGAGATCGCGGTGCGGGCGGTGCTCGGCCAGCAGGTGTCCGTCGCCGCCGCCCGCACGCTCGCCGGCCGAATCGTCGCCCGGCACGGCGTGCCGCTGACGATGGCGCTCGACGGTCCACTGGAGACGGTGTCGCACACGTTCCCCTCTCCCGAAGCGCTCGTCGACGCGCACCTCGACGGGCTCGGCCTCACCGGAGCGCGCATCGCCACGATCCACGAGCTGGCCAAGGGCGTCGCCGCCGGCAGGGTCGTTCTCGACCCGGGAGTGCCGCGCAGCGAGCTCGAAGCGGAGCTCGTCGCGCTGCCCGGCGTCGGTCCGTGGACCGCCGGCTACATCGCCATGCGCGCGCTGTCCGATCCCGACGTCTTCCTGGCGGCCGACCTCGGCGTCCGGAGAGCGCTCGAGAGGGCCGGGTTGCCGGCTCGCCCGGCGGAAGCCGCCGCCCTTGCCGAGCGCTGGCGTCCGTGGCGCTCGTACGCGCTCGTCCATCTCTGGTCGACCCTGGAGGAACCTCGATGACCACCCACACCACGATCGACTCGCCGATCGGCCCGCTGCTCCTGACGACGGACGGCACGTCGCTGACCGGCATCTACCTCGACAGCGAGCGCGGCGCGAGTCGGCCGGCGGATCTCGGCGACGACGACTCGGACCACCCCGTCCTCGTCGCGGCGGCCGACCAGCTGCGGGCGTACTTCGCCGGCGAACTCGATGAGTTCGCGCTGCCGCTGGCCGCCGTCGGCACCGCGTTCCAGAAGGAGGTCTGGGACGCGCTGGCGGAGATCCCCTATGGCGAGACGATCAGCTACGGCGAGCTGGCCCGGCGCGTCGGCAAGCCGAATGCCAGCCGGGCCGTCGGCCTGGCGAACGGGCGCAACCCGTTGCCGATCATCGTCCCCTGCCATCGCGTCATCGGCGCGAACGGCACGCTCACCGGGTACGGCGGGGGGATCGAGCGCAAGCAGTGGCTGCTCGAGCACGAGCGGGAACACGCCGGGATGACGCTGCCGCTCGGTGGCGGCCGCGGGACGCGCTAGCCGCGGCCCGATAATCCGCCGTCCGTCCACGTCGCACGGGGCAAGACTCGGCCACTGTGCCGATCGAGCTGCGCACCGCGACGGAGGACGACCTGCCGGCGATGTTCGCCTCGGACAGTCGCGCCTTCGGGTTCACGTACGAGCCGCAGGACATCGACGACCGGCGGAGCATCATCGATCTCGCGCGCTTCCAGCTCGCCCTCGACGGCGGCGCGATCGTGGGCGTCGCCGGTGTGTACGCGTTCGAGATGACGCTGCCCGGTGGCGCCGCGGTCCCGACCGGCGGAGTGACCTGGGTGCACGTCGCGACGACGCATCGTCGGCAGGGCCTTCTCACACGGCTGATGGCTGCGGTGCACGACGACTTGCGCGCCCGGGACGAGCCGCTCGCTGCGCTCGGTGCGTCGGAGAGCTCGATCTACGAGCGCTTCGGGTACGGAGCGGCGACGGTCACGCGCAACACACGGATCGAACGGCACCGGGCGGAGTTCCGCGCCGACGCACCGGTCGGTGGCAGCGTCCGTTTCGTCACGGTGGACGAGGCGCGCGACGTTCTCCCGAAGCTGTGGGACCGCTTCCGCCGCCAGCGGGCCTGTGAGGTCTCCCTCTCGGACGGTTGGTGGGACTTCTACGCCGCGCTCTGGCGCAAGCCGGACGAAGGATGGACCACGGCGACGATCCTCGTCCACGACGACGGCTTCCTCGCGTACCGCCTGAAGGAGGGCTGGGACGGCGGGTTCACGACGACAGAGCTGCAGGTCGAGGACAGCGCGTGGTGCACGATGGAAGCGCACGCGACGCTGTGGCAGACCGTGCTCAGCACGGACCTTGTCGCGACTGTCGTCTGCGGGCTGCATGCGTTGGACGACCCGTTGCCGATGTGGTTGAAGAACCCGCGGGCGCTCCGGTCGTCCTCGCTCAGCGACGGGACGTGGGTGTATCCGCTCGATCCGCGCACGGTGCTCGCGTTGCGGCGCTACGACGTCGCCGACCGCCTTGTCGTGCAGGTCCTCGACGGGCCGCGGCTCGAGCTCGACGCGAGCCCCGACGGCGCGACAGCGCGCCCGAGCCGGCGGCGCGCCGACCTCACGCTCACGTCGGCCGCGCTCGGCGCCCTGCTGATGGGCGGGGTGCGGGCGACGGTCCTCGGTCGCGGCCGGCGGATCGACGAGCACACGCCGGGGTCGCTGCGCCGCGCCGACCGCCTCTTCGACGCGGCGCCGCTCCCGTTCTGCTCGACCCACTTCTGAGCCGCTTCCGGCGATACGCCGCGCCGGGTCAGTCGCCCTCACGGAGCCGCTCGACGGTCTGGTGGATGCGGCGCGCCCGCGTGTCCGGCCGCTTCGCCTCCTCGATCCACGCGACGTGCTCGCGTTGGTGCGTGTAGCTGAGCGCCCGGAACGCGTCGAGGAGCCCGGCGGCATCGAGCGCGGCGCTCAGGTCCGCGGGGACGTCCACCGTCCGCTCGGCGTCGTCGACGTCGAGCGTGACCGCCACGGTGTCACCAGGACCCTTGCCGAGCTCCTCGCGGATCGTCTTCAGCAGGCCGATCACCTTCTCGCCGCCCATCGACACGACCGATCCGCGGTAGGCGATCCCGTCGAACGTGGCGCGGACCTTGATCCGGCCTCCACCACCGAGCGCGGCGACCACCCCTGGCGGCACGCGGACGCACGCGCCGCCTCGATCCGCTGCCTCGATCGGAGCCTCGAACGACTCCATGCCGGGGACGGTAGCCGGGCACCCCTGCCTACAGTCGCCGGTGTGAACTTGCAGATCCCGGAGGAGATCCAGCAGACGCTCGACGCGCTCGATGCGTTCATCGAGGCGGAGATCCGCCCGCTCGAGCGAGAGAACGACAACATCCGGTTCTTCGACCATCGGCGGGAGTGGGCCCGGACCGACTTCGACAACGGTGGCGTGCCGCGCAAGGAGTGGGAAGAGCTGCTCGCCGAGATGCGCCGCCGCGCGGATCGCGCCGGATGGTTGCGTCTCGCGTTGCCGGCCGAGTTCGGCGGGCGCGACGCGTCGAACTTCGAGATGGCGATCATCCGCGAGCACTTGGCGACGAAGGGCCTCGGTCTGCACAACGACCTGCAGAACGAGTCGAGCATCGTCGGCAACTTCCCGACCGTGCTGATGATGCGCGACTTCGGCACGGAGCAGCAGACGGCGGAGTGGATGCCGGGGTTCCTCGACGGCTCCCGCCGGCTCGCGTTCGGGCTGACCGAGCCGAACCATGGCAGCGACGCCACGTACCTGGAGACGACGGCGTACCAGGACGGCGACGAGTGGGTGCTGAACGGAGCGAAGCGGTTCAACTCGGGCCTGCACCACGCGACCCACGACATCATCTTCGCCCGCACGTCTGGGCAGCCGGGTGACCCGGTCGGGATCACGGCGTTCCTGGTGCCGACCGACGCGGCGGGCTTCACCGTCGAGTACTTCTGGTGGACGTTCAACATGCCGACGGACCACGCCGAGGTCACGCTGCAGGACGTGCGCGTGCCGCAGTCGGCGGTGTTCGGACGGGTTGACCACGGTCTCGACCTGGCGCAGCACTTCGTGCACGAGAACCGCATCCGCCAGGCCGCGTCGTCGCTCGGCGCGGCGCAGTTCTGCATCAACGAGGCGGTCGCGTACGCGAACCAGCGGATCACCTGGGGCAAGAAGCTGAGCGTGAACCAGGGCATCCAGTTCCCGCTCGTCGAGTTGCACACCGAGGCGGCGATGCTCCGCCAACTCGTGCGCACGACCGCGGCGGCGATGGACGAGCAGCACCACATGGAGGTCACCCACCTGGTGGCGATGTGCAACTACCGCGCCAACCGGCTCGCCTGCGATGCCGCCGACCGGGCGATGCAGACCTGCGGTGGCGTCGGCTACAGCCGGCACATGCCGTTCGAGCACATCTACCGCCACCACCGCCGGTACCGGATCACCGAAGGCTCGGAAGAGGTGCAGATGCGCAAGGTCGCCCAGCACCTCTTCGGCTTCGGCCGCCGCTGACGTTCCGACGCAGATCGACGTCGCCGGGCGACGTCGATCCGACGAGAGAGAAGCCTGGCCCCGTCAGCCCACGGAGTCGGAGGGTCGGTCGGGCGCGTCTGCGTCGGCCGCGGCGGGAGTCGGCTCGGGGCGCGTCGCCCTCCCGGCGCGCGCTGCGGCGAGGCAGATCCCGCCCAGTGCGACGGTGAGCAGCACGCCGATCGGCCACGACGCCGGGCCGGGATCCCGTGGTGGATCGCCGTGGATCACGAACGCGACCGCCATCGGGACGGTGACACCGGAGGCGATCACCGCCAGCGGCGTGTCGTCGAGTCGCCCCAGCGCGGCCGCCGCGACCGGTACGAGGATCCAGCCCCAGATCCACAACGGGGACGAGAGGAGGTCGTCGCGCGCCTCCGTGATCCAGCACGCGCTGGCCCACAGGATCCCGATCAGGAGCGCGCGCATGTCGCCAGTCTGCCTGGCAGCCCTCGCAGTAGCGTGCCGGCCATGGCAGACGTGAAGCCCCGCAGCCGCGACGTCACCGACGGCATCGAGCGTGCGCCCGCCCGGGCCATGCTGCGCGCCGTCGGCCTGACCGACGACGACTGGGGGAAGCCGCAGGTCGGCATCGCCTCCTCGTGGAACGAGGTCACGCCGTGCAACCTGTCGCTGCGCCGCCTCTCCGACGCTGCCGGCGAGGGCGTCCGCGCCGCGGGTGGCGTCCCGCTCCAGTTCTGCACGATCTCCGTGTCCGACGGCATCTCCATGGGCCACGAGGGGATGCACGGCTCGCTCGTGTCGCGCGAGGTCATCGCCGACTCCGTGGAGACCGTCGTGTTCGCGGAGCGGCTCGACGGCTTCGTCGGGCTCGCCGGGTGCGACAAGAGCCTGCCCGGCATGATGATGGCGGCTGCCCGGCTCGATCTGCCGATGACGTTCGTCTACGCCGGTTCGATCCTCCCCGGAGACCACAACGGGACACCGCTCGACGTGGTCAGCGTGTTCGAGGCGGTCGGCGCCTGCGCGACCGGGCGGATCACCCAGGACGAACTGACCGACATCGAGCGCAGGGCGTGCCCGGGCGAAGGAGCCTGCGCGGGGATGTTCACGGCGAACACGATGGCGGCCATCGGCGAGGCGCTCGGCCTCTCGCTTCCCGGCTCCGCCTCGCCGCCCTCCGTCGACCCGCGCCGTGACGACGATGCCCGCGCTGCCGGTGCAGCCGTCGTGGCGATGCTCGAAGCAGGCATCCGACCGCGCGACATCCTGACGAAGGCCGCGTTCGAGAACGCGATCACGGTGGCCAACGCGCTCGGCGGGTCGACGAACGCGGTCCTGCACCTGCTCGCCATCGCCAGCGAGGCCGGTGTCCGCCTCGAGCTGGAGGACTTCAACCGCGTCGCAGAACGTGTGCCGCACATCGCCGACATGCGCCCGGGCGGCAAGTTCCACATGGCCGATCTGGACCGCGTCGGTGGCGTGCCAATCGTGATGAAGCATCTGCTCGACGCCGGCCTGCTGCACGGCGACGCGTTGACGATCACCGGCAAGACGATGGCCGAGAACCTCGCCGAGCTCGATCCGCCGGGGCCCGACGGCGTCGTCGTGCACCCGCTCGACGCGCCCGTGCACGCGGAAGGCAGCCTCGTCGTGCTGCGCGGCTCGCTGGCGCCGCAGGGATCGGTCGTGAAGGTCGCCGGGCTGACGCAGGATCAGCTGCACTTCGAGGGGCCGGCCCGCGTGTTCGAGACGGAGGAGCCGGCGCTACGCGCCATCCTCGCCGGCGACATCCAGCCGGGCACCGTGCTCGTCATCCGGTACGAGGGACCGAAGGGCGGCCCGGGGATGCGCGAGATGCTCGCGGTCACGGGGGCGTTGAAGGGCGCCGGTCGGGGCGCAGACTGCGCGCTCGTCACCGACGGGCGATTCAGCGGCGGCACCTGGGGGTTCTGCATCGGCCACGTCGCGCCGGAGGCGGTGGACGGCGGTCCGATCGCGTTCCTCCGCGACGGCGACCGGATCGTGATCGACGTCCATTCGAAGTCGCTCGACCTGCTCGTCGACGAGGACGAGCTGCAGCGTCGGCGCGAGGGCTGGGCGCCTCCGCCGCCGCGCTACCCGAGCGGCGTGCTGGGCAAGTACGCCCGACTCGTGCAGGGCGCCGAGACCGGAGCGATCACGAACACCCTCTGATCCGGCTCGCTGACCTGTCGCTGATCCCACTCGCTGATCCCCGCTCGTGTCGAAGAAGTGGTCGGATTTCGACCACTTCTTCTTCACGTTGGGCGCAGCGGGAGGTCAGCGCTCGTCGCGGTAGTACTCGATG
>DASZOG010000195.1:0-3375 GCA_035550895.1 Acidimicrobiales bacterium
GCCGAAACCCACGACGACGAGGCGCGCGTCGAGCCCGCGGAGCGCGTCCAGGACGACGTCGACTCCCTTCTGCTCGATGAGCTTCCCGAAGAAGACGATCGTCGGCGGCGCCTCGCGCGCGAGGAACGCCTCGAGCCGCGGCGCGTTCCCCTCGTCGGGGAGACGCTCCTCCCGGTTGCCCGGGTTCGGCGCGTCGAGGCGCGCCTCACGGAGGAGCGCGTCGAGGGCGGCGTTCCGCTCCTCGGGCACCCACAGCTCGACGTCGACGCCGGGCGGCACCACGTGCACGCGCTCAACGGGCCCGCAGACCTCTGCGAGCACCGCACGGATGTGCTCGGAGCCGACGAACGTCGCGCTCGCGCGCTCCAGCGACTCGCGCCCCCAGCGCTCCAGCCCCGGCTTGCCGCGCATCGAGTACTCGAGCTCCGAGCCGTGCGCCTTCACCGCGTACCGGGCCCCGCTCGCGGCGCCGACCGGGCCGCCGAGCAGGACGTGGTTCGCGAAGACGAAGTCGGCCGGCAAGAGCCCCCTGACCGCGGACGCGTTGGCGTCGACCCACGCGTCCAGCTCGGTCCTCGTGCAGTCCTGCACCCGACGGACCTCGTACCCCTCGTAGCGGTCGAGCACGAACACGGGGAGGAAGCCGTCGACGTCGGGACGGACCGTGGCGGCACCTCCGAGGTCGTGCGCAGCCGGGTGGGGCTCTTGGCTCAGGACGGTCACGTCGTGACCGGCACGGCTCCACTCCCGCGCGAGCTGGCGGGTGTAGACGTTCGAGCCGGTGCCGCCCAGCAGGTACCCGTGCCAGAGAAGGATCCTCACACCGTTGATCGTGCCTTGGAGTCACCCGGCCGGCCGCGCGAACCGTCTCGCGGCCGGCCGGCTCCCCCGTCGCCTCTCCCCGGTCGTCGGGGCGCGAGTCGGGCTGAGGGGCACCCCGGCCCGCCCCCCCACGACCGCGTGACAACTGGCGTTGGCCGTGCAGTGACGCGGCGGTTCCGCCGGGCTCTCGCTCCGGATCGTCCGCCGACCACGCTCGTCGCCCATCCGGGCCCGGGCCTCTGGTGGTCGCCGGCCGAGCCGGGCACGCAGGCCCGGCGGATGGCCACGTCAGGATGTGGGTCGCCCGCGTTCCCAGTCCGTCACGGGACCGGCACGACACGTGGCCGTCAGGCGACCCGTTCGTGCCGATCCTCGTGAGCTTCCTGGTCATCGCGAGCGACCCATCTCCTCGTTCAACGTCCTACCGGGGATAACGGCTCTTGCCGTACTTGCCGCTATCGCCGCTCTTGTTGAAGCTGTCGTCAATCGACAGCTTGAAGCTGTCGTTGATCGAGTGGTCCGAGTAGTCCCAGGACCACTTCTGCCAGTTCGACGAGAGCGTGATGCCCTGCGTCGACGACTGCGACAGGTTCGACGTGTTGCTGACCGACGCTGCGCCGCCGTTCGCGGTGCCACCACTCGCGTCGATCTCGCCACCGGTGGCTGCGCCGCCGTTCGCGTTCGCCGCACCGGTGTTGCTGGCCACGATGTCGCCGCCGTACACGGCCGTGTCGTTGCCACCGGAGATCGCGTCGCCGGTGGTGTTGACCGCGCCGTAGGTCGCGCCACCGGCTCCGCCGGTGCCGCCCTGCTGCGTCGTCGAGGTCGTGGTCGTGGTCGGGTTCGCGTTCTGCGTCGCAGAGACGCCCCCGCTCGTGTTCGTGCCGCCGTCGGCGCTCGCCCGCGCCGTCTGCGACGTCGTGTCGGAGACCTTACCGCCGTCTCCGCCCGTGGCCGACTGATGGACCGCGTTCAGGCCACCGTCGCCACCATCGCCGGTGTCTCCACCGGTCGCATGGGAGTTGCCACCATCGGCGCTGCCCGACGAAGCGTCGGCCGGGCCGTTGGAGGCGTCGTTGTCGGTTGCGCCGCCTGCGCCACCGGTCCCGGCAGCGCCGGTCCCTGCGGCACCTGCGCCGCCGTTTGCGTCGCCACTCTTGGCGTCGCAATCGACCTTCGCGAGAAGGCCGTCACACGAAGCGACCACAGGCACGGTAGCGGCCACAGAGGTGCCACCGCTGCCGCCCGAGCCACCGGAGCCGGAGCCACCGGAGCCCGCGCCGCCCGCGCCGCCGTCGTTGCCGACGGTCGCGGCGATCGGGATCGCAGCACCGCCGGCCGACGACCCACCGGCTCCGCCGGTCGAGGCAGCGTCGCCGCCGTTGCCGCTGTCGCCACCGTTCGAATGCTGGTTGCCATTCGAGTTGGAGGCATCCCCACCGACCGACGTGTTGTCGCCCTCGTGGTTCACGTTGACCGGGACCGCGAGGCCGCCGTTGGCGCCCTCTGCGTCCCCGCTCTTCGCCACGTTCGTGGCGTCGACGCCGACACTGGTCTCGTTGCCGTTCGAGACGGAGCCGCCCTCGTTCCCGAGCGACACGGTGTTGCCACCGTCGATCGAGCCCGTGGACGAGTCACCCGTCGAGACGGTCGTACCGTTGCCGTTCGTCTGCGACGCGCCCTGCACGCCGGAGTTGGCGTTGCCGCCGTTCCCCGCCCATGCGCTGGCGTCGTTGTGGCTGCCTCCGTTGGCGGAGGCGTCGCCGCCGAAGCTCGCGCCGCTCTGTTCCACAGACGCGGCCTGGATCGACGACTGGATGTTCGCTTTCAACGCGTCGGAGTCGAACCCACCCCAGTCGCCACCCGCCAGTGCGGCGGAGGGCATGACCAGCGCGAGCGCGAAGCCAACGAGGATCAGGAACTTCCTTGTCACGGTTTTCACTCCCTTCGTCATGTCCGTCGTTGCGATCTCGCCCGCCGAAACCCGGTTCGGCGGGTGCACGGAGATGACGGGACGTCAGACCGGGACGTCTAAGGGAGCGAAGACGGAAGCCGGGCGCCTGACGTCCGCTTCCTCGCGCGTGCGCCGCAGGAACGACGGCGTGAGCACGAAGGCGAAGAGGATCGCGACGATCCCCGAGCCTCCGGGCCCAGCCGCGCCCTGGGCGAGCGCCAAGACCCACGTGAGTGGGCCGTCCGTCGAGGGGAGTGGCGACTCCCGATCGACGCCTTTCGTCCCCGCCGAGCCCTCCGGGCGCGTGTCGAAGCGCGCTTGCGGAGTGGCCGGGGACGAAACCTGTGACCGAATCGTGGTGCTGCCCGACGCCACCACCTGGACGTCCGGCGCACGCTCGGTCGAAAACTCTCTTGCCACAGCAGGTGGCGGGACGTGCCGGATCCGGCTGCTCGCTGCCCACCCGTTGCCACGATCGGCAGCAACAGCCTGTTCCTCGACGCTCGAGCTGATCACGACGGACGCGACCTGCTCGACGGAGCGTGCGTTCACGGGGGTGGTCCCGTCCGGCGTGCCGTCCGCTCCGCCGCCGTAGGCAG
>DASZOG010000196.1:0-3751 GCA_035550895.1 Acidimicrobiales bacterium
GACCGACGCCCGACGTTGACCGACGCCCGGTGTCACCGACGCCCGGTGTCACCGGCGCCCGACTGCCCGACGTGTGACCGGCGACGGCCGCCCTCGGATCGCCGGCCTGTGCCGGCTGCGTCGCTACTGTGCGCGTGTCGCGCTGGACGAGGAGGTCACCTTGTACCAGAAGGACGGTGGCAGCGATGCGCAGCCGCTGAAGGAGAAGGAAGGCTTCGCGATCGGCGGCGGGACGATCGCGTTCATCCTGATCGCCGCGGCGATCGTGATCTTCATCGCCCAGAACACGAACGACGTGGACGTCGACTTCCTGTTCCTCGACGGCCAATGGCCCTTGTGGATCGTCGTCGTGGCCGTCGTGGTGCTCACGCTGATCGCTGAGCGGCTGGGGCTCTGGGTCTGGCGCCGGTCCCGCAAGAAGGACTGACTCCGCCGGCGCGCCACGGGCCGGGCCGACGCCCGGCCCGCAGCGCTGCATTTGGCAGACCAATTCAGGCCAAGCCGGTGCAGCGCTGCACTTGGCAGACCAATTCAGGCCAAGCCGGTGCAGCGCTGCACGTGAGCCAGCGCATCAGGCCAGGCCGTTCTCCGCCAACCAGTCGCCGGCGACGTCAGCCGGTGCCTCGGCATCGGCCTCGACCCGGACCATCAGCTCCTTCAGACCGTCCGTGTCGAGCGTGGCGCTGACCTCGTTCAAGACGGAGGCGACGCCTTCGTTCTCCGCCAACTCGGTGGCGATCAGCGGCAGGACGGCCTCGTTCGGCACGATCGTCTTGTCGTCCTCGAGGGCGACGAACCCCTCGGTCGTGATGACGGACATCGTCGAGAACAGGTTGCCGCAGTTGATTGCGTTCGACGTCAGCGCGTCGACGATCGGTGGGCCGATCTCGAGCGGGACGAACTCGGCGAACTCGGCGCCGTACAGCTCCTGGAACCCCGGGATGCCGAACGGCGTGCGCTCGGCGAACTCGGGAGGCGCGCCGAGCGTGATCTCGCCCGACACCTCGGCGAGGTCGGACAGCGTCTCCAGCCCGTACTGCTCGGCGGTCTCCGCGTTGCAGACGATGACGTCCTTGTCCTCGGCGGTCGACGCGTCGAGCACGGTCAAGTTGTCCGGCAGCTCCTCGCGCAGCGCGGCCACTTGCTCCTCGATGTTGGTCGCGGTCGGGCTCTCGTCGCGCTGGCGGAGGAGGAAGGACAGTAGCGAGTTCGTGTACTCCGGCAGGAGCTGGATCTCGCCGCCCTCGATCGCCGCGAAGTACGTCTCGCGGTTGCCGATGTTCAGCTGCCGATCGACGGTCGCCCCGTTCGCTTCGAGCGCTTGGGCGTAGATCTCGGCGAGCAGCTCGTTCTCCGGGAAGTTCGCCGAACCGACGGTGAGGCTGACGTCGGCGAGGTCCGCACCACCTCCGGCCGTGCTCGTGCCTGGAGCGTCGGTCGCCGGCGCGTCCGTGGCTGGCGCGTCGGTCGCCGGCGCATCGGTGTCCGGGGCGGCCGTCGCGGCCGCGGCGGTCGTGTCGCTGGCGGCGTCGTCGTCATCGTCGCCGCAGGCCGCGAGCAACAGGAGCGGCGCGGCCAGCAACGCGGCCAGCCGCGTCGTGGTCCGTCTCGGGTGGTGGCTCATGGGGTGGTTCCTCTCTGTTTCAGGTGAGTCGATGTCAGGTGAGCGGCTCGAGCTCGGGGATCGGCGCCGACGCGCGGCTCGGCAGGAGCGCGAAGGGCTGGCGTTCCCGGCGCAGGCCGGGAGAGACCAGCATCCGCTGGACGAGGGCGAGGACACCCTCGACCACGAACACGAGGGCGACGATGAGGATCGCGCCGCCGAAGACCTCGTCGTAGCGGCGCAGGGCGTAGCCGTCCGTGATGAACCGCCCGAGGCCGCCGAGCCCGGCGTACGCGGCGACGGTCGCGGTGGCGATGACCTGGTTCGCCGCCGACCGCACGCCGGCGAACACGAGCGGAAGGGCGATCGGCAGCTCGGCTCGCCACAGCACGGTGCGACCGGTCATCCCCATGCCCTCCGCGGCGTCGCGCACGTCGGGATCGACACCCCGGATGCCGGCGACGGTGTTGGCCAGGATCGGCGGCGCGGCGAGCAGCGTCAGGGCGAGGACGACCGGCCACGCCGTCAACGGGCGGAGCTTGTAGACGAGGATCACGACGGCGAGGGTCGGGATCGCCCGCGCCAGCCCGGACAGGTTCACTCCGACGAACACGCCGCGCCCGGTGTGTCCGATGAGCAGGCCGATCGGGAGGGCAATCGCCGCGGCGAGCAGCGTCGCCCAGAACGAGTACTGCACGTGCTCCCAGAGCCGGTTGAGGATGCCGCTCTCGCCCCACCAGTTGTCCTCGGTGGTCAGCCACTGCAGCGCGTCGACGACGTTGTTCATCGAGCACCCCGCACCCGCGTCCACGGCGTCGCGGCGCGGCCGGCGAGGAAGATCAGCGCGTCGGCGACGAGGGCCAGCACGACGACCGCGACGAGCGCCGCCCACACCTCGATCGTGATGTTCCGGACGTACCCGTCGCGGAACATCTGGCCCAGCCCGCCACGTCCGATCACGCCGCCGACGGTGAGGATGCTGATCGTCGACACCGCGGCGACCCGCAGGCCGGCCACGATCGCCGGCAGCGCGAGCGGGAGCTCCACGGTGAGGAAGCGGCGGGTGGGCCGGTAGCCCATCGCGGTCGAGGCGTCGATGACGTTCGGGGACACGGCCCGCAGGCCTTCGACCATGTTCCGCAACAGGATGGCCAGCGTGTAGATCGCCATGGCCACGATCAGCGAGCGGTCACTGAGGATGCCGAAGAAGGTGCCGAGGATGGCGAACATCGCCAAAGAGGGGACGGCGTAGAGGGCGTTGGCGATGCCGAGCAACGGGACGTACGTACCCCGCCAGCGGTAGGCGACGTACCCCAGGACGAAGGCGACGATCGCGCCGAGCACGAGGGACTGCACCGTGAACCGGAGGTGGAGCCACGTGTAGTGCCACAGCACGTCCCAGTTGCCGGCGAGCTGCCGGCCCGACCAGCTCACGCTCCTCCGGCCGCCGGAGCGGTGGTTTGCGTGCCGTCGGCGGCGAGCTGCTGGCTGAGCTCGTCGATGCCGACCACGCCGATCGCCCGGCCGTCGTCGTCGACACGGACCGCGAATCCGGCCGGCGAAGCGAGCGCCGCGTCGAGCAGGGAGCGGGCGCTGCCACGCGGCCCGACCGCCTGCAGCGGGGTCGGTGGGGCATGGGCGGCCGTGTTCCGCGGCCGCCACCCGAGCGGGCGCCCCGCCGCGTCGAGGGCGAGCTCCCAGTCCCCGTTCATGCTGATCAGCGGCTCGTACGGGACGCGGTCGGCGGGAACGAGCGAGAGGCGCTTCAAGCCCCGGTCCTCGCCGAGGAAGCCGGCGACGAACGGGTTCGCCGGGTGGGCGAGCATCTCCGCCGGCGGCGCGAATTGCTGGAGATCGCCGCCCGTCGCCAGCACGGCGATGCGGTCGCCGAGGAGCACGGCCTCGTCGATGTCGTGGGTGACGAAGACGACGGTCTTGCGCAGCTCGCGTTGCAGGCGGAGGAACTCCTGCTGCAGCTGAGCGCGGACGATCGGGTCGACCGCGCCGAATGGCTCGTCCATCAGCAGCACCGGCGGGTCGGCGGCCAGCGCGCGGGCCACGCCGACCCGCTGCTGCTGGCCTCCGGAGAGCTGCGCGGGGTAGCGCGTGGCGAACCGCGGGTCGAGCCCGACGAGCTCGATCAGCTCG
>DASZOG010000197.1:0-3183 GCA_035550895.1 Acidimicrobiales bacterium
GTCGTCCCCTCGGGTCAGGCACTGGCCGCAGCGGTGGAGCTCGGCGCGTCGATCGCCGCGTTCCCTCAGCGGTGCGTGCGCAGCGACCGGGCGAGCGCGCAGGCGCAGTGGGGTCTCGACGAACCCGACGCGCTGCTCCGGGAGTACGAGCTCGGGATCGAGACGATCCGCAGTGGCGAGACGCAGGCCGGCGCCTCTCGCTTCGCCGCCGGCGAAGGCAGACACGGCGCCGGCACCGCGTAGCGTGTCCGTCCGATGCCGACCTCGGAGAAGCGGTGGCGCACCGGGCTCGTCGTCGGCGAGTTCCTCCCTCCGCACGTCGGGCACGCCTACCTGATCCGGACTGCACGCTCGGGCTCGCGGGTCGTGCACGTCTGCGTCGCCGACCACCCGACACACCAGATCCCGGCACGGGTTCGCGGCCAGTGGCTGGCGGCGGCATTCCCCGACACGCACGTCCATGTCATTCCCGCGGCGTACATCGACGGGGATCTCGACCTCTACGCGGAGCACATCCACGACGTGGTCGGCGGCCGGCCTGACCTGCTCTACAGCTCCGCCGAATACGGCGCGGAGCTCGCCGAGCGGCTCGGCGCGGAGGCAGTCCGCGTCGAGCAGGTCCGCCACGCCGTGCCGATCACCGCCCTGGCCATCCGGGAAGACCCGGTGCGGATGTGGCGGTACATCCTGCCCGAGGCCAAGGTCGGACTGTGCCGGCGGGTGTGTCTGAACGGGGCCGGTTCGACGGGCAAGACGACGCTCGCCCGCCGCCTCGCCGATTACTACGACACCAACTGGGTCCGCGAGTACGGCCGGGACTACACGGTGGAGAAGGTCGCCGCCGGCACGGCCGGCGCGTGGAGCACGGCCGACCTGATCCACATCGCGCACATGCAGCAGGTGATCGAGGACGAGGCGACCCGGCTGGCGGGACCACTGCTGTTCTGCGACACCGATGCGCTGGCGACGCAGCTGTGGCACGAGCGCTACGTCGGCCACATGGACCCCGAGATCCAGGCCCTCGTCGACGCCCGGCGCTACGACCTGTACGTGCTCTGCGGGGACGAGATCGCCCTCGAGGACGACGGCGTGCGCGACACCGACGAGCTGCGCGGGTGGATGCAGCAGCGGTTCCGAGAAGAGCTCGACAAGCGGCCAGAGCCGTGGATCGAGGTGCGCGGACCGGTAGAGCACCGGCTCGCTGCGGTGGTGTCCGAGATCGACCGCCTCGGCTTGCTCCGCTCCGAGTCGATCTTCGAGCATTCCCGCTTCGGCTGAGCGGGCGATGTGTCGCAGAAGCGGTTGGATTCCAACCACTTCTTCGACACGTCGGTCTCACCCGGCGATGGTGGCGAAGAACTGGTTGATTTCCAACCACTTCTTCGTCACCACGAGCCGGTGAGGTGGGAATCCGGCGCCGGGCGAGGTCCGGAGCGCACTTGCGCGGCGCTACGCTGCAGCCAGTGTCCGGGCGCGCGAGCGGGGCGCCGGGGCGGCGGGTCCGTGGCGGGCGCCGAGGCGTTGCCGCCGCGGTTTCGATCGCGCTGGCGGGAGCACTCGTTGCCTGCTCGGGCGACGACGGTGCGCTGAACGTCGACTTCGACCAGCAGGTCGAGCGGACCACACCCGGCAGCGACGCCGCAGCCGCCGCTGAGATCGTGATCCACACCGACCGGCCGCTCGCACCGCTCGACGAGCGACTGCTCGGGACGAACGTGCCGGCCTGGGTCGGGCCGGATCGGCTCGCCGACGACGGGTTCGTCCGAACGACGCTCGCCTCCGGAGCAACGGTCCTGCGCATGCCCGGTGGCAGCTGGAGCAACCACTACGACTGGCTGGGCTGCCAGCTGGGCGACGAGGAGCTGTGCTTCTGGCCGTGGGCGGCGCGTCCGTCCGACTTCCTCGGGTTCCTCGCCGAGACAGGACTCCAGGGCATGTGGACCGTCTCGATGAACGGTACGGCCGAAGAAGCAGCGGCGCTCGTCGCCTTCTTCAACGGCGAGGTCGACGACGACCGCCCGATCGGGCGCGACCGCCGTGGCCGGGATTGGAAGACGGTCGGCGAATGGGCCCGGTTGCGGGCCGAGAACGGACATCCAGAGCCCGTGCCGATCCGAACGTGGGAAGTCGGCAACGAGATCTACGGCGCCGTCGCCGACGCCGGTCCGGAGTGCGCGTCGTTCGGGTGGGAGAACGTCTGGACGTGCGACGGGACGGAGTACGTCGAGGGCACGGCCGAGCACGACGGCTTCCTCCGGTTCCGGGAAGCGATGCTGGCTGTGGATCCCGACATCGAGGTCGGCGCCGTCGGCATCGCCGAGCAAGGAGAGTGGGGGGACTGGGGCAACGAGGTCATGTCCGCCGCCGGCGAGGCGATCGACTTCTACGTCGTGCACCACTACGCGTTCGACGACAGCGTCGCGCTCGACGACGTCCGTCGTATCCCGGCGGAGGCATGGTCCGGCATCGCCGCCGATGTGCGCGACGGATTGGCTCGCAACGGCGTCAGCGACGCGACCGAGATCGCGGTCACCGAGTACAACCTCGTGTCGTTCATCGAGAACGAGGACGCGCGGTGGATGACGACCGCGGTCAACGCGTTCTACCTGGCGGACACGATCGGGCAGATGGCACGCAACGGCGTACAGATTGCGAACCAGTGGAACCTCGTCAACGGACGGGCCGACAATGGCGGTGACTACGGACTCGTCGACAACGACAGCGGTGCGCCGTACCCGGCGTTCTTCGCCATCGCCCTGTGGTCCCGCTTCGGTGACGAGCTCGTCGAGGTCGATGTCGCCGAGCGCTCCGAGGTCACCGAACTGCAGATCCACGGCGGGCGTGACGCTGGCGGTTCACCCAGCGCGCTGGTGATCAACCCCTCCGATGAGGCGATCACGGCGAGTGTCGCCGCCGAGCCCGCGACCAGCGCAGAGGTGACCGCGGACGTGATGGTCTCCGAGTCGGCGGAAGCAGGTGCTGTCACGTTCAACGGCGTGGCGGGGTCGGGCACCGAGCTGGCCGCGCCTGCCGCTCTCGCCGCCGACGAGGACGGCCGGGTCACGCACGAGTTCCCCGCGTTCTCGATCACGCTCCTGCGCTGGCGCGCCTAGTGCATCGGCTTGCATCGCGTCGGCCCTGGGTATTGTCCGCGGCGTGAAACTCGGGCGTGCCGGACGGAGC
>DASZOG010000198.1:0-4586 GCA_035550895.1 Acidimicrobiales bacterium
TCCTCGGATACGGAGCGCAACGTGAGCACGAAGTCGTTCTGCTCGACCGACGAGTTGGTGTTCTTGAAGTCGAAGCGGGTCGACACCTCGCGCTGCGCCTGGTCGACGGCGTTGCGGAGCTCCTGCTTGTCGACCTCGGAGACCACGTCGAAGCTCGGCATGCGAACCACGGTACCGGGTGGTCGGTCACCGTCCGCCGACGGTACGCTGACCGGTCGCCCTGGGTCGGTGCCCGAGTGGCCAAAGGGAGCAGACTGTAAATCTGCCGGCATTGCCTACGGTGGTTCGAATCCACCCCGGCCCACCAGCGCCCGCGGCGTGAGCGCTACTCGACCGTCAGGTCGGCGGACCTGCCCTGCCGCGCCAGACGTTCGGGTCTGCCGAACGGACCGCCGGGGCAATCTACGATAAGGGGCGCCGGGTCCCCGCTCGTTCCGGAAGAGGTGCCATGTCGACTCGCCGCTCCCGCCCGATGGCGTTCGCCGCCGGTGTGCTCACCGCCCTGCTCGCCTCGACGTTCACGTCCGGCATACCCGCCGGCGCCGAGGGAGACCATCCGAAGCCGCCGAAGGACCGCGACGGTGCGGTGACCCTGACGTTGCTGCACAACAACGACGGTGAGTCGAGTCTGTTGTCGAGCGTGAACGCCGTCGACAGCGGCGGGACCGAGGTGTCGCTGCCGGTCGGCGGCGTCGGTGCCTTCAAGGCGGTCACCGACCGCGAGATCTCCGCCGCGGAGGCGCTCGGCCACGCCGTGCTCGACGTGTACGCCGGCGACTCCTTCCTGGCCAGCGCGACGCTGGCCTGCAGCCTTCCGCCGAATCCACCGGAGACCCCCGTCTTCGACGCCGTGGCGCAACGCCAGATCCCGTACGACGCGCACATCTTCGGCAACCACGAGTTCGACTTCTCCCCCGACTTCCTGGAACGGTTCATCCGCGACTTCGACGACGGCAGCGGCCTGACGCAGCCGTTCCTGAGTGCGAACCTCGACTTCACGGGCGAGCCCGGCTTCGCCGATCTGCTCGACCGCGACGGGCTGATCCGTGTCGGCAAGACGAAGCAGGGGCGGGTCATCGGCCGCTCGGCGATCGTCGTGGACGACACGACCGGTCAGCGGTTCGGGATCGTGGCCGCGACCACCCCGCTGCTGGCGAGCATCAGCTCGCCGCGCAACGTCGTCGTGACGTCCACGGACAACGCGACCACGGCGGCAGTCGCCCAAGCCGAGATCGACCGTCTCCTCGGCATGGGTGTGGAGAAGATCCTCTTCGTCAGCCACCTGCAGGACGTGAACAACGACCGCGCCCTGATCCCGCTGCTGCGCGGCGTCGACATCGCTGTCGCCGGCGGTGGGGACGAGCTCCTCGCGAACTCGCCCGACGTGCTGCTGCCGGGCGATCCGGAACCAGTCGGCCCCTACCCGATCACGGTCACGGACGCCGACGGGCGCACGGTGTACATCGTCACGACCAGCGGCAATTACCGGTACGTCGGGCGGATCGATGCGCAGTTCGACGACGCGGGCGAGGTCGTCGCCATCGACGCGGCGGCGTCCCATCCCCGCCGCGTCGTCCCGGTGAGCCCGGAGGCGACGCAGCTCGGCATCGCCGACGCCGTCACGCCCGACCCGGCCCTCGTCGCGTCGGTCGAGGACCCGGTGCGGACGTGCCTCGACGAGTTCGCCGAGCCGATCGCGACGAGCGAGGTCGTCCTGAACACGGCCCGCGGCTCGGCGACGGAGCTCGGCGTGCGCACCGGCGAAACGAACTCCGGCAACCTCGCCGCCGACGCGTTCATCGACTCGTACGACCGTTACGCCGAGGCGAACGGCCTCCCGCCGCGCGACCTGGCCGCGAATCCGGTCGTCGCCGTGCAGAACGGCGGTGGGCTGCGCCAGCCACCCAACCAGCTGCCGGTCGGCGGGGCGCCGGGCCCGATCACGCGCGCCGACACGCTGACCTTCATGGCCTTCCTGACGAACTCGATCACGGTCGTCAACGACGTCACACCAGTGGAACTGAAGGAGATCTTCGAGCGGTCCGCAGGCGTCGACACGCAGAACCCGACCGGGTGCATCTCGGGTGGTGGCCAGTTCCTGCAGGTGTCCGGCCTGCGCGTGACGTACGACTGCACGCAGGCGCCGCAGATCGTCACTCCTCCGCCGCCTGGTGCGACGGTCGGCACGATCACGCAGGCCGGCGCCCGGGTCGCCGAGCTCGCCCTCGATCCCGGGACCCCCGGCGACACGAGCGACGACGTCCCGATCGTCACCGGCGGGGCGGTGGTCCCCGGAGCGCCGACGATCCGCATCGTGACGAACAGCTTCACTGCCGCCGGCGGTGACAACTACCCGACGTTCGCCGCCAAGACCGGCAACGTCAACCTTCCGGCCACGTACGAGCAGGCCCTCGTCGAGTACCTGGCGACGTTCCCGGCGACCGGGAGCCCGCCGCTGCCGACGATCCCGGCGACCGACGCTCGCTACGCCGCGGTGTCCGGCGAGGGCCGGGTGACGATCATCCGCTGACGCCACCGGGGGCCGGCTCGTCGGGAGCCGGCCCTGTGCGGCTGCGCGGCGATCCGAGCAGCCGCTGCATGATCACGATGTCGAGCCAGCGGTTGAACTTGCGGCCGACCTCCCGCTCCCGACCGACCACGGTGAACCCGCACGACGCGTGGAGCGCCTGCGACGCGGCGCTGGCCCCCTCGATCCGGGCTACCACGCTGTGGAACCCGCTCGCCTCGGCCGTGTCGAGGATCGTGCGCAGGAGGATCGTGCCGACCCCTCTGCCCTGGCGGTCCTGGCGGACGTACACGGAGTCCTCGACCGTGGTCGAATAGGCGGCCCTGTCCTTGTACGGGGACAGCGAGGCGTAGCCGACGATCTCCCCGTCGAGCTCGGCGACGACAGCGCTGAATGCCCCGGACCGCGCCGCGATCCAGCGCTGCTGGTCCGCGAGCGAGCGGGGCACGAGGTCGAACGTCGCCGTCGTCCGGAGGACCTCGTAGTTGTAGATCTCACGGATCACCACCGCGTCCGCCAGCGTCGCCGGACGGACACGCACCGGAGACGACATCGCACCTGCACGCTAGCGGTGCGAGTGCGGGTGAACCGTGGTCGGCGCCGGCAGCGAGTCGCTATGCTGATCGACCGGTCTGCGGCCTGCCCGCGCCCGCCCTCTTAGCTCAGTCGGCAGAGCACAGCCATGGTAAGGCTGGTGTCGTGGGTTCGATTCCCACAGAGGGCTCGCCACCGGAACCGCCGGTGTGCCGCCCTGGCGGCGTAGCTCAGATGGTTAGAGCACTCGGCTCATAATCGAGTGGTCGTCGGTTCGAGTCCGACCGCCGCTACCACGCCCACAACTCGTCGAAGCAGTCCCGGAGGGGACGGAGGCACAACATGAGCAAGGCCAAGTTCGAGCGGACCAAGCCGCACGTGAATGTCGGCACGATGGGTCATATCGACCATGGGAAGACGACGCTGACGGCGGCGATCACGAAGACGTTGGCGGAGCGTGGGTTGGCGGATTACACGCCGTTCGATCAGATCGACAAGGCGCCGGAGGAGAAGGCGCGGGGGATCACGATCTCGATCGCGCACGTGGAGTACGAGACGGACAATCGGCATTACGCGCATGTCGACATGCCGGGGCATGCGGATTACATCAAGAACATGATCACCGGTGCCGCCCAGGTGGATGGGGCGATTCTGGTGGTGGCGGCGACGGACGGGCCGATGCCCCAGACGCGTGAGCATGTGTTGTTGGCGCGCCAGGTGGGGGTGCCGTACATCGTGGTGGCGTTGAACAAGGCGGACGCGGTGGATGACGAGGAGCTGTTGGAGCTGGTCGAGCTCGAGGTGCGTGAGCTGCTCAACGAGTACCAGTTCCCGGGTGACGACGCGCCGGTCGTGCGTGTCTCGGCGTTGAAGGCGTTGGAGGGCGATGAGGACTGGAAGGAGAAGATCGTCGAGCTGATGGCTGCGGTCGATTCGTACGTCCCGGAGCCGGTGCGCGATCTGGACAAGCCGTTCCAGATGCCGATCGAGGACGTGTTCACGATCACCGGTCGCGGCACGGTGGTCACCGGCAAGGTCGAGCAGGGCCGGATCCACACCGGCGACGAGGTCGAGATCGTCGGGCTGCGCCCGACGCAGAAGACGGTCTGCACCGGGGTGGAGATGTTCCGCAAGATCCTCGACGAGGGTCACGCCGGGGACAACATCGGGGCGCTGCTGCGCGGCACGAAGAAGGAGGAGGTCGAGCGGGGCCAGGTGCTCTGCAAGCCCGGGTCGATCACGCCGCACACCAACTTCGAGGCCCAGGTGTACGTGTTGACCAAGGACGAGGGCGGGCGGCACAAGCCGTTCTTCAACAACTACCGCCCGCAGTTCTACTTCCGCACGACCGACGTGACCGGGATGATCCAGCTGCCGGAGGGCACCGAGATGGTCATGCCCGGGGACAACGTGCAGATGACCGTCGAGCTGGGCAAGGCGATCGCCATGGACGAAGGCCTGCGCTTCGCGATCCGCGAGGGCGGCCGCACCGTCGGCGCCGGCCGCGTCACCAAGATCCTCAAGT
>DASZOG010000199.1:0-11178 GCA_035550895.1 Acidimicrobiales bacterium
GGTCATCGCTTCACCCTACGGAGTCCCCGCGCCGGATCGGCAGGAGTAACGCCAGTCACGCGAGGTGGGGGATCACATCGGCGGCCAGGCGCTCCATCTGTTCCGCGTCGTCGAACAGCGGGTTGAGCAGGATCAGCTCGGCGCCCGCGTCGGCCACGGCGCGCAGACCCTCGACACACGCTTCCGGTGATCCGTGGACCGCCACAGCAGCGAGATCCTCGTGGTCGAGGAACGCGTACATCTGATGGAGCGCGCTGGCGGTTCGTTGGCGCGCCCGCTCGGCGTCGTCGTCGACCGTGATGTACACCCGCTTGGCGATCGCGAAGCTGGCCGGGTCACGACTCATCATCGTGACGGACGCGAGCGCCTCGCGTACGACGCCCACCTGCTCGGCGAACTTGGCAGTCGTCTGCGAGCCAGCGCCGAAGAACCCGTCGCCGAGGCGCACGGCCCGCCGCAGCGCAGCTGGATGGCTCCCACCGAACCAGATCGGCGGTCCCGGCTTCTGGACCGGCTTCGGCTCCATCGCCGCGCGCTCGAGCTGCCAGAACCGACCGTCGAACGTGATCTCGGGCTCTGTCCAGAGCGCCCGCATCAGGGCGAGGCCCTCGGTGAACCGGGCGACGAACGTGTCTGGGTCGGCGTCGAAGGCGGAGAACATCCGCCCCCGACCGCCGGTCCCGATGCCCACGTCGAGCCGGCCGCCGCTCAGCTGATCGAGGGTGCTCAGGCTCTTCGCCAGCTGTACCGGGTTGCGCAGCGGCGTGACGAACACCGCGCAGCCGAGCCGCATGCGCTCGGTGCACGCCGCGGCGAACGACATCGTCTCGATCGCACCGAGCGTCGGCATCGAGCCGAGCACCAACTCCAGCGTCCAGGCGCTGTCGAAGCCCAGCGCCTCGGCGCGGTTGAGGTGGTCGCGCAGCTGTTCAGGCTGGAACCCACCGTTCGAGTCACCGTTCGAGTCACCGTTCGAGTCACCGGAGGGGATGCCGTGAACGACGTGTTGTGGGATGGAGATGCCGAAGCGCACCCGCCGACCCTACGAGCACGCGGACCGCGGTGGGGTGTTCGGCGTGGTACGCGTGGGCGGATGCTGACGCGCGTGGCCTACGGGGAGCGCGGCCTCTGGGTCGATCTGCCCGATGCCGCGGTCGTGGTCACGCCGCAGCACCGGGCACCGGCCGCCGATCCGGCGGGGACGATCCGTACGGCGCTGCGCCGCCCGGTGACCGGCCCACCGCTGCGGGAACGCGTGGCGCACGGGCAGACCGTCGCCATCTCGGCGTGTGACATCACCCGCCCCCAGCCGCGGGAGCTGATGATCACGGCGATCCTCGACGAGCTCGACGGCCTGGTCGATCGCGACGACGTCGTGATCCTCGTCGCCACCGGGACGCACCGGGCGAACACCGAGGACGAGCTACGGGAGATGTTCGGCGAATCGCTCGTCGAGGACGTGCGGATCGTCAACCACGACGCCCGCGCCCCCGAGTCGCTGGCGTGGTGCGGCACGCACGGCCGAGGGGTTCCGGTGTGGCTCAACCGGCAGTGGACGGAGGCCGACGTGCGGATCACGACCGGCTTCGTCGAACCGCACTTCTTCGCCGGCTTCTCCGGTGGTCCGAAGATGGTCGCCCCGGGCCTCGCCGGCCTGGACACCGTCCTCGTGCTCCACGACGCCGAGCGCATCGGCGACGCGCGAGCGACGTGGGGCATCACCCACGGCAACCCGGTGCACGACGACATCCGCGCGATCGCGGCAGCGACCGGAGTGACGTTCACCCTCGACGTCGTGCTCAACGGTGACCAGGCGGTCGTCGAGGCTTTCGGCGGTGACGTCGACACGGCCCACCTCGCCGCGACGGCGTTGGCGAAGCGCGTCGCGATGCAGCCGGTGCCCGAACCGTTCGACGTCGTCGTGACGACCGGTTCCGGCTACCCGCTCGACCAGAACCTGTACCAGGCGGTCAAAGGCCTCTCCGCGGCACATCAGATCGTCCGCCCCGGCGGGACGATCATCTGCGCCGCGGAATGCCGCGACGGCTTCCCCGATCACGGGAGCTACCGCGCGTCCCTGACGGCGGCGGACTCGCCGCGCCAGATCCTGGCCGAGATCGAATCGCGCCCGCAGACCGTGCCGGACCAGTGGCAGATCCAGATCCAGGCGCGCATCCAGGCGACGTCGCGCGTGATCATGCACACGTCGTACCTGTCGGACGCCGACCTGGCCGCCGCCCACCTGGAGCAGACCGGCGACGTCGGTGAGGCGGCGACGCTCGCGCTCGCCGCCAGCGGCGCCGGAGCCCGCCTGTGCGTGCTCCCAGAGGGTCCACTGACGATCCCGTACGTCGACGGACCGGCGCCGGCCGTCAGCCGGTGAGCTCGCGGCGCACGATCCCGGTCCCGTCCACCATCGCGTGCAGCTTGGCCCGCGCCGCGGCGACCGGCACGTGGCGGAGCCCGCAGTCCGGGTTCACGACGAGGCGCTCCGGCGCGACCACCTGCAGACCGGTGCGGACCCGCTCGGCGACCTCCTCGGGGGACTCCGGGCGGCTCGACTTGACGTCGATCACCCCCAGCCCGACGCGCCGGTCCCAGTCGTAGCGGCCGAAGAGCTGCAGGTCGTCGTAGCCCTTGCGGGCGAACTCGAGCACCAGCTCGTCGACGTTCGCGCCGAGCACGGCCGGGAACAGGAAGTCGTAGTGACCCTCCCACGACGGGCGGGCGTAGCGGTTGCCGTAGCAGACGTGCAGCGCCCACTGCACAGGGACGTCCTTCGTCACGACGTTCACCGCTTCGACCGCGAGCTCGACGTCGCCCGGGTATCCGGCGAGGAACGGCTCGTCCATCTGCAGGAGCTGCGCGCCGGTGGCTGCCAGGCGTTGCGCCTCACCGTTCAGGCACTGCGCGATGGCGAGGACGAGGTCGCGATGGTCGGCGTAGACGTCGTCGTGGAGCCGGCGGCTCAACGAGTACGGCCCGGTGAACGAGAACTTCACCGGCCGATCCGTCTGCTCGCGGGTGAACTCGAAGTCGTCGGTCAGCCCGAGCGGCAGCGACCCGGCGTCCGGGAGCGGATGGACGACACGGGCGTCGAAGTAGTCGAAGTACGACTGCTTCATCGACTGCGAGATCTCGATTCCCGGGATCCGCGCCAGCAGGTAGTCGAGGTCGTTGTCGCGACGCAGCTCCCCGTCGGAGACGATGTCGACGCCGGCGCGCTCCTGGTCCTTGATCGCCGCCTTGATCGCCACCTCGTGGATCTCGCGCAGGTAGTCGCCGCTGATCCGGCGCTGGTAGTAGTCGTTCTTCAGCCGCTCCAGCCACTCCGGCACCGAGTACGAGCCGACGACCGTGGTCGGCAGCAGCACGGGCATCAGTCGCGGACCTGCGCAGTGAGGGTCGAGACCTTCGAGCCGACGCGGTGGCCGAACGGCGCAAGTGTCACGTCGAAGCCTCGCCGCCGGCCGACGTGCTGCAGCAGCGGTCCGTTGACCCAGTTGACCACGGACCCGTCGTACTTGCCCGGCCCGTGGAAGCCGGTGCGGTATTGCTCGACGGACGTGACGAACAGGTCGTGGCACTTCAGCCGCCCGAACGGGTGGAGCAGGTCGATCGTCTCGGCGAAGCTCGACACGGCGCCGTTGCTGACGTGCATCCGGACGTCGCCGTTCGCCTCGAGCAACGGACGGACGTGCTCGCCGGACAGGCCCGGTGCCACCTCGTACAGGTCGAGGCCGGGCAGCGGCACGAACCGCTCCTCCAGCCGTAGCGCGCCCCAGACCTGGACCCAGAACGTCACCGCGTCGGTGACAGAGGGAAACGTTGCCGGGAACGCCTCGGCGAGCACCTCTGGCCCGAGGCGGAGCAGCTTGTGCACCAGCGTGACCAGCTCGCCCTGCGGCACGGAGAAGCGCTCGGCGATCGGATCCGCCAGGGCCGCCGGCAGGTGCGCGCGGACTTCGACGAGGAAGGCGCGCCCGCCGATGCGGGCGATCTCGTCCGTCGGCAGGTTGTCGTACACGTTCGAGATGTAGACGAGGAACGTCTTGTAGCGCAGGAAGCCGAGCGCAGCGGACGGGCGGGTCGCGTCGAGCACGAGGCTGCTGACGTGCTCGGCGTGGGCGGCGACGGCGAGTTCGGCGCGTTCGAGGACGTGGCGCGAGTAGTCGCCCATCAGGTAGTGGAGCCGGCGGTAGTAGCGGCTGCCGTGCTGCCGGTCGAGACGCTCGAACTCTTCGAGCCACGTCTTGGCCTGGTTGCCGTTGCCGACACCGAGCTCGAGGACGTACAGCTCGTCGGGCAGCGCGTTGCGCGCGGTCAGGTCGTCCCACACGGCGAACAGGTCCTCGATCAGCTCGTGCACACCGGCGAGGTTGCGGGCGTCGCTGCTGCCGCCGGGAAGCGTGCGCTCGTACTCCTGGCCCGTCGCCTCCTCCCAGGCCGCGAGTGCCGACCAGTAGAGGGCGTTGAACTGCCAGATGCAGCTCGATCGGGCCGGTGTCCAGTCCTCCAGATGGATGCGGTCGGTGCCGTTGGAGTGCAGCGCGGCGCCGGTCGCCTGCCCGAGGTCGACCTCAGCCGCGCGGCGGACGTCGACGGCCACCTCGAGCCCGTGGTCGAGGATCGGCCGCGCCACGACCGGCTCGCGGAAGTTGTTCCGGTACTGGATCCAGTCGCAGACGACACGCACGTTCGCCAGATCGACATCCTCCCGACAGAGGGCGTCGATCACGGGGGAGAGGGCATGGCCGACGTCGATCGCTCCCTCGCCGCGGAGCTTCTCGATCGGGCGCACCTCAACTTGCACGGCGGTCAACCTCCTCGGCGATCAACCTGCACGGGCAGCCTCCCTGTTGTCTACGTCGTTCCACGCCGGGCTCAGCCCCAGACACGGGCAGCCACCTCGGCGAGGACGTCCAGCTTGCGCCACTGCTCGTCGTGCGTGAGCGACGCGGTCGTGCCGGACGAGGCGAACCCGCATGTCGGGCTCAGCGCGAGGTCGTCGACGGACAACCAGCGGCAGGCCTGCTCGACGAGACGGAGCACCTCCTCGACCGTTTCGATCCGCGGGTGGCGGCTGTCCACGACGCCGAGGACGACCTCCTTCCCCGGCGGCACGAAGCGCAGCGGCGCGAAGGCATCCGGTCGCGTCGTGTCGAAGTCGATCAGCAGCCGCTGGTGCGCGAGCTCGGCGAAGAGGATCTCGGCGAACGGGTCGAACACCGGGCTCTTCTGCATCCGCCCCTGGAGGTAGCTGCGGCACATGTGCAAGCCGAACACCGCGGTGCCGGCGGTGTCGATCACGGCGTTGTCGGCCTGCACGGCCCAGCGCAGGTCGGCCACGGGATCGATGCCGCGGCCGCGCATCTCGGCGACGCAGACGGGGTCGGCGTAGGCGAGGTAGCCGGGCGCGTCGAGCTGGACGTAGGGACAGCCGGCCGCGACGACCTCGCCGATGATCGCCCGCTCGAGCGTGACGACGGAGTCGAAGACGTCGCGGAACCCGTCGCCGGGAGACGGGTCGAAGACGTGGCTCAGGTAGTCCGGGCCGAGGAGCGTGACCTTGACGGGACGCGACGCGAGGGATGCAGCGAAGCGGTACTCGTCGACGAGCGCGTTCGGCAACGGATCGACGATTGCTCGCGAGACCGATGCCGTCGAGACGCGGTCGAGGTGCGTCGTGCGGACCGGTAACGCACCCGCGCAGTGCTCGCCGGCGGGGAGCTGTCGGTTCCGCGCCAGGCCGAAGCGGGTGACGGACGAGAGCCGCGCCGCGAGGTCCTGACGGCCGCGCAGCCGGCGGAACTCACCGTCCGTCACGACGTCGAGGCCGTGCCGCTCCTGGAGCGCGATCGCCTCGCGGATGCTCTCGTCCTCGACGGCGCGCAGCTCGTCGATGGAGCTGGTCCCGGCGGTGTGCAGCTCGAGCACCTCGAGCACCTCGAGCAGTTCGGTCAAGCGGGCCGGAGGCCGGAGGCTGCCGACGTGCTCGACGCGGGGCCGGGTCGGCAGGCCTGCGGGTGACGCGGCGACGCCCGCGCGCGCCGGTTCGGTGGCGCTGTGATCGGGTCGCTGATCAGCCCGTTGACCAGCGCGGTGATCGTCGTGCACGCATCGGCCCCCTGCGGCGAACGAGTCCCAGCCTGGGCGATGCAAGCGTGGCCGGGCATCAGCGAGGTGGACAAAGTTCCGCGGCGACCCTTTGTGCTGCTGCCACAACGCGCCGCAAGGCCGGCCATGGAGTCCGCGCTACCTCCGGAGGCGCAGTGCGGCGGTGGCCAGTCGATCCAGGTGCTCGACCCGCTCGGCGGCGATCGCCACACCGTTGACCAGGGGGCGGATCTCGTGCAGCAGCTCCCCGGCGAGCTCGACGCCCCTGTCGGCCGCGGCGGACCCGGCAGACCGCATCGCGTCGAGCACGTCGCGGGGGACGTAGACGTCGGGCACCTCGTGGAAGAGGTACTCGGCCTCGTCCGCGCTGTGCAGCGGCCGGACCATGGCGAGGATGGACACAGCCTCGCTCGGCAGGTCGACACGCAGCCGGCGGAGCGCCTCCGGCTCATAGATCGGATGGGTCAGCAGCACGTGCGCGCCGGCGTCGACCTTCGTCCGCGCCCGGGCGATCTCCGCGTCGAGGTCCGGGCGTCCGAGGTTGCAGCGGGCGCCGATGACGAACGACGTCGACGTCCGCAGCGCCAGGCCGTTGCAGTCGCGCGCCTGGTTCAGCCCGGCGAGGAGTGTGACGAGCCCGACCGAATCCGTCTCCCACATCCCGTCGCGCACTGGATAGTCGCCGACTGCCGGCACTCCTCCGGTCTCACAGACGACGTTGTGGATCTCCAGCGCGTGGGCGCCGAGCATCTCCGCCTGGAGCGCCATCACGCTCTTCTCCCAGGTCGCCACGGCGAGGAGCGGCTCGACGTTCGCCTGCTGGCGGAGCGCGATCGCCAGGCTGAGCGGGCTGATCTGGGCCCGGGCGCCGATCGACGACGGGACCAGGATCAGATCGACCCCTTGGCGGCGGAGGTGGCGGGCGAGCTGCAGCGCGTCGTCGAGCGTGTCGCCGGTCGGCGCGGTCACCTCGACGATGACGAGGAACTCGTCGCCCACCAGGCGGCGGCCAAGGGGCTGGCGGTGCTCCACGTGTGCCGCGCTCGTCGCCGGTCGGGCGACCGCCGCCGAGCGGCGGGCAGCGCGGATCGGCTGCCGCGCCGCGGCCTGCTCGGCGACGGCGCGGATGACGGCGGGAGTGGTCCCGCAGCACCCGCCGATCAGGGCGGCGCCGGCGTCGACGAACCCGCCGACGAAGCTGGCGAAGTACTCCGGGTCGGCCGCGAAGCCGACCGTCCGGTCCGCGAGAAGGCGCTGGGGCTGACCGGCGTTCGGCTGCACGCTGAGCGGCGCCGACGTCGCTGCGGCGAGCGCAGCCACGACCGGCACGAGCTTGCGCGGGCCGACGGTGCAGTTCACACCGACGACGTCGACCGGCAGCGGGTCGAGAGCCCGCCCGACGTCCTGTGGCGTGTGGCCCGAGAGCGTCAGCCCGTCGTCGGCGAACGTCGCCTGGGCGACGATCGGGAGGTCGAACTCCGCGGCGACGTCGATCGCCTCGATCAGTTCGTCGAGGTAGCCGAACGTCTCGAGGACGACGAGGTCGATGCCGCCGGCGTGCAGCGCGGCGATCTGCTCGTGGAGCGCGAGCCGGCGCTCCTCGGCAGGGACGCGGGCTCGCTGGCCGAACGTCGTCGCCGGCGACACGGATCCGGCGACGAACACGGGCCGCTCGGCGAGACGTGTCACCTCCTGGGCGATCTTCGCCCCGGCGAGGTTGATCGCCGCAACGTCGTCGGCGTGCCCGCGCAACGCGAGCCGGAGGCGGCTGGCGCCGAACGTGTTCGTCTGGATCACGTCCGCACCGGCGGTGATGTAGCTCTCGTGGATCGCCGCGACCACGCCCGGACTCGACGCGTTGAGCATCGCCAGCGACCCGTCGAACGTGTGCCCCGCGGCGTGGAGCATCGTGCCCATCGCCCCGTCGCAGACGAGCACCCGCCGCCCGAGCTCGGCGCGGAACTCAGTCATCGCTGTCCCCGATGACTTCGCTCCCGAGGATTTCGAGGATCGTCAGCGCGACCTGCGTGCTCAACCGGTCCCGGTGGTGGTCCAGGTCGAGGTCGGCGATCTCGGTGATCCGCCGCAAGCGGTACGTCACCGTGTTCGGGTGGACGTGCAGTCGGTCCGCCATCCGGCGTAGGCCGGGCCCGTCCTCGAAGAAGGCGGCGAGGGTCTCGACGAGCTGCGAGCCGTGCAGCTGGTCGTAGCGGCGCAACGGCCCGAGCACGTCGTCGGCGAACCTGCGCAGCTCGTCGACGTCCGCGACCTGGAGCAGGAGGCGGTGGATGCCGAGCCCATCGAACGTGACGACGGTGCCGTGACGTCGCAGGCGAGTAGCTGCGTCGACGGTGCGCCGCGCCTCGTCGTACGCCCGGGAGAGATGGGCGGCACCGGAGCGGACGCCGCTCATCCCGACGGCCAGATCCGTTCCCGGGAAGAGGTCGCGGCAGTACGCCAGGCACTCCTCGCCGAGTGCCTGCGCAGTCGGTCCGCCCGGCGGGTCGTCCGGCAGGAGGACGACGACGCCGTCGTCGCGCGCCGCCGTGACGACCCCCCGGCCGCGGCTCTGGCAGAAGTGCTCGACGACCTCGTTCACTCGATCGTGGCGGTGCCGCACGGCGCCGCGCGACCCGCCCGAGGTGGCCCGGACGAGCATCACGCGGGTCGGGACGCTCGTGTCCAAGCCGAGGTGGCGCGCCCAGCGGGCGAGCTCGTCCGCGTCGGCGGCGCGCCCTGACAGCAGCGCCTCGACGAGATCGTCCCGCGCCCGTCCGGCGGCCGCGGCGAGTGCCCGCTCGCGGCTGAGCATCACCCCGCACACGGTGGCCGCGTGCTCGGTCGCGAGCAGTGCGAAGTCGCCGCTTCCGTGCCGCTTCTGCTCCACGGTCATCAGGTACGCGGCGACGTCGAGGTCGACGGTGATCGGCGCGACGACGACCGTGGCGCCATCCGCCAACTCGGGCGAGCGCACGGCGGAGCCGGTGTCCGAGGCGACCTGCAGGATCCGGTCCCACCGGAGGGCGGTCGCGCGAGCCTGGACGCGCTCCGTCGCCTCGGCCGGAGTGGAGTCGGTGCCCGAGGCGACGATCACGGTGAGCTTGTCGTTGACGATCCACACCGGCGCGTCGAGTCGAGCGGCGAGCAGGTCCGTGACCACCGAGACATCAGCGCTCTGCGCCGCGGTGCCCGAGAGCCGGCGGTAGAGGGTGACGAGGTCGCGCGCGACGGAGAGGTCCTCGCGAGTCGGCTCGATCACGGCCCACGCGTCGTCCCTGTCGCGGTGAGCATCGTGGCCAGGCGTGGCCCAAGTATCCCGAACGGCGCAGGCGATGCGCCACCTCCGCGCGTCAACGCGCTGCCACCTGCCGCTCCCAGGCCACGGTCCGCTCCACCTCGTTGAACGTGAAGACCTGGATCCCGGCAACGCGCAGCTCCGGATCGGCGATCCACGCCGAGGTGCCGGCGACGATCGCCCCCGGGTGGTACGCGCCCGGGCGGGCGAGGCCGGAGAGCAGCCCGCGCTGCTTGCGCACGAAGCGCATCGACGGGCCGACGCCGAGCTTGAGGGACAGCTCCAGGAGCTTGCTCCTGCGCAGCGAGCCGGGGATCCCGAGGTACAGCGGCAGGCGGACACCGGCTGCGCGCAAGCGTCGGAGCCAGCTCTCGACGACCGCCGCGTCGAAGCAGATCTGCGACGTCATGTAGTCCGCGCACCGCTGCTTGCGGAGCAGCGCGTCGAGGAGTTGACGGTCGCCGACGACGGGGTGGCCCTCGGGATAGGCGGCGACGCCGATGCGCTGTGGCGCGTGCGGTCGGTCGTGCATCGCCTCGACGAGCTCGACCGCCGATGGGTACTGCCCGCGCGGTCGAGGCCCGTCTCCGCCGATGACGAAGACTTCACTGACGCCGATCGCGTGCAGCTGATCGAGCGTCTCGTCGAGCTGGGACTTGGAGGCGATGTCGCGCGCCGCGAGGTGCGGCACCGCCCGGAAGCCGTGCTCGGCGAGGAGCGTCGCGTACTGGAGTGTGCGGACAAGCCCGAAGCGCGGTGACGACGTGATCGTGACCGTGCTGCCCGGCGGAAGGTCGCTGAACTTCTCCTCCGCTCCCTTCACCGGGACGATCTCGTGGCGCGCCGCGAGCAGCATCTCTGCTGCGGCGCCGCGCACCCGGTCGCGCCGGAAGTCGAGCGTCACGCGAAGACCACTGTCTTGCGGCCGTACGTGAGCACGCGGTTCTCGAGGTGGGCGCGCACGGCCCGGGCGAGGACCACCGTCTCGAGGTCCCGACCCTTGCGGACCAGGTCCTCGACGCTGTCCCGGTGGCTGACGCGGGCGACGTCCTGCTCGATGATCGGGCCTTCGTCGAGTTCCTCCGTCGCGTAGTGCGCCGTCGCGCCGATCAGCTTGACGCCGCGTTCGTACGCCTGCCGATAGGGCTGCGCGCCGACGAACGCGGGGACGAACGAGTGGTGGAAGTTGATGATCCGGCTGGGGAACCGCTGCACGAACCCGGGGCTGAGGATCTGCATGTACCGCGCCAGGACGACGAGATCGATGCGCTGGTCGGCGAGCACGTCCAGCAGGGCCGCCTCTTGCGCCGCCCGGTCCGCCGGGTCGACGGGCAGGTGTTCGTACGCCGCCCTGTTGAAGCGCACCGCGTCGTGGTGATCGGGATGGTTGCTGATCACGACCGGGATCTCGGCGCGCAGCTCCCCGCTCTGCCAGCGACCGAGCAGGTCGTGCAGGCAGTGCGGCTGTTTCGAGACCAGGATCGCGACGCGCGGGATGTCGTCCGAGAAGCGCACGTCGCAGCGCATGTCGAAGCGGGCCGCGACCGGTGCGAAGGTGGGACTGATCTCGTCGCGGCCGAGCGTGAACCCGTCGAGGTCGAACTCGACCCGTTGGAAGAAGATGCCCACCTCGTGATCGACGTGCTGGTCGGCGTGGAGGATGTTGCCGCCGTGACGGAACACGAACTCGGCCACCGCCGCGACGAGCCCCGGCTGATCGCGGCAGGAGAGCAGGAGGCTGGCGGTGACCCGTGCGCGCTGCGCCC
>DASZOG010000200.1:0-2798 GCA_035550895.1 Acidimicrobiales bacterium
GGGGCGCGTCGGTGCGTTGGACCACCGCTCCGCGGTGACGGCGGGCGCGGCGGAGGGAATGGCTGCGTACCTCGCGCTCGCCGACGAGGTGATCCCGTTCTTCGAACAGAGCTTCGGCCCGTACCCGTTCGACCGCTATGGGCTGCTGATCACCGACAGCGCGTCCGGCCTGGCGCTCGAGACGCAGACGCTGCCGATCTTCTCCGAGTCGGATCTGCCGCCGCTCGGCGCAGGAGAGGAGCCCGACCCTGTCGCCGAACTGCTGATCTCGCACGAGCTGGCGCACATGTGGTTCGGCGACTCGGTGACGCCGGTGGCGTGGGCCGACCTGTGGCTGAACGAGGGGTTCGCCACCTACGGCCAGTGGATGTGGCTCGAGCAGGCCGAGCTGCTCACACTCGCCGACGAGGCCGAGCTGGCCCGTCAGCAGATGCCCGAGCTGCGCGCCGAGTTCGGGCCGACCGACGACCCCCGCGCCGAGACGCTGTTCAGCCCGACCGTCTACGAGGGCGGCGCTGTCGTCCTGCACGCGCTGCGCGGCGAGCTCGGCGACGAGACGTTCTTCGGCCTGCTCCAGGACTGGGCGGCGGACAACGCCGGCGGGTCCGTCTCGACGGACGACTTCGTCGAAGCCGCGTCGGATGCGGCCGGACGCGACATGAGCGAGTTCTTCGCCACGTGGCTCGGCGAGGGCGACCTGCCGGAGTACCCGCAGGCGGGCTGACGGCACCATGCGCGGCGCACGCACACCGCAGTGCTAAACCACGCCCGGTACGCGCCGAACGTGCGCCGACCGATGGAGGTTGCGACATGGATCCGCTGACCAGAGCGGAGGCCGAGGAGGTCCTCGAGGATTCGAGGGGCTGGTGGATGTTCCTCCTGACGGGGATCCTGTGGATCATCTTCGGGTTCATCGTGTTGTCGTTCGACGACTTCGAGACGGTGTGGGCCGTGGCTGTCTTCTTCGGGATCGGGTTCATCGTCGGCGGCATCCTGGAGTTGGCTGTCGCCTCGCGCGTGCCGGGGTGGAAGTGGCTGCACATCCTGTTCGGGATCATCGCCATCGTCGCCGGGATCCTGGCCCTGATCTGGCCCGGGCAGACGTTCCTCGTTCTCGCCGCGATCATCGGCTGGTACGTCCTGTTCAGCGGGATCATGGACATCATCACGGCGTTCGTCACGAAGGACGAGAACGACCTGTGGTGGCTGCAGCTGGTCCTCGGCATCGCCCAGGTGCTGATCGGCTTCTGGGCGGTCGGCTACGCCGGCCGGTCCATCGCCCTGCTCGTCATCTGGGTCGGCGCCAGCGCTCTGGCCCGCGGCATCTCCGACATCTTCATCGGCTTCGGGCTGCACTCGGCGGGCAAGGAGGTCCGCAAGCGGATGGGCCCCACGGCCCCGGTCACCGCCTGAGCAGCCGCTCCAGCAACCAGCTCCGCGCCCGCGCCGGCCGCCCCGTGCAAACCTCGTGGCGGTCGGCCGCGGCCGGCAAGCGGAGCGCGGCGTTGATGCCCAGCCACCGGAGCGGCTCGGGTTCCCAGCGCGGCGAGCGATGCCCGACCCACGGCAGGCGGGTCAGGTCGCTGTCGCGGCCGGTGATCAGATCGGCGAGGGTCCGCCCGGCGAGATTCGTCGTCGCCACACCGTCGCCGACGTAGCCGCCCGCCCACGCCAGGCCGGTGGCCCGGTCGAAGTGCACCGCGCTGTGCCAGTCGCGCGGCACGCCGAGCGGCCCTCCCCACCGATGTGTCACCTGCGCGTCGCCGAGCGCAGGGAACAGCCTGCCCAGCAACGCACGTAGGCCGGCGTGCACGTGCGAGTCCACATCGAACGCCGGGTCGATCGCCGAGGCGAAGTGGTACGGCGCCCCCCGCCCGCCGAACGCGATCCGGTCGTCGGCCGTGCGCTGCGCGTAGATGATCAGCTGCCGCGCGTCGTTGAGCGTCTCCCGCCGCACCCACCCGACCTCGTCCCAGAACGACGCCGGCAGCGCAGAGGTGGCGATCATCAACGAGTAGATCGGCGCCAGGGTGCGCCGCTCGCCGGCGAGCGTGCGCGTGTAGCCCTCGGTGGCCCGCACGACGACATCCGCGCGCACGACACCGTGGTCGGTCGTCACCCGGCGCGGCTCGATCGCCCGCACCGGGGTGTGCTCGTGGATCGACACGCCGGCCCGCTCCACGACGCGCGCCAAGCCGCGCGCCAGGCGCGCCGGGTGCAGCGCCGCGCAGTGCGGGGTGAACACGGCCCCGAGCGCACCCGCGACGCGGACCCTCTCCGCCATTTCGCCGCGCTCCAGCCAGCGGGCGTCCTCGGCGGTCGCGCCGAACCTGCGGGCTTCGTCGAGGTCGGCGTGCAGCCGCGCCAGGTGCGCGGGGTTCGTCGCCACGTGCAGGTGCCCACCCTTGGCGAAGTGGCAGTCGATGCCCTCGGCGGCGCTGACCTTGCCGACCTCGTCGATCGTGTCCTCCATCGCCCGCCGCATCCGCACCGCGGCGTCGTGCCCGTGGCGCTCGGCGAGACGCGTCAGGCTCATCGGCAGGAATGCGGAGCACCACCCGCCGTTGCGACCGGAGGCGCCGAAGCCGGCGATCTCCGCCTCGAGCAGCGCGATGCGCATGCCCGGGTCGCGCCGGCGCAGCTCGTACGCCGTCCACAGCCCGGTGTAGCCCGCACCGACGATGGCCACGTCGACCTGTGTGTCGCCGGCGAGCGCCGGGCGGGGCGCCAACGCGTCGTCCTCCAGGCTGTCGAGCCAGAACGACCGCGACCGGTAGAACGCGGACTCGTGCGGCACG
>DASZOG010000201.1:0-6439 GCA_035550895.1 Acidimicrobiales bacterium
TCGAGGGGGCGATCGAGTCCGCCCAGCGGGAGGCGAAGGCGTTCTTCGGGCGGGACGAGGTCTACGTCGAGCGCTACCTCACCTGGCCGCGCCACGTCGAGGTGCAGGTCATCGGTGACCACCACGGGAACACGGTGTGGGTCAGCACGCGGGACTGCTCGGCGCAGCGGCGGCACCAGAAGCTGATCGAAGAAGCGCCGGCACCAGGGCTCGCCGATGGGGTCGAGGAGGCGATGGGCGACGCAGCGGTGCTGGCCGCGAAGGCCGTCGGCTACCACAACGCCGGCACCGTCGAGTTCATCTACCAGGACGGCGAGTTCTTCTTCCTCGAGATGAACACCCGCCTGCAGGTCGAGCACCCGGTGACCGAAGCGATCACCGGCATCGACCTCGTCGAGTGGCAGATCCGGGTGGCTTCGGGTGAACCGCTGCCGATGACCCAGGCCGAGGTCGCGGTGCGCCGCCACGGGCACGCGATCGAGGTGCGGATCAACGCCGAGGATCCGGCCGGCGGCCGCTTCCTACCCTCACCGGGGACGATCTCGAAGCTGCGCGCACCGGATGGGTTCGGAGTCCGCTTCGACTCCGGGTACGAGTCGGCCGACGAGGTCAGCCAGTACTACGACAACCTGATCGGCAAGCTGGTCTGCTGGGGTCGCGACCGGCCGACCGCCGTCGCCCGCACGATCCGGGCGCTCGAGGAGCTCGTCGTCGAGGGAGTGGCGACGACGATCCCCGCGGACCTGGCGATCCTGCGGCATCCCGACTTCGTGTCGGTGACGCACTCCACGAAGTGGGTCGAGGAGTCGCTCGATCTCTCGGGGCTCGATGTTCCGGCGAAGACGTCCGCCGCTGCTGACCCCGCGGTCGACGGCGCACCGCTGGTCGAGCGGCGCACGACCGTCGAGGTGAACGGCAAGCGCTTCGACGTCAAGCTGTGGGTGCCGGAGAGCGTGGCGGCGCCGGGCGGACCCGGCCACGGCGGGCACCACGGGCACGTCAACCGCAAGCCGACCCGGTCCGCGTCGACGGCGCGCGGCGGCGCTGGTTCCGGCGAGGTGACGGTGCCGATGCAGGGCACGATCGTCAAGGTCCTCGTCCAGGTCGGCGAGACAATCGAGGCTGGTCAACCGGTGGTCGTGCTCGAGGCGATGAAGATGGAGAACCAGATCCAGGCCGAACGCGCCGGCACCATCGCCGAGATCAGGGTTTCCGCCGGCGACACCGTCGGCGCCGGCGACGTCGTCGTCGTCATCGCCGACTGAACCGCGGCATTCAGGTCTGTGCGTCGTGTTCGAGATGACCTGGGCCGGCGATGGCCGAGCCACGTTCCAGTACGGCGACGCAGCCGTCGAGGGCCGACCGCCCGTCGAATGGCGGCACGCCGCGACATCTTCAGGCAGCCGTGACCGCGACGACCGGACATGCAGATCGACTCCACGAGGATCGGCCGACGCTGCTCCGTCTGATCAGGATCTGCGCGCTGTCGGTGCGGCAACCGCGAGGCGGGTTGGGGCGAGGTCGGCGGTGATGATGCCTTCGGCCACGAGGTCGGCGGGGAGGTGGCCGTCGGTCAGCAGCCCCGCGAAGGCGGCGGCCATTGCCGGGGCGGTCTGGATGCCGTAGCCGCCCTGGCCGGCCAGCCACCAGAGGCCGGGGACGTCGCCGTCCGGTCCGCAGACCGGCACGCGGTCCGGGGCGAACGTGCGCAGGCCGGCCCACGCCGTCACGACCGAGCGCAGGCCGAGTGTCGTCGCCGCGTTGACCCGCTCGATGCCGAGCGCGACGTCCTCCTCCTCAGCCCGCGCGTCGCACGGCTGGCTCGGCGTCTCGTCCGCCGGGGACAGGAGCAGATGCGGCCCTTCGGGCTTGCAGTACCACGTGTGCGGCATGTCGCTGAGCAGGGGCCACGCCGGATCGACCGGCACCGGGCTGCGGCAGATGGCGATCGTCCGCCGCAGCGGCTGCAGCCCGATCGGCCGGGCGCCGAGGCGTTGCGCCAGTTCGTCGCACCAGGCGCCGGCAGCGAGGACGACGTGTCCCGCGGACCAGCGGTCGCCGCTGACGTCGAGCATCCATCCGCCGCCCTTCCGCTGCCCTCCGGCGACCGGCACACCCGTGCGGATCACCGCCCCGTGCTCGGTCGCCCGCCGCCGCTCGGCGTCGTGCAGAGCGAGCACGTCGATGTCGGCGGCGTCCGGCTCGAGGGCGGCGCCGGCAGTCACCTCCGCGCGCAGGACCGGGCACAGCACGAGCGCCTCCTCCGCCTCCAGGCGCTCCAGATGCGACACCTCAGCGGTCATCCGCTCGAGCAGCGACACGTCGTCCGGGCCGGCGACCCAGAGCAGCGAGCGCGGGTGCAGGAGGGGCGGCACCCCGTCGCGCTCAGCGAGCGCGTCGATCCTCGGCCGGCTCGCCCGCGTCAGCGCGCGGACGACCGGCCCGCCGTAGCTCTCCAGGAACGACGCCGCCGAGCGGCCCGTGGTGTGCTGCGCGAGCTGTGCTTCCTGCTCGGCGAGCAGGACGCCGAGCCCGCGCTGGGCCAGCGCGGCGGCGGCTGTGATGCCGGCGATGCCCCCGCCGATGACGACGACGTCGGCGGTACGCCTCACTCGGCGGCTTCGGCGAGCGCCTCGGAGAGCGCGGGGTGGACGAGCAGGCTCTCCACGATGTCGTTCACGCGCAAGTTGTTCGTCACCGCGACGGCGATGACCGAGATCAGTTCCGCCGCGTGGCGGCCGACGATCGAGCCGCCGAGCACGACGCCCGTCGCCGGATCGCTGATGATCTTCACGAAGCCGCGGGTGTCGTTGTTGATCAGCGCCTTCGGCGTCACGGCGAACGGCACCTTCGTGACGCGGATCTTCCGCCCGACGGCGAACGCTTCCGCCTCGGCCAGGCCCACGTCGGCGATCTCCGGTTCGGTGAAGATCGCGCTCGCCGCCTTGTCGTAGTCGAGGTGCCGGTGCTCCACGGTGTGCAGGCCCATCACGTGCTCGGCCACCTTGCGGCCCTGCATCGCGGCGACCGACGACAGCGGCAGCTTCCCCGACACGTCCCCCGCGGCGTAGACGTGCTTGATGTTCGACTGACAATGGTGGTTGATCGGCACGTAGCCACCGTCGTCGATCTCGACGCCGGCGTCCGCCAGCCCGAGCTCCTCGGTGTTCGGCACCGAGCCGATCGCCAGGACGGCATGGCTGCCGGTGACGTGGCGCCCGTCGTCGCAGCGGACGACGACGCCCTCGTCGGTCCGCTCGATGGCATTCGCCCGCGCTCCCTTGAGCAGCGTCACACCGCGTTCGAGGAAGTTCGCCTCGAGCGCGGCTGCGACCTCGGGATCCTTGCTCGGCAGGACCTGCTGCCGCGACACGATCAGCGTCACCTGCGACCCGAGCGAGGCGAACATGTGCACGAACTCCACGCCGGTCACGCCCGAGCCGACCACGACGACGTGGTCCGGCATCACCTTCGGCGGGTAGCAGTCGCGTGTCGTCAGGATGCGGTCCCCGTCCGGCGTACAGAACGCCGGGATGCGCGGCCGTGAACCGGTGGACAGCAGCACTGCGTCGGCGGGGACGACCTCGACGCCGTCGACCGTGGTGATCTCGACCTCGTGCGGTCCGAGCATCCGGCCGGTGCCGGAGAGCAGCCGGACCCGCTGGCTGCTGAGCAGCTCGACGAGCGACCCGTTCAGGCGGGTGACGATCTTGTCAACGCGGTCGGCGAGCTTCGAGGAATCGACCGCGGCGTCGACGTGGTCGAGGCCCATCTCGGTCAGCCGCTGGGCGAACCCGAGCGCGCCGCCGGTGGCGATCATCGTCTTGGAGGGGATGCAATCCCACAGGTGCGCCGCGCCGCCGAGGATGTCGCGCTCGACGAGCGTCACCTTCGCCCCGAGGCGCGCCGCATGGGTGGCCGCGGTGTTGCCGGCCGGTCCACCTCCGATGATGACGAACCGCACCGTCACGGACGGAAGGCTACTGGGGCACCGCTCTGGTCACAGGCCGACTCAGGCGCGGCGCAGCGGCCGCCCAGCGCTTTGAGCGCGGATCTCACCGGATTCCGACGAACTTCGCGCCCAGGCCCGCGCTACGCGCCGCTCCCGGACGACGCGGTGGCCGCTGGATCGAGCTCGGCAGGGTCGGCAGCTGCGGTCGTGCCGGGCTCCTCCGGCGCGGCGGTCGTGTCCGGCGGGAGCGTCGTCTCCTCCACGAAGAACGTGGTCGTCGTCTCCGGCGGCAGCGTCGTCGGCGGCGGCAGCGTCGTGGTCGGGGGGACGGTCGTCGTGGGGGCGGTCGTCGCCGTCGCGGCAGTCGCCATCGCGGGCCGCGGCACCGGGTTCGGGCAGTACCGGCTCGGATACCACATGTTGTGCCTGCTCTGGCCGACCCATTCGAAGTGCATCCCGTCGGGGGTGGTGAAGTTCCCGCCCCAGGCGAAGCCCCACTTGCGGAAGATGCGCACGATCCGGCAGTCCATCTGCGGCACGGCGCCCATCTGGTTCGAGGAGACGTTCATGTCGAGCGCCATCGCCCACGTGTGCCGCGAGAGGCTGCCGCCGGTGGTTCCGCCGGACGGGCGGATCTCGCGCGGCGCGAAGCATCCGCCGACGGAGTTCGTGTTCGAGACGTTCACCAGAGGAGAGAGGCCGGCCGCGGCGATCTCGCGCAGGGCCCCCTGGATGTACGGGTTCACCTTCACGTGGCACGAGGCGCGGATCGGCACGCCGGCGAACGTGACGCGCGGCGACACGTTCGCCTGGAACCAGGCCGGATCGATCTGGATCGCGCCCCCGACGAGGTTCCGGTACCAGAACTCACCGAGCAGCGCCTTCGTCCGCCCGAGCCCGAGCGTGCTGTCCGGGCTGGGTGGATCCCACGAGCGACCGATCCGCACGCCGGCCCGGTTCAGGCCGCGACGGGCGAGCGCGGCCTCGATCTCCGGCTGTGAGCGGTAGCCCCAGATCTGCACCGAGCTCGGCCGGCTGAACCCGAGCGACGCCGCCGTCCAGAGGGACATCGTCATCTCGGACGGGGCGTTGGAGTCGGGGACGATGGCGCCGATGTGGACCCGGACCACCCCGGCCGGGCCGGAGAACTTGCGGATGTCGAGGGCGTCGCCGACCCGCGCCTTGCGCAGCGTGGCCGCGGTCTGGCTGAGCACGAGCTGGTTCTTGGCCAGAACCTGGCCGAACGACTCGCCGTGCAGGCCGGCCCCGGCCCATGGCTCCATCGCCGTGGCCGACACCGGGTAGTGGGCGCCGGCGGGCGCTGACTTGAGCGGCACGGACATGCCGAAGCGCCAGGTGGCGACGACCTTCATCGTGCCGAAGTGGGTGACGGAGGCCGCGCCGCTCGCGTCCCGCGCCGCGGCGATCGCCGCGTTCTGCACGGACGGCGACAGGTCCCGGAACTCGGACACCGAGATCCGCGGCGCGTTGGGGCCACGCTCGCCCACGTAGTTGTACGGCGGAGTCGTGTCGCAGGCGACGAGGCCGAGCAGCAGCGCTGGCGCGAGAGCGACACGCAAGATCCGGGACATGACGAAACCGTAACAAAGGCCTCTCCCCGCATCGCCAGGCGCGGACCGTTACGGTGCGGCGATCGAGGAGTCCACCGTGACGGAGCGTGGCGAACACGACGAAGAGCAGCACGAGGCGCGGCGCGGGGACGACGACGCGCGCGCCCACCGCCTCGCGAAGCTCGCCGCGTTGCGGGCGCACGGACGTGATCCGTACCCGCTCCGCTTCGACCGCTCGCACACGATCGCCGAGATCCGTGAGCTCCACTCCGGCCTCGAGCCGGGGAGCGAGACGGACCACCGCGTCACGGTCGCCGGGCGGACGATGCTCCTTCGCCGGCAGGGCAAGCTGATCTTCGCCACGCTGCGCGACCGCAGCGGCGAGCTGCAGTTGTTCGTGTCCCGCGCCGTCGTCGGCGATGACGCGTTCACCGAGTTCGACAGCCTCGATCTCGGCGACTGGGTCGGCGCCACGGGAACGGTGATGACCACCCGCCGTGGCGAGCTCTCCGTCAAGGTCGAGTCGTTCGAACTGCTCGCCAAGGCATTGCGCCCGCTGCCCGACAAGTGGAAGGGGCTGACGGACACGGACACGCGCTACCGCCAGCGCTACGCCGACCTGATCGTGAACGACGCGGCGCGACGCGTCTTCGAGGTTCGCCACCGGCTCATCGCGTCGTTCCGCCGCACGCTCGACGAACACGGCTTCGTCGAGGTCGAGACACCGGTGCTTCACGCGGAAGCCGGCGGCGCGCACGCGCGGCCGTTCACCACGCATCACAACACGCTCGACCTCCGCCTCTACCTGCGCATCGCGCTCGAGCTGCACCTGAAGCGGCTCATCGTCGGCGGCCTCGAGCGCGTCTACGAGATCGGGCGCGTGTTCCGCAACGAGGGCATCTCCCCGCGGCACAAC
>DASZOG010000202.1:0-16063 GCA_035550895.1 Acidimicrobiales bacterium
AACGCCGGCCGAGAAGGCCCGGTCGAGCGCCGGGCCGACGTCGCAGGGGTCGGTGACGATCTCACCCGCGCCGCCGAGCGCCCGCACGACCGCGTCGTATCGGCCGGCGTGCTGCAGGTCGCAGGCCATGTCCCAGCCGTAGACGGCGCGCATCGGGTGCTTCTCGAGACCCCACATGGCGTTGTTCCCGACCACCAGGACGACGGGCAGGTCGTGGCGGACGAGCGTGTCGGCGTCCATCAGGCTGAACCCCGCCGCACCGTCGCCGAGGAGCGCGACGACCTGCGCCTCCGGGCGCGCCACCCGCGCCGCGATCGCGTAGCCGAGCCCGTTGCCGAGGCACCCGTACGGGCCCGTGTCGAGCCAGCACCCCGGCTGGAAGACCTCGACGTACTTCCCGGCATAGCTGGCGAAATCGCCGCCGTCGCAGATGACGACCGCGTCGCGCGCCAGGCGCCGGATCAGCTCCCCGTAGACGCGCGACGGCTTGATCGGCGACGCGTCAGTCGCGAGCAGGTCGGCGTCGACAGCCGCAGCCGCGGTCTCCGCGGCGCGCAGCTGCTGGATCCACGGCTCGTGATCCTCCCGCTCGGCCCCGCCCGCGCTCGCGGCGAGCGCGTCGAACAGCCGACCCAGATCGCCGCTGGCCGTCGGCACGTCGACGTGGCCGGCACGCCCGGCCGCCGAGTCGACGAGGTGCACGACCTGCGCCGCGCCGAAACGGCCGTACCCGAGCCGGAAGTCGAGCGGCGTGCCGGCGACCACGACGAGGTCGGCCTCCTTCTTGAGCACGCCACGGGTCCTGAGAAATGCCAGCTCGTGGTCGGCCGGCAGGCACCCACGCCCGAGCCCGTTGAAGTAGCACGGCACGCGCCAGCTCTCGGCGAAGCGGGTCAGCGCGTCCCAGGCGCCGTCCCAGTACACGTCGCTGCCCACGATCAGCGCCGGGCGCTCGGCGCGGGCGAGGAGCTCGGCGACGCGGGCGACCTCGTCCGGATCGGGCTCACCGCCGCGCACCTCGACGGGATCGGGCACCTCGGCCTCGACGGCGCCGAACACGTCGAACGGGAAGTCGAGGAACACCGGTCCTCTGTGCGGGGTCATCGCCGTGACGGCCGCGTCGTGGACCATCTTCGCCGCCTTCGTCGGGTCGAGCACCGTCCCGGCCGACTTCGTGATCGACGAGACGATCGGGACGTGGTCCAGCTCCTGCAACGATCCCGCGCCCCACCGTCCCTGTGGCGCCCGGCCCCCGAGAACGATCAGCGGGGAGCCGTTGAAGTGCGCGCTGGTGATCGCCGAGACGCCGTTCGTCACGCCCGGCCCGGCGGTGAGCGCAGCCAGCCCCGGCGTGCGGGTGAGCTTGGCGTAGGCCTCGGCGGCGAACGTCGCCGTCTGCTCGTGTCGGGTGTCGACGACGCGCATCCCGCGCTCGCGCGCGGCCTCGTAGAGCGGCCACACGTGCGCCCCGTTGAGGGTGAACATGACGTCGACCCCGAACGGCGCCAGCGCGGCGAGCGACTGGTGCCCGGCGTGCCCGGAAATCGTCGTCATCGGCCCCCCATTCGCGGCCACCACCTCCGTGGAGGTCGGCCGCCGAGAGCGTAACCTCGCACTCCGTGCAGTCCCTCGAGCGGGTCGAGGCCGCCGCGTCGCTCTCCCGCCCCCGCTTGTGGGCGCAGGTGGCGATCATCGCCGTCTTCTACTCGGTGTACTCGTTCACCAGGAACCTGTTCGGCTCGGCGCGGTTGGGCGACGGCGAGGAACCCGTCGACGCGTTCGAGCACGCGCTGCGCGTGATCGACATCGAGCAGGCCATGAGCCTGTACCGCGAGCTCGACGTGCAGCGCTGGTTCCTTCCCGGCGGCACGCTCCGGCTCGGTACGTGGTTCATCCAGTTCTGGAACGTGTTCTACGGCACCGCCCACTTCTTCGTCACGATCGGCGCGTTCATCTGGATCTACGTGCGCGGTCCGGGGCGGTTCAAGTACTGGCGCAACGTGCTCGGCGTCACGACTGCCGTCGGCATCCTCGGGTTCGCGCTGTTCCCGTTGATGCCTCCGCGCCTCCTGAACGACACCGAGAGCGAGTTCGGTGGTGGCCGCTTGGCGATCGAGCAGGGAGTCGACCCGGACGAGATCGCGTTCGTCGACACGCTCGCGGAGTACGGGGGGCCGTGGGCGTTCAACACCGGGCCGGTCAAGGCGCTCTCGAACCAGTACGCGGCGATGCCCAGCCTGCACATCGCGTGGGCGATCTGGTGCACGTGCGTGCTGTGGACACTCGTCAACCGGCGGTGGGTGCGCGTCCTCCTCGTGCTCTACCCGCTGGCGACGTTGTTCTGCATCGTGGTCACCGCCAACCACTACTGGTTGGACGGCGTCGGCGGCGTCGCCGCGCTCGGGATCGGTGTGCTCGTCGCCGAGCAGGTGAGCAGGTGGAACCGGCGGCGCCGCGGCCAAGGGCTACCCGAGCCAATCGGCTGAACCGCGCCGCTCGGCTGTGCGAACCTGAGTGACGCACGCGCCGTGACAGCGCTGCGAGGAGGGACCATGGCCGAGGTGATCATCGTGGGCGGAGGCGTCGCCGGACTCGGCGCCGGCCTGCTGCTCGCACGGGACGGCCACCACGTGCGGCTCCTGGAGCGTGACCCGGGACCTCCGCCGGCAGAGGCTGGCGAGGCGTGGAGGGAGTGGGAGCGCAGGGGCGTCAACCAGTTCCGCATGCTGCACTACTTCCTGCCGCGATTCCGGGAGATCGCCGAGGCGGAGCTGCCCGACGTGGTGGCCGAGATGGAGGCGGCGGGCGCGCTGCGGACGAACCCGCTCGACGGTCTGCCCGCCGAGCTGCGTGACGGCGGCCGCCCCGGCGACGAGCGGATGACTCTCGTCACCGGCCGGCGGCCCGTGGTCGAGGCGGCCATCGCGAGGGTGGCGAGCGCCCAGGACGGGCTCGACGTCGAACGCGGTGTGGCCGTGCGCGGGCTGCTGGTCGACGACGCCCGGGCGAATGGCACACCCCACGTGCGCGGCGTCGTCACAGAGGCCGGGGAGGAGCTGCGCGCCGACCTGGTGGTCGACGCCTGTGGCCGCCGTTCGGCGCTGCCCGAGTGGCTCGCCACGGCCGGCGCCTCACCCGGAGTCGAGGAGAAGGACGACTGCGGGTTCATCTACTACGGGCGCCACTTCCGTTCCGCGGACGGATCGCTGCCCGTCGCGTTCGGCGCGCCACTGCAGCACTACGACTCGGTGTCCTACCTGATGCTCCCGGCGGACAACGGCACCTGGGGCGTCGGTCTCGTGACGAGCGCCGCCGACGCCACGCTGCGCGCGGCGCGCAACGTGGATGTCTGGGAGCGGGTGACCAAGAGCTACCCGCTGGTCGCCCACTGGATGGACGGGGAGCCGATCTCCGACGGTGTCGCCGTGATGGCGAAGATCGAGGACCGTCACCGGCGCTACTGGGCCGGCGACGTACCCTCGGCCACCGGCGTCGTCGCGCTGGGCGACTCGTGGGCCTGCACGAACCCCTCCGTCGGGCGGGGAGCGTCGATCGGCCTCCTCCACGCGGTGTGCCTGCGCGACGTGCTGCGCGAGGTGCCGACGAGCGAACCGCTCGAGCTGGCCCGCCGCTGGGACGAGACGACGACGGCCGTCGTCGAGCCGCTGTACCGCGACACACTCGCCTTCGACCGCCACCGTCTGGCCGAGATCGACGCTCAGATCGAGGGGCGCACGTACGAGACCGACGACGTGTCGTGGCAGTTCGGCAAGGCGCTCGGCAGCGCCGCATCCCGTGATCCGGACCTGGTGCGGGCGGCGTTGCTCATCGGGGGCCTGCTCGAGCGCGGCGTCGACGTGTTCGCCGAGCCACGGATCGCCGAGCGCACGCTCGAGCTCGCCACCGACGATCCTCCGCCCGGCCCCGATCGGAACGAGCTGCTGTCGATCGTCGGTGCGGGCGACTGAGCGGTGCGCGTCGAGGTCAACGGGATCGGCCTGGAGGTCCAGGACCGGGGCGAGGGGACGCCGGTCGTCCTGCTCCACGGCTGGCCCGATTCCCATCGCCTGTGGCGGCACCAGGTCCCGGCGCTGAACGCGGCCGGCTTCCGGACGATCGCGCCCGACCTGCGCGGCTTCGGCGCCACCGACGCGCCGGCGGACGTGGCCGACTACGGCCTCGACCGCACCATCGCCGACGTGGCCGGCGTGCTCGACCACTTCGGGGTCGAGCGGGCGCACGTCGTCGGCCACGACTGGGGCGCGCCGGTGGCCTGGCTGCTGGCGACGTTCATGCCGCAGCGTGTCGACCGGTTGGTCGCGCTGTCGGTCGGGCACCCGCGCGCGTTCGGCAAGGCCGGGCCCATCCAGCGCCAGAAGTCCTGGTACATGCTGCTGTTCCAGTTCGAGGGGGTCGCCGAGCGGTGGCTCGGGGACGACGACTTCGCCAACTTCCGCGCCTGGGGCGGCCATCCCGACATGGACGCGGTGATCGCCGACCTCGCCCGGCCGGGCCGGCTCACCGCGAGCCTCAACTGGTACCGGGCCAACGTCCCGCCGACCACGCTCGTCGACCCGCCGCTCGAGCTGCCACCGGTGACGGTCCCGACGATGGGCGTGTGGAGCAGCGGCGACTTCGCGCTCACCGAGGAGAACATGACCGGCTCGGCGGAGTACGTCTCCGCGCCGTGGCGCTACGAGCGGATCGACGGCGCCGGGCACTGGATGCAGCTCGACGCTCCCGAGAAGCTGAACGCGCTGCTGCTCGACTTCTTGTCCTGACCGGGCCTCCTGATGTGCCGCAGTCGGATCGGAGAGGGCATCCGGTAGCTTCGGGACGTCATGCTCCTCGACTCGATCCGTGAGCCGGCCGACCTGCGTCGCCTCTCGCAGGGTGAGCTGGCGGAGCTGGCCGGCGAGATCCGCGACTTCATCGTGCAGGCGGTCGCCGAGAACAGCGGGCACCTCGGCTCGAACCTCGGCGCGGTCGAGCTGACGCTGGCCCTGCACCGCGTCTTCGACTCGCCCGCCGACCCCATCCTGTGGGACACCGGGCACCAGGCCTACGTGCACAAGCTCGTCACCGGCAGGCGGGAGATGTTCGCCCACCTCCGCCAGGCGGGCGGCCTGTCCGGCTACCCCTGCCGGGAGGAGTCCGAGCACGACTTCGTCGAGAACAGCCACGCCTCGACGATCCTGTCCTACGCCTACGGCCTGGCCGTCGCGCGCGACGCGCGCGGTGAGGAGGTCCCCGGGCACATCGTTGCCGTGATCGGCGACGGGTCGCTCACCGGGGGCATGGCCTACGAGGCGCTGAACAACCTCGGTCACTCCGGCCGGCGCGTCATTGTCGTCCTCAACGACAACGGTCGGTCCTACGCGCCCACCGTGTCCAAGCTGTCGCACAGCCTGACCGAGATCCGGATGAACCCGGTCTACGTGCGCCGCCAACGCCGCTTGGAGCAGTTCCTGCGCGAGCTGCCGGTCATCGGCAACCAGGCCGAGCGGGGCATGGACGCGTTCAAGGCAGCGGTGCGCGAGTTCCTTCAGCCGCCGTCGTTCTTCGAGTCGCTCGGCATCCGCTACGTCGGTCCGATCGACGGGCACGACATCGCCGCGATGGAACACGCCTTCCGCAACGCGACCGAACTCGACCAGGACGGCCCGATCCTCATCCACGTCCTCACCCAGAAGGGGCGCGGCTATCCCCCGGCGGAGGACGACGACGAGAAGCACCTGCACGACGCGCCGGTGTTCGACCCCGTCGTGGGTCCACCCAAGGCGGTGCCGACCGGGTACACGCAGGCCTTCGCCGAGGCGGTCATCAAGGAGGCGGACGCCGACCCACGGATCGTGACGATCACTGCCGCGATGCCGGGACCGACCGGACTGCTGCCGTTCGAGGCCCGGTTCCCGGACCGCTGTTTCGACGTCGGCATCGCCGAGCAGCACGCGGTCACCGCCGCGGCGGGCATGGCGATGGGCGGGTTGCGCCCGATCGTGGCGATCTACTCGACGTTCCTCAACCGCGCCTGGGACCAGGTCGTCTACGACGTCGCGTTGCACCGCCAGCCGGTCGTGTTCTGCCTGGACCGCGCCGGGATCACCGGGGACGACGGCGCGAGCCATCACGGCGTGTACGACATGGCGCTGCTGACGAAGGTGCCCGGGATGACGGTCTTCGCTCCGTCCTCGGCACAGGAGCTGCAGCAGATGCTCCACGACGCGCTGGCGCTCGACGGTCCCGTGGCGATCCGCTACCCGAAGGGCAAAGCCCGACAGGTCGGCGAGCGCGCCGTCGGCGCCGGGCTGGCCGCCAACCGTCTGCGCAGCGGTGACGGCCGGGTCTGCCTCGTCGCCGTGGGCAAGCTCGTGGAGGCCGCCGAGAAGGCCGCGGAGATCCTCGCGGCTGACGGACTCGAGTCGACGGTGTGGGACGTGCGCTGCTGCCAGCCGCTCGACGAGGAGCTCCTGACCGACGCCCGCCGCCACGTCGTCGTCGTCACCGCCGAGGACGGGCTGCGCGAGGGAGGAGTCGGGATGGCCGTCGCCGACGCGATCCACGACCGATGCGACCCCGCGGCACATCCGCGCATCGAGGTGCTCGGCGTGCCGACCTCGTTCCTGCCCCACGCGAAGCCGGACCGCATCCTGTCCGAGCTCGGGCTCGACGCGCAGGGCATCGTCGCCGCCGTGCGCCGCTGCCTGCCCGGGTGACGACGTACGCCGCCGAGCTGCAGCTCGCGCTGGAACTGGCCGATCTCGCGGACGTCGAGACACTGTCCCGCTTCCGCGACCAGGCGTTGCGCGTCGACCACAAGCACGATCGCACCGAGGTCACCGAAGCGGACCGGTCGGCGGAGTCCGCCATCCGCGGCCGCCTCGCCGAGGTACGACCCGACCATGCTGTGCTCGGCGAGGAGGAAGGGTTGATCGGGGCGCAGGACTCGCCGTGGCGGTGGATCGTCGACCCGGTCGACGGCACGTCCAACTTCGTGCGCGGCGTTCCGATCTGGGCGACGCTGATCGCCCTCGAACACCAGGGCCGGGTCGTCGTCGGCGTGGCCTCGGCCCCGGCCCTCGGCCGGCGGTGGTGGGCCGCCACCGGCGCCGGCGCGTTCGCCGACGGGTCGCCGATCCACGTCTCCGACGTGTCCGTACTCGAGCAGGCCCACCTCGCGTACAGCGACGTCGGTTCGTTCTACGTGCACGGCAGCCAGATGCTCGGTGACGGGCTCGTCGCGCTGACCCGGCGCGTCTGGCGCAGCCGGGGCCTCGGCGACTTCTGGATGCACGTCCTCGTCGCCGAAGGTGCGTTCGACGCCGCCGTCGAGCCCGTCGTCTCCGTGTGGGATCTCGCCGCGCTGCAGATCATCGTCGAGGAAGCCGGCGGGCGGTTCAGCGACCTCACCGGCCGGGCAGGACCGGACGGAGGGAGCGCCTGCTCCTCGAACGGACGTCTGCACGACGAGATCCTGGGGTACCTCCGGCCCTAAGGTGGGTCTCGAGCGGGCACCAGACGGGACTGGAGGCAGGCGGATGCGTATGCGACGTGTGGGGATGGCGGTGGCGCTGCTCTCGGGACTGGTGGTGGCGTGCGCGCCGGCACCGTCGGGAAGCCCCAGCGCTCCCCGGTTGTCGATCTCCTCCGTGGCCCTCGGCCTGAACCAGCCGTGGGACATCGCGTGGACGCCCGACGGCAGGCGGCTGTTCACCCAGAAGAACTCCGGCCTCTACGTCCACGACTCGGCGGGGCTGCGCCTGCTGACGCCGAACCAGCCGGACCTGTGGACGTCCGGTGAGACCGGCGTGATGGGCCTGGCAGTCCATCCGCAGTTCTCGTCCAACCGCCGCGTCTACACCTGCCAGGGTTCGACCGACGGTGGGAACACCGTCCAGGTCATCGGCTGGCAGATCGACGGCGGCTTCACGAGCGCGACGCGTGTGCAGGATCCGCTGCTCGGCGGCATCGACGGGACGAGCGGGCGCCACGGCGGCTGCCGGCTCGAGTTCTCCCCGACCGGGATGCTGATGGTCAGCACCGGCGACGCCGCGGTCGGGTCGAACCCGCAGAACCTCGGCTCGTTGAACGGCAAGGTGCTGCGCGTGAACCCGGCGAACGGCCAGCCGGCCGCCGGCAACCCGTTCCTCGGAGCGGCCAACGTGAACCAGCGGTACATCTGGACCTACGGCCACCGCAACGTCCAAGGCCTGGCGTTCCGCCCAGGAACGAGCCAGCTCTACTCGTCGGAGCACGGTCCCGACCGGGACGACGAGATCAACCTGCTGCGCGGCGGGGCGAACTACGGCTGGCACCCGGTCCCCGGCTACAACGAGTCGGTCCCGATGACGTTCCGCGGCGCCACCCCGGCGAAGTGGTCGTCCGGCGTGCCGACCACGGCCACGAGCGGGATGACGTTCCTCCGCGGCGCGCAGTGGAAGGGATGGGCCGGAGCGCTGGCGGTCGCGAACCTGAAGGGCCGCAAGATCATCCTGATCAACTTCACCAACGACGGTTCGTTCTGGGGAGCGACGATCCCGACCGAGTTCAACAACCGGTACGGGCGGCTGCGCACCGCGCAGCAAGGGCCGGACGGCTGCCTGTACGTCCTCACCGACAACGGCAACGGCCAGGACCAGATTCTGCGCGCCTGCCCGCGCTGATCGCCGGCTCTGGCCGTCGAGCGTCAATCGACGTCGCGCACGACGCCGGCCAGCGCGTCGACCGCGTCCCATACGTCGACGTAGCGCACGTACAGCGGGGCGAAGCCGAACCGCAGGACGTCGGGTGGGCGGACGTCCCCGATCACACCCCGCCTGACCAGCGCGGCCATGACCTCCGGCGCGCGCGGGTGGCAGAGCGACACCTGGCTGCCCCGATCGGCGGCGCGGTGCGGTGTCGGGCTCGCCAGGCCCACCCGTTCGTCGACGAGGCGCAGGAAGAGATCTGTCAACGCCAGGCTCTTCGCCCGCAGGTCGGTGAGCGACACGCCGGCGAACGCGTCGAGCGCCGTGTCGAGGGCGCGCAGCGCGAGGATGCCGGGTGTCCCGGTGAGCAGCCGGCGCACGCCGGGCGCCGGGCGGTACGCCGGCTCCATGGCGAACGGATCGGCGTGGCCGACCCACCCCGGCAACGGGGCGGCAAGCGTGTCGTGGTGGCGTCGCGCGACGTAGCACCACGCCGGTGCGCCGGGCCCACCGTTGAGGTACTTGTAGCTGCAGCCGACGGCGAGATCGGCACCGGCCGCGTCGAGCGCCAGGGGCACGGCGCCGACGGAGTGCGACAGATCCCACAGGACCACCGCGCCGGCGTGGTGCGCGGCCGCGGTCAGGGCCGCGAGGTCGTGCATCGCCCCGGTCCGGTAGTCGACGTGCGTGAGCACGAGGGCGGCGACGTCGGTGTCCAACGCGCCCGGGAGGTCGTCCGCAGCCACGACGTCGAGGCACTTCCCGGCCACGTGTTGCGCGAGGTAGGCGTCGGTCGGGAAGTTGCCGTGCTGGGTCACGAACCGGGCGCGGCCCGGGCGGAGCGCTTCGGCGACCCGGAGCAGCTTGTACAGGTTGACTGACGTCGAATCGCAGGCCACGACCTGCCCGGGAGCGGCGCCGAGCAGGGCACCGATGCGGTCGCCGACCGCCACTGGCAGGTCCCACCAGCCGTCGTCGTCCCACGCGGCGATCAGGTCCGAGCCCCACTCCGTGCGGATCGCCGCAGCGACGCGTGCTTCGACGCCGTCCGGCAGCGCGCCGAGCGAGTTGCCGTCGAGATAGATGACCCCGTCCGGCAGGCAGAACCGGCGGCGCAGTCCAGCGAGCGGATCGGCGCTGTCGAGCGCCTCCGCGTCCGCCCGCGGCGTCACATCAGCCGAGCGCGCTGCCGACGACGCTGACGAAGCTGACGCACGCGCCGGGAGCGCCGCCGAGGTTGTGCGTCAGCGCCCGGGTCTTGCCGGCCGCGATGCTCGCGATGCGCCGCTCCTCCGGGGCCTCGCCGCGCAGCTGCAACCAGCACTCGAACAGCATCCGCAGGCCCGACGCACCGATCGGGTGGCCGAAGCTCTTCAGCCCGCCGTCCGGGTTGACGGGCAGCTCGCCGTCGAGGTCGAACGTGCCGGCGAGCACCTCCTTCCACGCCATTCCCCGCTCGGCGAAGCCGAGATCCTCCATCAGCACGAGCTCGGTCGGCGTGAAGCAGTCGTGCACCTCGGCCATCGCCAGGTCGGCCCGTGGGTTCGTGATACCCGCCTGCTGGTACGCGTCCTCGGCGCTGCGGACCACCTCGACGAAGCTCGTGTAGTCGTAGCTCGGGTCGATCGGTCCGGCAGCAGGGCCGGAGACGAACGACAGCGCCTTCACGTAGATCGGATGGTCCGTGTAGCGGTGGGCGTCCTCGGCGCGCACGATGATCGCCGCAGCCGAGCCGTCGCTCACGCCGGAGCAGTCGAAGATCCCGAGGGGGCCGGCGACGAGCGGGCTGCAGGCGATCGTCTCCTTGGCCACCTCCTTGCGGAACTGCGCCCGCGGGTTGCGCGCGCCGTTGTAGTGGTTCTTCCATGCGATGCGGGTCATCACCTCCTTCAGCTCCGCGTCGTCGACGCCGTACTTCTTGGCATACGCCGGCGCGAGGAGGCTGAAGGCGGCGGGCGCGGTGGTGGTGGCGGCCGTGCCGTCGTTCGCCGGGGCGTCGACCGCCAAGCCGGAGAAGCCGGAGTCCTTCAGCTTCTCGACACCGATCGCCATCACCACGTCGTACGCGCCGGAGGCCACGGCGTAGCAGGCGTTGCGGAACGCCTCCGACCCGGTCGCGCAGAAGTTCTCGACGTGGGTGACCGGCTTGTGCTGGATCTTCAACGGCCTGCTGAGGGTCAGGCCAGAAAGGCCCGAGCCCATCGTGCCCAGCCAGAACGCGTCGACGTCGTCCAGCGCCACGCCGGCGGAGGTGAGCGCCTCGGTGGACGCGTCGATGAGCAGGTCGTCGGTCGACTTGTCCCAGTGCTCGGCGAACGGCGTGCACCCCATGCCGACGATGGCGACCTTGTCGCGGATCCCGTGCGAAGCCATGGCTCAGCTCCCTCCTCGTAGTGGCTTTGCCTTCCAGAAGTAGTTGTGTACGCCGTCCTGCGTGTACAGGCGGCGGAACGTCATCTCCACCCTGTCCCCGATGCGTACCGCGCCGGGATCGATGTCGGTCAGCTCGCACTGGAACCTTCCGCCGCCGTCGAAGTCGATCACCGCCGACACGACGGGTGGGTTGAGGCTGTATGCCAGGCGGTCGACAGTGAACGTGGCGATCGTGGCCGGCACGTCGGCCATCCGCACGAGCGTCATCCGGTCGATCGCGCCGGAGCCCATCGACACCCGGCTCGGGGGGAGATGGACGAAGCCGCTCTCGTCCCGCGAGCCGTAGAACCCATACTTCCACGCTGTCGACCGCAGGCTGGGCGGCGCTGCCGGGCGGTCGGGCTCCGGGCGCCGCGGTGGCTCGCGGTGCAGGAAGCCACGCCACGTCAGGAACTGCGCGTACGCCAGGTCGTCGCGGGTCGCCGCGAGGCGGTCGCGCACCGTCGGCTGGCGCGAGTGATCGCGGATCGCCGCGGTGGTCCGTAGCAGCCAGACGTCGCAACCATCGGCGAGCTGCACGAGCGCGATCGTCCGGTCCGGCTCTGCGGTGTCGAGCACGTCGCAGAGCACGAGCGCACCGTGCGCCGCGCCGGTGTTGCCGACTGCGGTGGTGAGGTCGTCGGCGAGCGCTTCCGGACGGGCGCCGAGCGACCGCTTCACCGCCGCGACAGCGCGCGAGTGCAGGCCGGTGACGACGACGTGATCGAGCTCGTCGGGCGAGAGCCCGGCCACCTTCAGCGCGGCGGCGATCGCCTCCTCGGCGAGCGGGACGTACGCGTGCTCGCCGAAGCGCTCCTCCCACTGCCGGCTGGACGCCTCCCCGGGCGTGCGCCAGCGATCGAGGAACTCGCCGGTCGCCGTCGCGCCCCCGATCGTCTCGGCGATGCAGTGGTCCTCACCGAAGAGCAGCGCCACGGCGGCGTCGCCACCGCCGGCTTCGTCCGCGCCCCCGGGCAGGCCCGTGCGCAGATCGCTGAGGACGGCGAGCCCTCCGGTCGTGCCGGCGAGCGTGCAGGCGGCGACGTTCGAGCGGACCGCGCCGGCGACGTCGTAAGCCCCGACCGAGGACGGCAAGGCGAGCGCGGCGTGGATCGCCGTCGCATTCGTCTTGTCGGCGTAGCTCGGCGCCGTCGTGGCGAAGACCACGTCGGCCGGCGCAGCTCCGCCGGGCGCCCGCCTGAGCGCGATGCGCGCCGCCTCGACCCCCATTGACGTGGTGTCCTCGTCGTACGACGCGACGGAACGCGTACCGGAGCCGGCCCGGGTCCCGAGCGCCCCGCCGATCGCCGCCCGTTGCAGGCGCCAGTACGGCAGGTAGGCGCCGTAGCTCACGATCCCCGTCATCGGCCCCCCGGAGTGTCGCTCTTCGATCAGGTGTAGTACGGGTTCTCGCCCGTCGAGTGGTCGGTGGCGTCGATCACCCGCGTGACCCCTTCGACGGCGCCGGTGATCATGCCTTCGACACCCTGGAGCATCGTCATCCGGCTCATCGCGCAGCCGTGACAGCCGCCGCCCATCGTCACGTACGCCTTGCCTGCCGCGTCGTGGCCGACGAACGTGATGAACCCACCGTGCGCGGCCAGCGCCGGGTTGACCTCGTTGTCGATGACCTCACGCACCGCGACGGCGGTGGCGTCGTCGATCGTCAGCGCGCCGAGCTGGATCGGCTCCGGCCGATTCGGGTTGCGCATGACCAGCCCGCCGAACTCGTGGTCGAGCGTCGCGCCCTGGAGGCGGTCGACGTCGTCGGCGGGGATGATCACCTTCAGCCCCCCGTGGTCGCGGACGACGTCGGTCAGCGCAGCCTTGGTGACCACGTCGAACGACAGGTCGTAGCGGAAGTCGGGCCCACTGTCGTCGGTGATCTCGACCCGCAGGCCGAGGCGATCCGCGTCGGGCTCGTCGTCGCGCACTTCGATCAGCTTCGCCTTGGCCGCGTCGGTGATCGTGATGACGAGCTCGCCGGCGTCGTGCCCGGTGCCGAGAAGGGTCACACGGACAGGCTACCGCCGGGCGGGTGAACGCCTCCGGCCCGCTCTCCGCCGGCGAGCGATCAGAAGCTGCGCGGCGGCCCTCCGCCGTCGCATTCGATCCGTTGGCCGGTCACGTAGCCGGCGCTCGCGCTGCACAGCCAGAGCACCACGCGGGCGACGTCGAGCGGCTGGCAGACGCGGCCGAACGGCGAGATCGCATCCAGCCCGCGCAGGTCCTCCAAGGACCGGTCGCCGGTCATCGCCCTGGCGAGGCGCACGCCCATGTCGGTCTCGACGAGGCCGGGGGCGACGACGTTGACGTGGATGCCGTGCGGGCGCTCCTCCTTCGCCAGCGTGAACGCCAGCGCCTCGAGCGCCGCTTTGGCCATGTTGTACGGCGCACCGTTGCCGGCGTAGTGCGACGTGGCGACGGAGGAGATCATCACGATGTCGCCGCGGGGGCGCTCGCGCATTGCAGGGAGCACGAGCCGACACAGGTGGTGGGCGCCGATCGCGTGCGTGGCGACCACCCGCTCGACCTCGCCCGGGTCGGTGTCGGCGACGGCCTGCCCGCGGGAGGCGATCCCGGCGTTGCACACCAGCAGGTCCACCGGGCCGAAGTCGGCGTGCACGGCGTCGACCATGGCTCGATCCGCCTGGGCGTCATCGACTGACGCCACGTACGCGCCGGCCACGCCTCCGGCCGCCTCGATCGCGCGGACCGTGTCCCGCGCCGCCTCGGCGTCGCGCCGATAGTTCACGGCGACTGCCGCACCCTCGCTGCCCAGCAACTCGGCGATGCCCCGCCCGATCCCCCGCCCTCCGCCGGTGACCAGCGCGACGCGCCCGTCCAGCTCACCCATCAGCCGCATCCCCTTCGCGCTCGTCGAAGCGCTGTGCCAACCTTGGCCCGTGCACGACGGGAGTCGCAAAGCCGTCTTCGCCGCCCTGTTCGCCAACCTCGGCATCGCCGTCGCCAAGTTCGTCGGCTTCCTCATCACCTCCTCCGCCGGTCTCCTCGCCGAATCCGTCCACTCCCTGGCCGACAGTGGCAACCAGGCACTCCTGCTGCTCGGCGGCAGCCGTGCCAGGCGGAAGGCAACCCCCGAGCACCCGTTCGGCTATGGGCGCGAGCGGTACTTCTGGGCGTTCGTCGTCGCCTTGGTCCTGTTCAGCATGGGCGGTCTGTTCGCGCTGTACGAGGGCATCGAGAAGTTCCGCCACCCGCACGAGGTCGAGAGCCTGTGGGTCGCGATCGGCATCCTCGTGTTCGCCATCGTCCTCGAGACGATCTCGCTGCGGACGGCGGTCGTCGAGTCGAACCGGGTGAAGAGGAAGGACCAGTCCTGGTGGCGGTTCATCCGGACCTCGAAGCAGCCGGAGCTGCCCGTCGTCCTGCTCGAGGACATCGGCGCGGAGTGCGGACTGTTCTTCGCGCTGTTCGGCGTGATCATGGCGAAGGCGACCGGCAACCCGCGCTGGGACGCCGCGGGGTCGATCGCCATCGGCGTGCTGCTCGTCGTGATCGCCATCGTGCTGGCAATCGAGATGAAGGGCCTGCTCATCGGGGAGGGCGCCGCGCCAGACGTGCAGAACTCGATCGTCACCGCGCTCACCGACGACACGGCCGTCCACCGGCTGATCCACCTTCGCACGGAGCACATCGGTCCGGACGAGCTGCTCGTGGCTGCCAAGGTCGAGTTCGATCCCGCGCTCTCCGTCAGCGAACTGGCCTCGGCGATCAACGCCACCGAGGCGCGGGTGCGCCACGCCGTGCCGATCGCCCGGATCATCTACCTCGAACCGGACCTGATGCACGTCGCGCCGGCGTGACGGCCGACCGGGCGACGTCCTCGGCGCCGCGCCCGGCTGCGCCGGCGCGTGACGAGTCCGCAGCCGGGGTGCTGGCGATCGTCACCGCCGTCGTCATCTTCTCGCTGGCGACGACGATGATCCGGAAGTCCGGATCGCCGGGCGTGGTCGTCGCGTTCTGGCGCCTCGTCATGGGCACCGTGATCTGGTTCGTCGTCCTGCGTGTGCAGCGCCACCGGCTGAACTGGGCGACGGTCCGGCGTGTCGCGCCGCTCGGCGTCCTGTTCGGGGCCAACCTCGGGCTGTTCTTCGCGGCGGTGAACCACACCCGGATCGCCAACGTCGAGTTCATCGGTGCGATGAGCCCGGTGATCGTCGTCCCGGTCGCCGCCGTCGTGTTCCACGAACAGATCGCCACCCGGGCGCTCGCCTGGGGAGCGCTCGCCGTGGTCGGCGTGGCGCTGATCATCTTCGCCGCCCCAGGCGCGGGCGAACGCGGGCTGACGGGCGACCTGATGGCCGCCGCCGCTGTCGGCGCGTGGGCCGGCTACCTGCTCCTGTCGCGACGGGTTCGGGCGACGACAGGAGTCAGCGAGGTGATGGCCGTCACCGCACTCGGGGCGTCCCTCTTCCTCCTCCCCTTCGCCTTCGCGAGCGGCAAGGCCTTCGACGTGACCGCGGAAGGCTGGGCGTACATCGCCGCGCTGGCGCTGATGACCGGCACGGCGGGACATGGCCTCGTGCTCTGGGCGCAGCGGCGGATCCCGGTGTCGACCATCTCCGTGCTCACGCTGGCGCAGCCGGCCCTGGCGACGACGTGGGCGTACGTCTTCCTCGACGAGTCGGTCCGCCCGCTCCAGGTCGCCGGCATGGTGGTCGTACTGCTCGCGCTCCTCGCGTTCACCCGCAGCGCCACGCGCCCGGTAGCCTCGGAAGGACACGGGGAGCTCGGAGGAACGCCGGGCTGAGAGGGTGGTCGCCGCCACCGACCCTCGAACCTGCTCTGGGTAATGCCAGCGGAGGGAACGGGTGGCCGCCAGCGCCGTCATCGCCATCGGAGGAGAGCCCTACTCCGAGTCCGTCGTCGCGTTCCTGCCGGCGGCGCGGTTCACGATCGCCGCCGACTCCGGACTCGACCACGCCCGCCGCGCCGGCCTG
>DASZOG010000203.1:0-10831 GCA_035550895.1 Acidimicrobiales bacterium
ACTGTCGGTGGCACCCCCCTTACGTCCACCGTGGACGCCCAGAGGCCCCGCGCCCCGAAACCGTCCACGAGGAGTCCCCCATGTCCACGTCCCCGCCGTTCGCGACGCCGCCGGCCCCGGTGCTGCCGCTGGTCGCCGCCGGAGACCACGGCGCGATGCGCGAGCTGCTGAACCGGTTCACGCCGCTCGTCCGGAGCATCGCCCGCCGGTTCGGCGCTGGGGTGGGCTCCGCGGACGATCTGGTCCAGGAGACGATGCTCCGGCTGTGGCGGTCGGCCGACCGATTCGATCCCGCCCGCGGCTCGGAGACGACGTTCGTGGCCTCCGTCGCCCGCAATGCGGCGATCGACATGGCGCGTCGGCAGGCGGTCCGCCCGGCCACGGCGGTGGCCGAGCCCGAGGCGGTCGCCGCGTCCGCGTTCGGCTCCGGCCCCGGCTCCGCCGGTGGATCGGACCAGCTCGCCGAGCGCGTCGTGACCTCGCTCAGTGTGCGTTCTGCGCTGGCCCGGCTGCCGGCGGCCCAGCGGGACCTGCTCCGCCTCGCCTACTTCGACCAGCTCACCCAGCCCGAGATCGCCGAGCGGCTCGGGATCCCGGTCGGCACTGTGAAGAGCCGCACGTTCCAGGCGATGGCGAAGCTGCGGGCAGCGCTCCGCGAGGAGCCCGATCCCGCGGCCGAGCAGGACGCCGTCCGTTCGTGGAGCTCCTGCCGGCGACTCCCCGAGGGCCGGCGCGGGCCGCGCCGGCCCGCCCGCGCCGCGGACCGTGCGACGCGTGATCTCGCTGTCCAGGCCGCCGCGGCCTGATCACCCAGCGCGTCCCACCCGCTCGCCACAATGGAGCGATGGACGAGCTCAGCCGGCTCGCCGGGCCGGAGGAGCTCGGCCGCAACGTGGTCGTGCGTCCCGGCCAGCCGGTGCCACCACCCTGGGCCGGTGCTCCCCGGGTGCAGGTCGATCCCGCCGCCGGACCGCCGGACGGGCTGCGGCAGCGATGGCAGGCTCGCCAGCGCACCGTGATCGAGCTCGCCGGTGACGAGCGATCGAGCGGCGGTCGCGTGCTCCCGGGCCCGGTCTGGACACACGCGCCGACCGTTCTGGTCGACGCCGAACTGATGGATCACGCCGTGTGGTCGAACAGCGTGGACGGGCGTGATCCCGCCTGGCCGGCATACCGCTGGCGCGATCTGGCCGTGGCAGCCGGCGCGCGGGCGGGTGGCCCGGCCGACGTCGTACTCGCCGACGGTACGTCGGCGTGGTGCGACGGAGGCCCGCTCGGCGATCGGCTCGGAGACACGTTCGCCGGCACGGCGATCGTCCACCGGATCGCCATCGAGCGCGGGTGGCTCGTCCCGTTCGGCTGCGGATGGTCACGTGACGAGGCTGCTGTCGAACTGGCGCCGGACCAGGTCGCCGCAGTCACCCACCGCGGCGGCGCGGCGCGGATCATCGCCCCGGCGGGCTCGGGCAAGACGCGGGTCCTCACGGAACGAGCACGGGAGTTGCTGCTCGGCTGGAACGTGCCTGCGTCAGCGGTGTGCCTGGTCGCGTTCAACGAACGGGCCGCGGCCGAGATGCGTGAGCGCACGGACGACCTGCCTGGTCTGCACGTCCGCACGCTGAACGCGCTCGGCCTGGCCATCGTCGACGGGCGGCCGCCGTTCGCGGCCCGCGGCCCACGCCACCAGGTGCTCGACGAGCGGGCCGTGCGCGAGATCCTCAGCGGGCTCGTGACGGTGCCCCGGCGGCGGAACACCGACCCGCTGGCCCCGTGGGTCGACGCGCTGGCCGAGGTCCGGCTGACGCTGCGCGATCCCGCTGCCGTCGAAGCCGACTACGACGGCGAGGTCGAGGGTCTGGCGGACGTCGTCGACCGCTACCGCGAGATCCTGCGCGGGCGGCACGCCGTCGACTTCAACGAGCAGATCGCCACCGCGATCGAGGTCCTCCTCACCGAGCCGGCCACGCGGGCCGCCGCGCAGCGCGCCTGCCGGTTGCTCCTCGTCGACGAGTTCCAGGACCTCGCTCCCGCCCACCTGCTGCTCCTGCGGCTGGTCGCCTCTCCAGAGCTCGCCGTGTTCGGCGTCGGCGACGACGACCAGACCATCTACGGCTTCTCGGGCGCGACGCCGGAGTGGTTGATCGGCTATGCCGCCCTGTTCCCCGGCGCGGGCGACCACCCGCTGGAGGTCAACTACCGCTGCCCGCCGGGCGTCGTCGAGGGAGCGCGCACGCTCCTGACGCGCAACCGCCGGCGCGTCCCGAAGGAGATCCGCTCCGCTCCCGACCGGGCGCGCCGCTCGCCCGGGCTGCGCGTCGAGCTGGTCGCCGATGTGCCCGCTGCTCAGGGAGTCGCCGGCGCCGGGACGACCTCCGCCACCGCGGACGCTGTCGCGGCCGCGCTGTCGGCGGGTGCCGCGCCGGCGGATGTCGCCGTGTTGGCACGGGTCAACGCGACGCTCGCCCCGGTCCAGCTCGTGCTCCGACATCGCGGCGTCCGCGTGCAGCAGGCGATCGACGAGCGCTGGCTCGAGCGCACCGGCGTCCGCTCCGCGCTCGCCTGGCTGCGCCTGGCAGTCGACCCTGGTCAGCTGCGCGGCGCGGACTTGCGCGAAGCCGCGCGCCGGCCGTCGCGGGGACGGTCGGCGAAGCTCGTCGACTGGATCAGCGAGCAGCGCTCGGTGCCCGCACTGATCCGCCTCGCCGGCCGGCTGGGACAGCGCGACGCCGACAAGGTCAGCCAACTCGTCGACGACATCGGCCGCCTGGCCGCGGCGGTCGAGCGCGGCACGCCGGCGCTGCTGCGGATGATCCGCGATCTGGGTCTCGACGAGTCGATGTCCGCGCTCGACGGCTACCAGCGCACGCCGAAGCAGTCCGGCCACCTCGATGACCTCGACGCGCTCGTCGCGCTGGCCGATCTTTGTGCGGACGCAGCCCGCTTCCCGGGATGGCTGCGCGACGAGCTGCGCCGGCCGGGCGACCCGGATGGCGTCCGCCTCGCCACCGTGCACAGGGTCAAGGGCCGGGAATGGCCGCACGTCGTGGTCCACCACGCCGGCGCCGACCAGATGCCGCATCGGCTGGCCACCGACGTCGAGGAGGAGCGGCGCGTCTTCCACGTCGCCATCACCCGGTGCTCGGAGACGTGCACCGTGGTCGCCCCCGCCGGCTCTCCCTCGCCGTTCCTCGCGGAGCTGCGCGGCGAGACGCCCGTCGTGCGGGGGCCACGCGAGCAGCGGACGAGCGGTCCGACCGGCCGCAGCGCGGCCCTCGCCGACTCGGTGGGCGCGCCGCCGGACACCGCGCTGCTGCAGCAGCTGAAGGTGTGGCGCGCCGGCCGCGCCCGCGCCGACGGGATGCCGGCGTTCGTCGTCTTCCACGACACGACGCTCGAGGAGATCGCCCGCCGTCGCCCGGTCACGCTGGCGGAGCTCGCCCGTGTGAAGGGCCTCGGCCCGACGAAGCTCGACCGCTACGGCGACGACGTCCTCTCCGTCGTCGCCGCTGCCGGTCCGTGACACCGCCGCGCGCGCCCAGAGCGTCAGCGACGGGCCTCGGGCACTAGCCCACGGTGAACGTCGTCGTGCCTTGGAGGCGCATGTCGCCGAAGCCGCCTTCGATGCAGACCACGGTGTACGTGCCGCGCTCGAGCTCGACGAGGTCGGCTGTGCCACCACCCTCGCCCGACACGAGTCCCGCGGCCTGGTCGAACCACGGGGGCCCCTCCTCCGTCGGAGCGGCGAGGAACGCCTCGATGTCGGCCACGCCACGGCCGGGCTCGAGCACGCCGACGGCGACCCCCCACTCGGTGCCGTCTGGCGTGTTCGGCGCCAGCTCGACGACCTGAGGGCCGGTGCCCACGCCCGCACCGGTGGCGCTGCACGCGACCGGGTCGATGACCAGGTCGGCTCGGTCGGAGATCGAGTCTGTCGCGGCCCCGGCGAGCGTCTGGATCAGCGATTGCTCAGCGGCCCGGGCGTCGGCGGCGGTGAACACCTCCACGGCAGCGCCGCCTGGAGCGTCGGTCGTCCGACCGACGTCTGCGCCGTCGACGACGACGTCAACGGACCGCTCCTCGATCGTTCCCAGCTCCGGCTGCAGGGTCAGCACAGCTGCGAGCGGATCCCACAGGTAGTACTCGCCCTCGTCGATCATGCCCCGGATGCCGGTGAGCAAGGTGCGCGCCACGACCAGCGCGTCGCTCTCCTGTGCGCGGGCGACGGCGCGGAGCACGTACATGTCGAGCGGCACGGAGTTCGTCGCGTCGAGCGGGACGAAGGCCATCGGCATCCCGGACCGTACGACCGCGCGCGCCGCGGCGGGATCTGCGTAGACGTTCCACTCGGCGACGTTGCGTGCCGGCGGCGGCTGCGCGGCTTGGACGTTGCCCTCGACGTCGAACGCGCCGGCCATGGCGACGACGCGCGCGACGTTCTCGGCGAAGCCCGTGTCCAGCTCCGCCGCGGCGGCGATGTTGGTCAGCGGCCCGAGAGCGACGAGCGTCGCGGGCTGCTCGTCCTCGGCGGCGTCACGCATGGAGTCGACGAGCAACTGCGGCGCCGTCCGGTCGTCCAGGGAGCCCTGCCCGATCCGCCACGCGTCGCCGTACCGGCCATCGGTGAACCGTCGCCAGTCGTCGGGGAAGGCTGCGCCGGGCGGGGCCATCGGTTCCTCCGGCCCGCACGCCACCGGAACGTCCGTGTGGCCGGCGACCTCCAGCAAGCCGACGACGTTGCGCGCGCCGGGGAAGCAGTGCGCCAGCCCCGTGCCGGACACCGTGACGGCCCGCAGGTCGACCTCCGGGGAGCTGGCCAGGTAGAGCAGCGCGATCGCGTCGTCGAGCCCGGCGTCCGTGTCGACGACGATCGGCACCCGGCCCGGTGTGTCGGGCTCGGGGGCGGAGGGTGGCGCCGCGGCGTCGTCGCCGTCACTGCACGCGCCGAACAGCGCGAGCGCCCCGGCGACGACGATCGACGTGGTCGTGATGGTGCGCATCCGTGGTCATCCTCTCGATGCAGTTCTGGACGAGCCAGAGGCGAAGGTCCCGGCGTGCCGCGGGACCGGAGTGCGCGCTGACCGGCGCATCAGGCGACCAGGTCCCGGCGCTGGAAGATGGCGATCGACGCCCACACGGGCAGCACCGCGTAGACGACGAGCGTCGCGAGCGCGCTCAGCGGTGTCGGCGACGCCGCGTCGCCTTCGAGTGACGCCCCCGTGACCCCCACGGCGAGGTTCTCGGACAGCAGGTAGGTGCTCCATCCCGGGCGCAGTGCCCGGATCAGACCCTCGACGACGAGGAGCCAGCCGCAGATGACCGCCAGCGCAGCGGTGGTGTTGCGGCCGAGGTTCGCGATCGCGAGTCCGAGCACCGCGGCGAGCGCGGTCAGCGCCGAGATGCGCAGCATCGCCGCGACAAGGCCGAGCCACCACTCCAGATCGGTACCGGCTGTCGAGCCGGTGGTGAGCACCGCCGGCGTCAGCAGCAGCAGGGAGACGACCTGCAGCGCGAACGAGATCGTTGCGGCGAGGATCGCCGCCGAACCGAGGCGGGCGCCCAGCAGGCGCGTCCGGCGCGGCTCCCACGTCAGCAGCGTGGACACCGTGCCCCAGCGCCACTCGGCCCCGGCGACCGACGCCCCGCCGATCATGCCGCCGATGAGCATGAAGAACGCGCCGCCGGTGAGCCAGCCGTCGCCGCCGTCCGGTGCCCACCAGCTGCGCATCACGGCCGGATGCGGCTCGCTGCCCTGCAGCTGCAGCGCGTTCAGCCCGCCGGCGCTGTCCACGAACGCGATGAGCCCGCCGGCCATCGACATCACCAGCGCCAACCCGATCAGGACCCACACCAGGCGCCGGTGGAGTGCGCGGCGCATCTCTGTCACGAGCAGGTGCATCACGCCACCTCCTGCAGCTGCGTGGCCGTGGGCTGCTGCTCGGTGAGCTCGAAGAACCGCTCCTCCAGGCTGGCGTGATCGGGTCGCATCCCCGTCACCCACAGGTCGTGCGCGGCGAGGAGGCGCGTGACGCGTGCCGCCTGGTCGACGGGTACGGCGACGTGCAGATCCGTCGAGCGCAGCTCCACGGCGAGGCCGTCCGCGACGAGGACACGCGCCGCGGCGCGCAGGTCGCCGACCTGCACGACGAGCCCTGCGTCGGCGCGGCCGATCACGTCGGCGACCCGCCCGGAGGCGATGCACCGCCCGTGGCGGAGGATCGCCACGGCGTCGCAGGTCTGCTCGATCTCCCCGAGGAGGTGGCTCGAGACGAACACCGTCCGCCCTTCCGCGCCGAGCGCGCGCAGGAGCAACCGGATCTCGCGCATTCCGCTCGGATCGAGCCCGTTCGCCGGCTCGTCGAGGACGACCAGCGCCGGGTCCTTGAGCAACGCGGTGGCGACTCCGAGCCGCTGCCGCATGCCGAGCGAGAACTTGCGCACGGCACGGTCGGCGTCGTCGCCGAGCCCGACCTGCTCCAGCAGCGCGTCGACCCGCCGGGGTCCGATGCGGTCGATCGCCGCCACGAGGCGCAGGTTCTCCCTGGCGGTCATCGTCGGCACGAACGCCGGGGTCTCGACGATCGACCCGACCCGGCGGATCACGGTCGGCAGACCGTCGGGGACGGGTTCTCCGAGCAGCTCGAGGTTCCCGGCCGTCGGTCGGACGAGGCCGAGCAGGCAGCGGATCGTGGTCGTCTTGCCGGACCCGTTCGGTCCGAGGAAGCCGAACACTCCGCCCGCCGGCACGTGGAGGTCGAGTCCGTCGACGGCACGGGTCGCGCGGGAGCGTCCGCGACGGAACGTCTTCGTCAACCCTTCGATGTGGATCGCTGTGGTGCTCACGATGGATGCAGACGAAGGCCACCACCGTCGCGGGTGACAAGATCCGGGGTGTTTTTCCGGCGCCCGTCCCGGGAGGTGCCGGACGCCCGGCTCGGGGAGCGGATCGCGGACGCACTTCGTGCCGCCTGTCACCCGGACGGGGGGTTGTCGTCGTCCGTCTCCACAGTGACGCTGACGCTCTCGCCGGGCTGGCTCGGGACGATCCTCGGCTGGTCGTCGCCCGCCGGCACGCTCCTCACGGTGCCCGTTCGCGACGAGGCACTCGCGGCCGTCGATGTGGAGACGCTCGACGCCGACCGGCTCGTGGCAACGATGTTCGAGCGCGAAGCCCGCTCGCTCGTCCGCCTGGCCCGCCTGTTCGTCGACGACCGCAACGCGGCGGAGGACCTCGTCCAGGAGGCCTTCATCCGCTTCGCCCGCGCCACGGACCGGCTGGAGGACCCAGCGAAGGCCGCGGCCTACCTGCGGTCGATCGTGCTCAACCTCGCCCGCGACCACAACCGGCGCGGGCTCGTCTCGCTGCGCCACCACCTGCCGTTCGATCCAGGCGCAGCTCTGCTGGAGGACGAGATCAGCCTGCGCGACGACCAGCGGCGGGTGATCGACGCCCTGCGCGGCCTGCCCCGCCGTCAGCGCGACTGCGTCGTTCTCCGGTACTACAGCGAGCTCGGCATCGAAGCGATCGCGGAGACGCTCGGCGTGTCGCCGAACTCCGTGAAGACGCACCTCCGCCGGGGCATGGACACCCTCGAGCGCACCCTCACCACGGCGGAGGGCGACCAGTGACCGAGCGAAGCGAGGTCCAGCAAGCACGGTCGCTTGTCGCCACGCAGTGGCGACTCGGTCACCCATCCACCCGAAGGGTGGACCAGTGACGGCCACGGAGGAGCTCCTCCGGGAGGCGCTCACCGAGAGCACGACCGCGTTGGACGCACGCGACGACCTGTTCGCCCGTGTCCGGCTGAGCATCGACGACGACCGCCGCCGGCGGCGGCAGGAGCGTCGCGCCCTGCTCGTCGTCGCCTGCCTGCTCGGGGCGATCGGCGCCGTCCTCGTCGCCACGATCGACGTGAGACAAGGAGAGGTCCTGATGGACTGGTGGATCCTGGAACTGCTGACCAACGCGGTCCTGCTCGGCATCGCGCTGTGGCTCGGGCCGTTCATCAAGCGCTTCGGCAAGAGCTACGCCGCCGACGTGTTCCGGGCGAACCCGCGCACCGGCAAGAGCTTCATCATGCTGATGGACATCGCCTACTACCTGATCTTCACGGCGTACATCCTGTTCACGGTGTCGTTCGAGCCGAAGGGCAACTGGGCCGACACGGTCAACGCCGCCCAGCTGCAGCACGAGACGGCGCGGGTCGGCGGGATCGTGCTGATCATCGGCGTGCTCCACGGCATCAACATCCTCACGCTGCCGATCATCGGCCGGCTGCTGACGCTCAACCGCCGCCTCGACGAGGCCGGCCCGCCCTCCGACCCGCCGCGCGGAGCGAACGCGTGAGCCTCGCCGTCGCCGCCACGCTGCGCCTCCTTGCCGCTGTCACGTACGACCCGGCTCGCCTGGTCGTCGGCCTCTGCGTGGCGGTCGCGCTCCTGCTCACCGCGGCGTGGCTCGCGCGCTCGACGGACTGGCATCCGCCGACCGAGGCCGACACTCCAGCGCTCGACGAGTCCGCGCTCGACGATTCTCAATGAGACTCGCGCTGCAGCGTGACCACGATGTCCCCTGTCCGCAGGACGTGGCCGCGCTCGTCGTCGAACGCGATCCGCTCGCCGTCGCGGACCACGGCAACGGGCAGCTCGTCGGCGGAGGTGCGCGGTGGACCGCCGATCTCGTCGGTCCGCACCGGCCGTTCGACGAGCTGCATGCCCCGTCCGGCGACGATCAGGTCCTCGAGCACCTCGACCGCGCTCGGCTGCGACGTGGCCAGGCCGAGCAGCCTGCCCGCCGCCTCGGACGAGACGACGACGGTGCTCGCGCCCGACTCCCGCAGGAGGTGGTCGTTCTCGGCCTCGCGTACGGCGGCGACGATCGTGGCGCGCGGGTTCAGCTCGCGGGCCGTGAGCGTGACGAGCGTCGCCGTGTCGTCGCGGTTGCACGTGACCACGACCGCCCTCGCCCGCTCGACCATCGCCTGCTGCAGCACGGTCGTCCGGGTCGCGTCGCCGAGCACGACGGTGAGCCCGCGGGCCCGGGCTTCCTGCACGACGTTCGCTGCCGCATCGATCACGACCACATGATCCGCGGGCGTTCCCGTCGCGATCAGCGAGTCCACCGCGCCATGGCCCTTCGCGCCGTACCCGACGACGATCGTGTGCTCTTTCACCCGACGCCTCCAGCGGTTCTCGGCGAGCGCGACGCGATAGCGCTCGGTCAACACCTCGAGGGTGGTGCCCACGAGGACGATCAGGAACAGCACGCGCAAGGGCGTGACGAGGAAGGTGGTCCAGGCCCGCGTGCCCGGTGTGATCGGGGCGATGTCGCCGTAGCCCGTCGTGGTGACCGTGACGGTCGAGTAGTACACCGAGTCCAGCAGCGAGACACCGTTGCCGTCGGCGTCGCTGTACCCGTCGCGCCCGATCCAGGTGACCAGCGCGATCAGCACGATGATGCCGACCGCGATGCCCAGCCGGCGCAGCAGCGACCGGATCGGGGCCACCGGGCGGATCGGGAGCAGGATGTCTGGCTGCGCCCTGCGCACGGTCTGCACGCTAGGAGAGCATGCCGGCCGCGACGGGGACGCTGCGGTTCTACGACCCCGACTGCTGCTGCGCCTCCGGGCCGACGACCATCCACGGCGTGCCGAACCGGTCGACGCACATGCCGAACGCCTCCGAGAAGAACGTCGGGATCAGCTCCTGGGTGACGTTGCCACCCTCGGCGAGCGCATCGAAGACGCGCTTCGCGTCGGCGCCGTCCTTGGCGTCGTAGGAGACCATCATCCCCTGGACGGGACCGACGTCGGCGGACATCGGGTCGTCCGACGCCATCAGCAGGTCGTCGCCGATCGTGATCGCGGCATGGATGATCAGGTCCTCCTTGCCGGCGGGCGGCTCCTCGCCGGGGACGTCCTTCATCGTCATCAGGCTCAGCTCGCCGCCGAAGATCTCCTGGTAGCGGGTGAACGCTTCGCGGCAGTTGCCGCCGAAGAACAGGTACGGACGAAAGGCCATCGGTTCCTCCACGTCATCTCGCGCACACGTCGTGCACCCAGTCTGACGGTTCCACGTCCGCGAACTCATCGGCGCCCGCAGTCGCCGGGTGCAGTGGAGTTCGCGGCTCGAGGCGGCATACTGCACATGGCGGTACCTCGAAGAAGCGGTGCCGCGGTCGACGTGCTCCACGCCTCGGTGGCGTGAGGTTGGCGCTTCCGGTGCGGAGCGTGGCCGTAGCAACAACGGCCACCCCAGCCCGGAAGGAACCACCATGAACCACTCTCAACCTGCCGCAGGCGCGCGCGGCCTCGACCGGACCCCCGATCGGACCGGTGAACGGGCCCGTCGCCGCCGGCGGCGGACGCATCGCCCCCACCTCACGTCGTCCCCGCCCACGCCGGCGCAAGCGTCGCCGGCGGCCGCTCCCCGATCCTTCGCCGAGCTCGGCGTCCCGGCGCCGGTCGTCGCCGCGCTGGCGGCGCGCGGCATCACCACTCCGTTCCCGATCCAGGCAGCGACCCTGCCGGACTCGCTCGCAGGGCGCGACGTGCTGGGGCGCGGCCGCACCGGCAGCGGAAAGACCGTGGCCTTCGCCGTCCCGGTCGTCGCGGCCCTCGCCGCCCACCGCCGCCCGCGCACGATGGGCCGGCCGCGGGCCCTCGTCCTCGTCCCGACCCGTGAGCTCGCGCTGCAGGTCGCCGAGACGATCGCCCCGCTCGCCGCCGCGCTCGGGCAGCGGACGACGACGGTCTTCGGAGGGGTCGGTCAGCGGCCGCAGGTCACCGCGCTCGCCCGTGGCGTCGACATCGTCGTCGCCTGCCCCGGCCGGCTC
>DASZOG010000204.1:0-5083 GCA_035550895.1 Acidimicrobiales bacterium
GACGCGGCGGCGAGCCGGTGCGCGTCGACGAGGTGCTCCGCCTGCCCACTGACCTCCTCGACGCCGTGGGCGAGGCGTCCGCCGGCCATCCGCTGACGATCCTGATGTCGCGCGACCGGATCGACCCGGCGACACCGAACCGGTTCGACCCGCAGCTCTCGCTCGCCCGCCGGTTCTCCCTGCCGACCGAGCGCACGTTCACCCTCACCGGGACGGCCCGCCTCTCCGGGATCGCGTCCGACGAGCTGCTCGACGACGCGCTGGGTATCGACGCCACGACCGGCACCACCGCGGTGGCGAGCGGCCGGGTGCCCGGGGACCCCCGTTTGCGCGGGGCGTCGGCGCTCGACGGTGATCCGGCGACGGCGTGGACCACGCCGCTGCGCGACGTCGTCGGCCAGACGCTCACGATCGAGGCCGGGCGCAACGGCGAGCCGATCGCGGTGTCCGGCTTCGCTCTCGCAGTGGTCGCCGACGGCGAGCACTCGGTCCCCACTGCGCTGTCCGTTTCGGCCGACGGGCGTCCTCCGGTGTCTGTCGCCGTGCCCCCGATCACCGACTCGCCCACCCGTGGCGCGGTGGCGGAGGTGGAGGTCGCGCTGCCCCGTGAGTTGACCGGGCGCACGTTCAGCATCCGCATCGACGCGGTGCGGGAGGTGACGTCACCGGACTACTTCAGCGGGCAACCGAACGTGCTGCCGGTGGCGGTGGCCGAGCTGCAGCTTCCCGGCGTGGAGGCTGCTCCCCCGCCCGCGATCCTTCCGGACCGCTGCCGCGACGACCTGGTGACGGTCGACGGCGCCCCCGTCCCTGCCCGGCTCGTCGGGGAGACCGTCGACGCCGCGGCGCGACGCCCGATCGCGCTCGAGGCGTGCGCGCCGCTCTCGCTCGATGCGGGTGAGCACGTCGTCCGCACGGCAGCCGGCCGCGACCTGGGCATCGACGTCGACCAGGTCGTGCTGCGCAGCGGCGCGGAACTCGCGGCGCCGCCCGTGCCGGAAGTGACGGTGCTCGACTCCGGCGCCACGTCGATGCGCCTCGAGGTCGCGCCGTCGAACGACGATTCGTGGCTCCTGCTCGGCCAGAGCCACAGCGACGGCTGGCGGGCGACCGTCGACGGAGGGGACCTCGGTGCACCGCTGCTCGTCAACGGCTTCGCCAACGCGTGGCGGCTGCCGGCCCATGCGGATCCGCTCGAGGTGTCGTTGCGCTGGACGCCGCAGCGCGTCGTCGACGCCGCGCTCGTGGCCTCCGCGATCGGTGCTGTCGCCGTGCTCGTCCTCGCCCGGCCGAGGCGCGGCGCCTCGACGCAGCCTCCGCCAGCGGCGAGCGCCGCACCCGTCACGAACTTCGGGAGAACCAGGTCGAACATCGACCCGGATCTCCCGAACGTTCCCAGGAGAGCGCCCAGCCGGCGATGGGAGGTGATCACGGTCGTGCTCGTGGCGATCGTCGCCGGCATCGCTCCGGCGCTCCTCGCTGCCGCCGCGGCCGAGGTCGCCCGCCGTGCGCCGGCGTGGCGGGACCGTCTGCTCGTCGTACCGGTGGCCCTGCTCGGCGTCGTCACCGCGATCATCGCCTACAAGCAGGTCCGCTACGACCTCCCGGCGACACTCGACTGGCCGCAGGCGTTCCCCTGGACGCACGGCCTGACCTGGGCCGCCGTCGCCATCGCCGCCGGCATCGCGTCGGTGGGTGCTGCGGATCTCCCCGCCGATGCGGGCCGTCCACCCCGTTCCGACTCGGCCTCGGCCCGCCGCCCTGCGCCGTTCTCGGCGCGGATTGGTGCACCTGGCGCACCAAATCGCGCCCAGAAGTAGCACGGAGCTCGATCCGGTGCCGCCCACAGCAGGCGCGCGTCGCGGTGCCAGGAGTCCGGCGCGCCTCTAGCTCAGCGAGCGGCGGCGGAGCATGACCACGTCGCGCACGCCCCACACCGTCACCAGCACGAGGGCTTCGAGGACGATCCGGCTCGACATCTTCGAGTCGCCGTAGCGCCGGTCGGCGAACGTCACCGGGATCTCCACGACGCGCCCGCCGTCCTTGACCAACCGGTACGTCATCTCGATCTGGAAGCCGTAGCCGTCGGAGCGGATGTTGTCGAGGCCGATCCGCCGCAGCGCGTCGGCGCGGTAGACGCGGTAGCCGGCCGTCGCGTCGTTGAGCCCCAACCCGAGCGCCACCGCGACGTACCGGTTACCCCACCGGGACAGCCACCGGCGGCGCCGCGACCAGCCGGTGATCTGGCCACCGGGCACGTACCGCGACCCGATCACGAGGTGCGCCCCGTGCGCCGCTGCGCTGAGTAGCTCCGGCAACGCCGCCGGATCGTGCGACAGGTCCGCGTCGATCTCGACGAGCAGTTCGGCCCCCTGTTCCAGCCCGTGGCGGAACCCGTCGAGGTATGCGCTGCCGAGGCCACCCTTGCCGGCGCGGCGGAGCACCTCGACCCCACCGATCTCCTTGCCCACGATCTCAGCCGTGTCCGCCGTGCCGTCGGGGCTGGCGTCGTCGACGACGAGGATGTCCGCGTGAGGGACCGCCGCCCGCACGCCGCGCAGCAACGTCTCGATCGTCTCCGCCTCGTCGTACGTCGGCACGACGACGAGCGTGATCATCGCTTCGGCCGGCGAGCGACGGCGAACAGCACGAGCGTGGTCGGGTCGATCGCTTGCGTGATCGAGAAGCGGCTGGCGTCGATCGGCGGCTGGTCGCGCTGCGTGCGGTTGACGAGCGGGTAGACGAGCCTCCGCCCGGCGGCGTGCAGCGCCTCGTACCAGCGGGCCGGCACGCGGTGGCGGAGGTCGAACACGTCCAGGCGCAGGACGGCCCGCCCGATTTGCCGCCGGCGCTCGAAGTCCGCCTTCACCACCGCGTCACCGTCGAGGCCGAGCACTTCGACGTCGTGGAAGTGCCGGCCGAGCATCGCTTGCAGCTCCGTCGGCTCGAACAGATGGACGTGGTACGGGTTCTCGAAGTCGGCTGGCGCGTTCGGCGTGATCACGAACGCCGCGCCGTTCCCGGACACGACGCGGGCCAGCTCGGCGACGTGCGGCTCCGGATCGTGGAAGTGCTCGATGAGGTGCGACGAGCACGCCCAGTCGACTGCGCCGGTGCGCAGCGGCACGCGGGCGCCGTCGGCCGCGATCGCCTGCAGGCCAGGGTGAGCGCGGGTCGCCGTGCTGGCCGTCGCCGCGTCGTAGTCGACGCCGAGGACCATCCGCCCGTCCCCCGCCATCCGCTGCGAGTAGTCCCCGACGCCACAGCCGACGTCGAGCACGCGGCCCGGCCCGAGCCGGTCGACGACCTCGCGGTAGCCGGCCTCGTGCAGGGCGAGCAGCGCGGGCGGGGTCTTCCCCTCGAGCGGTCGTTCACCAGTCAGCTTCATGGAGTCGGAGAGCATACGAACGCAGCCACTACATCGGGAGGCGGCGCCAAACGGGGCCGGGGAGGTGGCGGAACCCGGCGAAGACGGCGCGCAGGGCGCCGGGGACCCAGACCGTGCGACGGCCCCTCGCCAGCCCGGTCGCGACTGCGTCGGCGACCGCCTCCGGCGTGGTGTACAGCGGCGCGGCCGGGAGGCCCGCGGTCATGCGCGTCCGCACGAAACCCGGCCGCACGACGAGCACCGACGCGCCGCTCCCGGCCAGGGCGTCGCCGAGACCCTGGGCGAACCCGTCCAGTCCGGCCTTCGACGACCCGTACACGAAGTTCGCCTTCCGCACGCGCTCGCCGGCGACCGACGACAGCACCACGAGGCGGCCGTGGCCCTGGACGCGGAACCGCTCGGCGACGGCGAGGCCGACGGACACCGCGCCCGTGTAGTTGACCGTCACCGCGTGCGCCGCCGCAGCGGGATCGGCGTCGAACTCCTCCTGTGTGCCGAGCACCCCGAACGCGAGCACGACGAGATCGAGGTCGCCGTGCCGCTCGGCCAACCCGGCAACGAACGCGGCGTGGCCGGCGGCGTCCTCCGCCTCGAACGGCACGGTCTCGACGATCTCCACACCGCGGCCGCGGATGTCCTCGGCGAACTGCTTCGCGGCCTCCGGATCCCGCGCCGCGAGGACGACGGTGCGCGTGCCCGGCGCGACGAGCCGGCGGACGATGGCCTGCCCGAGCTCGCTCGTACCACCGAGCAGCACGATCGTCCCCGGCTCCCCGAACGCGTTCTCCATCAGCGTCCCGCCCTCGTCGCGATCCTCGACCGACACGCCGTCCCGTCATCGAACGCGGCATCCTCTCCGGCGTCCGGGCGCGGAAATCGCCTCTCTCCGATGGCATCCGCGCCCAGAGTCGACATCGGCCCGACCCGCATGGTCAGTCCGTCAGCCCGAGGCGGCGGCCGAGGTCGGAGCGCCACATGCCGGTCGGGTCGACCTTGTCGCGGATCTGGCGCCACTCGTCGAGGCGGGGGTAGCCGGCGCGGAACGCGCGCGCGTCGAGGTGCGCGTCCTTGGCGAGGTAGAACCGCCCGCCGGCGTCGAGGACGACACGGTCGAGCCCGTGGAGCAGCGGCCCGAGGCCGGCCGTTCCCGCCGGCAGGTCGAGCGCCAACGTCCAGCCCGGCATCGGGAACGACAGCGGCGCCGGGTTGCCCGGACCGAAGCGCTTGAGCACCGTCAGGAACGACGGCGCGCCCGCATCCGCCAGCCGCTCGATCACCGTGCGCAGCGCGGGCTCCTCCCCGAACGGCACGACGAACTGGTACTGGACGAACCCCGCCGGGCCGTAGAGCCGGTTCCAGCCGTGGACCATGTCGAGGGGATGGAAGTACGACGTGATCGACTGCAAGGCGCCGATCTCGGTGGCCGGCGCCTTGCGGAACCAAGCCTCGTTGAAGCCGCGGATGCTCCACCGGCCGAGCACGCCGTTCGGCACCCACGGCGGCGCGGCGAGGCGTGTCCGCGGTGCGAAGGCGAGCGGATCGCGAGTGGCGAGTGGCCCGAGCGCGCTCACCGGCGCGTGATCGGCCCGGGTCAGCACGCTGCGCCCGAGCGCGCCGCCGCGGACGGTGACGTCGAGCCACGCCACCGAGTACCGGTAGCGCGCGTCGCCTCGCGTCATCCGGGCGAGCACGTCG
>DASZOG010000205.1:0-2737 GCA_035550895.1 Acidimicrobiales bacterium
GCCACGGCACGCACGGGGTCCGCACGTAGCGCGGGTCGAGCCCTGTCGAGGGACGTTCCAGGTATTCGCCAACGTTGGACGGAACGGACACACGTCGCCGTCTGTGACACTGCCGCGATGAAGTCGCGCTGGAAGACCGTCACTGAGCTCGATCCCGAGACCGAATACCTCGTGTTGGCGTCGAGCATCCCGCCGAAGAGCGTCACGTCGACCTGGAAGCTGTTCCGGGGATCGCGGGCGGTCCGGCGACAGCTGCTGGCCAGCGACGGGGTGATCGGCTTCTCGATGTTGGCCGAGCCACTGCGCAAGCACTATGCGACGTTGTCGATCTGGCGGGACGCGGCAGCCCTCGATGCATTCGCCCGCGCCCATCCACACGATCGGTTGATGGCGGACCTCGCGCCGGCGATGGGGGACACAAGATTCGTCCGCTGGACGATTCGGGGCACGGACGGCCGGCCGTCCTGGGAGAACGCGTTAGAACGCCTCCGGTGAAGAGCTCTCCAGGCGGGATGAACGGACCCATCCGCTGCGGATAGGCCGACGCGGACTCAGCGTCACAACCATCGCGACGAGTGGACCGAACCAGCCGGCTCGCCCCCGCTCGGCTCCGACGTCGCCACGATGCTCACTGGCGTGTGAGCATTCCACCCACAGGCTGATCCCGACGGGGTTCGGATCAGGGCTGGCGGCCCTGGTCGAGGCGGACGGCGATCCCCGCTAGGCGCGGCCCGGCGACCGGGTACCGCTCGAGGACCAGCGGGTCGTGGCCGGGCACGATGTGGTCCGGGGTCGAGGCGAGCCGGCGCAGGGTGTCGAAGCCGGAGCGCATGGCGCCGACGTCGAACACGATCGGGAACGGCCGACCGGTCTCGAGGTTCTCGTAGTAGTGCGTCGCGTCGGAAGCCAGCACCAGCCACCCGCTCACCGTGCGCACGCGGACAACCTGCAGCCCGTCGGTGTGTCCGCCGATCAGGTGGAGCGACACGCCCGGCGCGAGCTCTTCGTCGCCGGCGTGGAACACGACGCGCCCGGCGTGCACGGCACCGACGAGCCCAGCGACGTGGTCCGCGGTGAACGCGTGGCTCAGCGCCGGCCGCGTCATGTGCCGGCCGGTCGCGTACGCCATCTCCCGGTCCTGCAGATGGAAGCGTGCGGCCGGGAACTGCGCCCACCCGCCGGCGTGGTCGTAGTGGAGATGCGTGAGCACGACATCGGTGACGCGCCGTGCGTCGACGCCGACGAGGCCAAGGGCATCCGCCGCGGAGCGCAGGAGCCGCCGTCCGCGGGATGCGGCGTCGTGCTCGCCGAAGCCGGTGTCGACCACCCACGTCGCCCCGGCGCCTCGGACGACCCACACGAAGTAATCCATCGGCATCGACACGTCGTGCGGATCGCCGCCGAGGAAGTGCTCCGGTCGGCGCGCATCGCGCTCGGCGTACTTGACCGCGTACACCTCGTACGACGGGCCATCGTCGTGGGCCATGGTCACTACCGAGGCGCAGAGCCGGCTGCTCAGTGCCGGCTGGTGAGGCCCTCGATCCTCATCGTGGCGATGGCCTCCGCCGAGCGCTCCAGGCGTTCCGGTGGCATCGCCGCCCCGGTGCCGTCGGCGAGGCGGGTCATCATCTCGAAGTTCGCGGCCACGGCCGCGGCGTCGACCATGAACGCCTCGTCCGTCTCGGCGACGAGCGCGCCGCGTGCCGCGGTGAGCTCGTCGTCGTCCGTTCCGCCGCAGGCGCCGGCGAAGCGGAGCAGCGCGTCACCGTGCGGGAGGCCGACGCCGGGGCGGCCGTCGGCGACGGCGTTCAGGTCGAGGGGTTGACCGGTCTCTGCGCAGCTCCAACTGAGCATGCTGGCGTGGGCGGTCACTCAATAGAAGCACTCGCGCAGGCTGGTCAGGCGGGCGGCGACGACCTCCATCTGGGCTCGCGACAGCCCGCCGGGACGGCGGGTCCAGTCGGGATGCACCATCTCCTCGACCGGCATGTACTGCGCGGCGGCCATCCGCCAGTTGTTCACGTGCTCGCCGGGAACCGCGGTGTACGCCTGGACGACGGCGGCGACTTCGTCAGCCGGCTCGGCGACGGGCGTCCAGTTGTAGCGCGGCTGGGCCAGCCGCTCGGGCCGTGCGCCGGTCGGTTCGCCGTCGACCGGATCGGGCAGCGGCGGCACGGGCACACCGATGTTGCGGCAGAAGTGGGCAACGGCCGCGACCGTCGAGACGATGCCGCACAGCTCGACGTACGGCAGCTCCCCGAGCTCGTCGGCAGCGGCGCGGTACGCGTCGACGGTGATCGTGCCGGCGTGCCGGGCGAGCCGGTACGCGATGTCGTGCGCGCGGCGCGGCGCCACGAGATCGCCGTCGAGGCGCGCCGTCGAGGTCACTGCCGTCCACGGCGGGAGCGGGTCGCGGTCGGTGATCGCCACGAGGGCGGTGCGCGCCAGCTCGACCCGCTGCGCACCCGACCACCAGCTCCCTGGCGCGGCGATGTGCTCCCACGCCAGCCGGTGCGCCTCGGCAAGGTCGTCGCGCACCTTCACCTCTCCGTTCTCCTTCTGGCTGACAACACGGTCTCCACGCTGCTGTCGGCGTCCGCCCGCCTCACAGTAGGCTGCGCCAACACTCCTTGGGAGAGTCGCGTCGCTCAGCCTCGGTGCGGGCAGGTTCGGGGCTTCTCGACCGAGCTGACGTCAGGAGCTCGTCGTCGACAGCGACCTTCTCGATCCTCAGGTG
>DASZOG010000206.1:0-3324 GCA_035550895.1 Acidimicrobiales bacterium
GCGGCGCACGGCCCACTGGTGCACCATCTCCGGCGAGTCTCGGACCGCATCCTCACCTCGAGGGTCGTGCACCAGTGAGCTCGACCCGGCGGAGGAGCTGTGCGTTGAGAGCGACCACGATCGTCGAGAGGCTCATCAGGATCGCCCCGACGGCAGGCGACAGCGTGATCCCCGCCCATGCCAGCACGCCCGCGGCGAGCGGGATGGCGACGACGTTGTAGCCGGCGGCCCACGCCAGGTTCTCGATCATCTTCCGGTAGCTCGCCCGCGATAGGCGGATCACGCCACCGACGCTGCGCGGGTCGCTGGAGGCGAGCACCACTCCGGCCGACTCGATGGCGACGTCCGTGCCGGCACCGATCGCCAGGCCGACGTCGGCTCTGGCCAGCGCCGGCGCGTCGTTCACCCCGTCGCCGACCATGGCCACCGTGACGTCCCGCTGCTGCAGCTCGAGGACGGCCTGGTCCTTGTCCTCCGGCAGCACTTCGGCGAACACCTCGTCGATCCCGAGGTCGCGGCCGACCGCGTCGGCCACCTGCCGGGCGTCGCCGGTGATCATCGCCACCTGCACGCCCATCGTCCGGAGGTCGACGACAGCGGCGCGGGCCTCGGGACGGACCTCGTCCTCGAGCGCGAGGGCGCCGATGACGCGGCCGTCGCGCGCGAGGTGCAGTACGGGAGCGCCGCGGTCCGACCAGCCGGACACTGCGGCCTCGAGGGCGGCCGGCACCGCGACGCCCTGCTCACGCAGCAGCGCAGGTCCGCCGACGGCGTAGCGGGTGCCGTCGATGCTCGCCTCGACGCCACGGCCGGGCATGGCGCGGAACCCGGTGGCTCTGGCGACGTCGCCCTGCTGGTGCGCCGCGGTGACGATGGCCCGCGCCAACGGGTGCTCGCTGTCGGACTCGACGCCGCCCGCCAGGCGCACGACGTCGCGCTCCGTGACGCCGTCCACTGCGGCGACGCCGGTGACGACATGCGCGCCCTTGGTCAGCGTGCCCGTCTTGTCGAACAGGACAGTGTCGATCGAGCGCATCCGCTCCAGCGCCAGCCGGTCCTTCACGAGAATGCCGGCCCGCGCCGAGACGGCGGTCGACAGCGAGATCACCAACGGGATGGCCAACCCGAGCGCGTGCGGGCAGGCGATGACCAGCACCGTCACGGTGCGGACGACCGCATCGCCGACGTCTCCGGCCAGCGTCCAGGCGACGAACGTCACGACGCCCGCTGCGGCCGCGACGTAGAACAGCAGCGCGGCGAACCGGTCGGCCAGCACCTGGGCGCGGCTGCTGCTCGCCTGCGCATCCGCGACCAGGCGTTGGATCCCCGCCAGCGCGGTGTCGTCACCCACCGCATCGACCCGCACCCGTAGCGACGAGTCCGTCGAGACGGTCCCGGCGACGACCTTGTCGCCGGGTTCCTTCGCGACGGGCTTGGACTCGCCGGTGATCATCGACTCGTCGAGCTCCGCTTCGCCGGCGACGATCACACCGTCCGCGGGCACGCGGCCGCCGGCACGCACGAGCACGACGTCACCGACGCGCAACTCCCCCACCGGCACGAGCCGGACCTCGTCGCCGCTGACCAGCTCCGCGTCGTCCGGCAGCAGTTCCGCCAGCGCCGCCAGCGCGCCGCGTGCCTGGCCGATCGCCTTCATCTCCTGCCAGTGCCCGAGCAGCATGATCGTCACGAGTGCTGCCAGCTCCCACCAGAACTCCAGCTCGAGCCAGTCGAGCGACGTCGCCATCGACGCCACGTAGGCGACGGTGATCGCCATCGAGATGAGCGACATCATCCCCGGTTGACGGTCCCGGATCTCGGCCACGCCGCCGGCGAGAAACGGCCACCCACCCCACCAGAAGACGACCGAGCCGAGCACCGGGCCCAGCGACGACATCCCGGGGAAGTCGAGCTCGTAGCCGAACCAGTCCATGACCATCTCGCTGGTCACGACGAGCGGAATCGTCAGGAGGAGGCACACCCAGAACCGGCGGCGGAACATCTCCGGGTCGTGGCCGGCGTGCTTGTCGTGTCCGGCCTGGTGGTCGTGCCCGGCGTGGTGGTCGTGCCCGGCGTGCGCGGCGTGCCCGGCATGCGCCGCGTGGCGCAGGTGGGCGGCCGATCGGTCGCTGTCCACGACGGCATCATCCCTCGCCGGCGCGGCTTGACTGGTGGGGTGGCTGTTCTCCCGCTGCGGACGGCGCGCCTCGTGCTGCGCCTGATGCACCCCGGCGATGCACCGGCATTCGCCGGCTACCGCAACGATCCGGACGTGGCGCGCCATCAGGACTGGACGCTGCCGTTCACGACTGGGGACGCCGAGCGGTTGCTCGCCGGCCAGGCGTACCTCGACGACCTCGATCCGGAGGGGTGGACCCAGGTCGCGGTCGAGCACGAGGGACAGGTCGTGGGCGATGTCGCGGTCCACCTCGAGACCTCGGCGCAGCGCGCCGCGCTCGGCTACACGCTCGCCCCGCGAGCGCAGCACCGCGGCTTCGCCGTCGAGGCGGTGGGCGCGATGGTCGACGCGCTGTTCGAGCGCACAGCGACCCACCGGATCGTGGCCACCCTCGACGAGGCGAACCTGGCCTCGATGCGCGTCGTGGAGACGGTGGGCTTTCGCTTCGAGGGCATCGCCCGGCAGGCCGCGCGGGTGCGCGGGCAATGGGCCGACGACGCGCGGTTCGCGCTGCTGCAGGACGATCGCGCCGCGTGGCTCTCGCGATCACGTGCCGCACCCGAGCAGATCGACCTGGTCGAGCTGGTCTACGAGAACGTGGGTCCATACGAGCGCCTCGCCACGCACCGCTACCAGGAGCAGTTCGTGGCGCCGATGGCGACGAGCTTTGTCGATGCGCTGCTTCCCGAGGTCGTGAACGGCGAGCGGGTGACACCGTGGTTCCGCGGTGTCACGGCCGATGGCGTGCCCGTCGGGTTCGTGATGCTCGCGCTCGCTTCTCCGGCCCACCCGGATCCGTTCCTGTGGCGGCTGCTGATCGACCGCTGGCACCAGCGGCGCGGCATCGGCGGGCGGGTGCTCGGAATGCTGAGCGGGCAGCTGCGCGCCGAGGGGCATCGGCGGCTCGTGACGAGCTGGGCTGAAGGACTTGGGGGTCCCGCGCCCTTCTACGGCCGCCTCGGCTTCGAGCCGACGGGCAACCTGATCGACGACGAGATCGAAGCCGCGCTGGAGCTCTGACGTCCCGCGGGCGGCGCCGCGCATCAGTGGGTCGTACCGAGGGGCTCGATCTGACGCTCGCGCTGGTGGGCTACCCGGCGAGGTCCTTGTTCTCGGGCACGAACTTGCTGGCGATGAACCTCGCT
>DASZOG010000207.1:0-9017 GCA_035550895.1 Acidimicrobiales bacterium
CGAGGTGGATCGCATCGGCGATGAACGACCGGAACTGGGTGAAGATCGAGTTGTCGAAGCCGAGGTTGGCGCGCAGCTCGGCGCGCTGCTCCTCGGACGCCGACAGCGGGAGGATGAAGTTGACGGGGTCGCCGATCAGCCGCGTGACCACGAACACGAGGACGCTGACGCCGAAGATGACGATCGCCCCCTGGACGAGCCGTGCGCTGAGATACCTCCCCACGTCAGATCTCCGTCCGCGCGACCGATGGGTGTTTTCCTGACCGTTCGGTCATGAGAACACCCATCGGTCGGATCACGGGGTTACTCGACGACGTTCATCTCGGCGACGAGCAGTTTGGCATCGACACGCGGCGTCCACTGCAGCCGCTCGGACAGCCCGTAGATGTCCTCGTTGTTGACCAGCCAGACGAAGTAGGCCTCGTCGTAGGCGATCTGCAGTGCCTGCTCGTAGATCCCCTGGCGCACCTCCGGGTCGAGCTCGGCGCGTCCCTGGGCGATCAGCCCGGCGAGCTCCTCGTTGCTGTTCGACGAGCCGATGCCGCCGGCCTGGTAGTACGTCGACAGCTGGCGGTCGGCGTCGAGGATGTCGTTCGAGCTCGACACGTAGATCGCGTCGGCGCGGTTCTCGCGGTCGAACAGCACGTCGAGGTACGCCCCGAACTCGAGCACCTCGAGCGAGACCTCCATCCCCGCTTCCTGCCAGTAGTTGGCGATGGCTTCGACGACCTCGCGGTCGCGCAGCCAGCGGCCGGCCGTGCCGACGAGCTGGATCGACTGGCCGGCCACACCGGCGTCCTCCAGCATCTGCGCGGCCTGCTCCGGGTCGTACGGGTACGGGTCGAGGTCGCTGTTGAAGCCGAGGATCGACTCGCTGAGCAGCTGGCCCTTGTCGACGACGCCGTATCCGCCGTACAGGCTCTCGAGGATTGCCTCCTTGTCGACGGCCATGTTCAGCGCCTTGCGCACCTCGGGGTCGGCGGTGATGCCCTCGTCGGCGTTGAGGATGATCACCGGGTGCTCCTGGCCCTGCACGTCGGCGGCCTCGGGCGCCCGCTCAACGTCCTGCGGAGCGAGGTTGGTGATCAGGTCGTACTGACCGGAGAGCAGCCCCGAGAGGCGGGTGCCGGATTCGGCGATGAACTCGTACTCCACCGTGCCGATCGACGGTGTGCCGTCCCAGTAGTCGGGGTTCGCCTCGATCGTGATGTTCACGCCGCGGTTGAACTCGACGAACTTGTACGGCCCGGTGCCGTTCGGCGCGTCCGAGAGGTCGGGGACCTCCTCAGCGTTCGCCGCGACCTGCTTCAGCCAGTACATGCGGGCGGGAAGGACGCCATCCGGTCCGTCGGTGGTGATCCGGACCGTCGTGTCATCGACCGCTTCGGCGCCGGTGAGCGTGCCGAAGAAACCGGAGTTGTCGGTCTGCTCGTTGGCGATGAGGTTCACCATGCGGTTCACCGTCGCGACGACCGACTCGGCGTTGAACGGCGAACCGTCGTGGAACGTCACGCCTTCGCGCAGGGTGAACTCCCACGTCGTGTCGTCGATCTGCTCCGGCAGATCCGTGGCGAGACCGGGCTGCAGCTCCCCCTCGGCGTCGCGGGTGAGGAGCGTCTCGTAGATGTTGTCGTTGATCGCCCGCTCGCCGCCGTCGTCGACGAGGTGCGGGTCGAGGCTGGTCGGCTCGGAGCCGAGGGCAATGGTGATCTGGCCGCCCTCTACGGCCTCTCCGTCACCTCCGGTGGCTTCGGTCTCGGTGCCGGCATCGGTGCCGGCGTCGCCGTCGTCGTCGTCACCGCAGGCAGCGGCGACGAGGCCGAGCGCGAGCAGCGAACCGAGGATGCGGTATCGAATGCGCACGGATCCCCCCTGGGTGGTGGTGCACCGCGCCCTTGTGGCGCGTTCCGCATACTTTATACAATCTACGCGATGGCCGGGTCAATGGACCGTGACGAGCCGGCGAACGGCGTGTGGCCGGTCCGATGACCGTCGAGCGGGTGCCCGTCGGAGTGCTCCACGTTCCGCTGCGCGCCGCGGTCCTCGACGAGTTGCGCCGCTCCATCATCTCTGGGCGCTTCCAGCCAGGGGAGCGGCTGCTCGAGGATCAGCTGGCGCAGGAGCTCGACGTGTCCCGCAACCCCGTCCGGGAGGCGCTCCAGGCCCTCGCCCTCGACGGCTTCGTCGAGCTCGAGCCGCGCCGCGGCGCCCGCGTCGCGACGATCTCGCCGAAGCGAGCCGAGGAGCTGTTCGAAGTGCGCGAGAGCCTCGAAGGGCTGGTCGCCCGCCTCGGGGCCACGCGCCGGACCGACGCCCAGCTGGCCGAGCTGCAGGCGATCGTCGCCACGGGCAGTACGGCCGCCGGAGAGGGACGGCTGGAGGAGCTCCCGGACCTGAACACGCGGTTCCACCAGTCGCTGTCGGCCACGGCGCACAACGAGCTGTTGGCGGAGCAGCTGCATCGGATGCGCTACCTGATCGAGTGGGTCTACTCGTGGCGGGTGCGCGAGCGCTCCGGTCGGTCGTGGGCCGAGCACGCGGACATCGTCGCCGCGATCGCCGCCCGCGACGAACGGGCCGCCTTCGCCCGGGCGTGCGCGCACATCGCCAACGCCCGCGCCGCCTACTTCGACGGCGCCGAGGCGCCCTGACCTCAGAAGCCGCGCACGGAGCCGCCGTCGACGCGCACCAACGTGCCGGTCACGTAGCTGGCCCGCGCGCTGCAGAGGAACACGGCGACGGCGGCGAGCTCGTCGGCGCGGCCCAACCGGCCGAGCGGGATCGCCTGGACGTGCGCGGCGCGCACGTCCTCTGCGGTAGTGCCCTCCGACTCGGCCCGTGCCGCCTCGAACCGGGCGAGCGCTGGTGTGTCGAACTGGCCGGTGACGATGACGTTGACGAGCACTTCCGGCGCCAGCTCCAGCGCGAGTGAGCGGGCGGCGGCGGCGACGCCACTGCGGAACACGGAGGACAGCGCCAGCTCCGGGGTGGCCTCGACAACGGAACGGGCGGTGAGGAACAGCAGCCGGCCGTCACCACTGGCGCGCAGTGGTCCGGCCGCGGCGCGGGCCGCGACGAGCGCCGGGCGGAGCATGGCCGCGAACGACGTCTCGTCCGCCGCCTCGTCCGTGTGCAGGATCCCGCCGGACTTGCCGCCACCGGTGTTCACCACGCAGACGTCGAGTCCGCCGAGGAGCTCGACCGCCTCCTCGACGAGGCGCTGGGCGCCGTCCGGCGTAGCGAGGTCGCCGGCAACGCCGGCCTCTGCGCCGACGTCACCGGCCGTCGTGGTCGCCCGCACGAGGTCCCGGCTCGTGACGACGACGCGTGCGCCCTCGCGGGCGAGCCCGGCGGCCACCGCGCGCCCGAGTCCCGACGATGAGGCGAGCACGAGCGTTCGCTTCCCGGACAGCCCCAGATCCATCGGTCAGCTTCCGAGCCACACGGTGCGGGCCACCGTGTAGAAGTCCATCACCGTCGGGCCGAGCTGTTCCTTGTGGGTGCCGGTGCCGCTCTGCTTCACGCCGCCGAACGGCGCGTTGAACGCCGCGCCCACGGTCGGGCGGTTGATGCGCACCATCCCCGCTTGCACCTCGGCGGCGAAGCGCTGCGCGGCCGAGAGGCCGCGCGTGCAGATCGCCGCCGACAACCCGTACGCGGTCGCGTTCGCCGAGGCGATCGCGTCGTCGAGACCGTCGACCGTCTCGAACCCGATCACGGGACCGAACACCTCGTCACAGGCGAGCGCGGTGCCGCGCCGCACGCTGCTGAGCACCGTCGGTGGGAAGAAGCATCCGTGCTCCAGGTCCCCGTCGGTCGCACGAGCGCCGCCGCAGGCGAGCTGCGCGCCGTCGGCGACCGCCTGCGCCACGGCGGCCTCCATCGCGGCCATGGCGCGCTCGTCCACCAGCGGACCCATCGTCACGCCCTCGCCGCTGCCGGGGCCGAGCACGTGCTTGCCCGCGAGCGCCACGACACGCTCGAGCAGCGCGTCGTGGATCGACGCGTCGGCGAGGATCCGGCCGGCGCCAGTGCAGGCCTGGCCGGTGAGGCTGAAGCTCGATCGCGCCACCACCTGTGCCGCGGCGTCGAGGTCCGCGTCTGCGAGCACGACGACGGGGTTCTTCCCGCCGAGCTCCAGCTGCACGCGCCGCCCGAGGCCGACCGCGTCGTGGATCTTCCGCCCGGTGGCGTTCGACCCGGTGAACGTGATCGCGCCGACTCGCTCGTCGGCGACGAGGAGCGCACCGGCGTCGACGCCGTGGACGACGTTGACCACCCCGGGCGGGAAGCCGGCCTCGTCGAACGCGGCGGCGAGCCGCTCACCCATCAGCGGCGTCATCGGTGACGGCTTGAACACGACGGTGTTGCCGGCAGCGAGCGCGGGACCGATCTTGCGGCTCGCCAGGTTCAGCGGGAAGTTCCACGGCGTGATCACGCCGACGACGCCGACCGGGTCGAGCACCGTGTACGTCAGCGAGCCGTCGTCGGAGGGGAACGTCGCTCCGGTCAGCCGGTACGCCTCTCCGGCGTAGAGGTCGAGGTTCTTCGGCGTCCGGCCGGCCTCCATCCGGGCGTCGGCGAGCGGCTTGCCCTCCTCGGCGACCATCTCGCGGGCGATGTCGTCGCTGCGCGCCGCGAGTGCGCGGGCCGCCGCGGCGAGGAGATCGGCGCGCTGGGTCGGTGTCGTCCGTCGCCACGCGCCGGCCGCCTCCTGCGCGGCCGTGACGGCGTCGGCCACATCGGCCGCCGTCGACTCCGGGGCGACGGACACGACACGGCGGCGGTCGGAGGGATCGCGACGCTCGAACGTCCCGCCGTCGCCGGCCAGGCGGAGCTCACCGCCGATCCGGTTGCGGACCTCGGCGCTCACGGCTCCGCGTGCGCCGGCGGGCGCCAGTTGTCCCACTTCGAGAAGTCGACCGGCTTGCCGAGGCGCTCGAGGATCGCGGCCACCCCGGCCTGGCAGCAGGCGATGTCCTCCTTCGTGTGGCCACCGGAGACGCCGATGCCGCCGACGACCTCGCCGTCGACCTCGATCGGCCAGCCGCCGACGAAGATGGCGAACCGGCCGCCGTGCATGTTCATGATGCCGAACGCCTCCTCGCCGGGCTGTGCGTTCGTGTACGTGTGCGTCGGGCGGCGGTGGCAGGCGGCGGTGAACGCCTTGTCGATGGCGATGTCGACGCTCGTCGGCTTGCCGTTGTCCGGGCGCTTGATGACGAGCGGCCAGCCAGCGGCGTCGCAGACGCAGACGACGGAGCCGACGCCGAGCTCGGCCGCCTTCGCCAACGCCGCATCGACGGCGAGCTCGGCCTCTGCGAGCGTGAGTCGGTTCTGGGTGATCACGCAATCTCCTCCTTCGGGTGGGTGACGTCCTGGCTGGCGCGGCAGTAGCGCTCCCAGGCGAGTCCGGACGCGGCGACGTCCTGCAACGCGACGCCTTGCGTCTCGAACAGCACCGGTGCGTCGCCGGCGCGGGGCACGGCGGCGGTTCCGGCGCTGACTGCGTGCAGCTCGACCGCCTGCGCCCAGTCGAACCGGCCGGCGCGCGCCGCGTGGATCAGGTCGCCGCACTCGACGCGGGATCCGGCGACGTCGTCGCAGACGATGGCCGCGCAGGCCTCGACAACGTCTGCGCCGATCTCGCAGCGGTCGTACTTGGTCGCGCCGACCGCGCAGATCAGCGTGCGCGGCCCGACGGCTGCGGCGGGGAACAGCGGCTCCGTGGCGCGGGTGACGGTGACGACGACGTCCGCGCCGTCGACCGCGTCGATCGCGCGGGGGACGGCCCGCACGGGGATGCCAGCCGCGGCGCCGCGGGCGGCGAGCGCTCCCGCCGCGTCCGGCCGCAGGTCGTGCGCGCGCACCTCGCGTAGGCCCGGCAGCTCCGCGGCGAGCATCTCCAGGTGGTACCAGCCCTGGTTGCCGGCCCTGATCAGCGCGGCGGTCGCCGGCTCCGGGGCGGCGAGATGGCGGATGGCGAGCGCGCACCCAGCCGGCGTGCGGAAGCGGGTGAGGGCGTCGCCGTCCAGCGTGCAGAGGAACTGCCCGCCGAGGTCGAAGAGCACGTTGACGAACGTGAAGCGGCCGTCGACCGTGGCGTACACCTTGCCGCCGGTGTACGGCGGGACGACCGCCGCCATCGCGCTGGCCATGCCCTCTGCGGTCGTGGCCCGCACGCGTTGCGTCGTCGCCGCCGTGCCGCGACCCCAGGCGACGAACGCCTCACCGACCACCTCGGTGACCGAGGGCAGATCGAGCAGCGAGGCCACGGTGTCGTCGTCGAGATGCAGCATGTGAGGCGAATCGGCAGCTTTGCATACTGTATGCGAGATGGCGAGCGTGCGGCCGGTGGACGACGCCGGCTCACCGGAGGCGCGGGGCCTGCCGGCCGGTCCGCGGTGGGGCGCGTTCGCCCTCGTGTGCGCCGCGTATCTGGCGGCGACGGTGGGCGAGGCGCTGCTCTCGCCCACCTTTCCCTCGGCCGCCGAGGACCTCGGCACCGACCTGGCGCTCGAGGGTCTGGCCTTCGGCGTGCTGACCGGCTCGATCGCCGTCGCCAACCTCGTCGGTGGGGTGTTGCTCCGCCGCGTCGGCGCGACCCGCCTGATCGTGTCGGCGATGGTCGCGACCGCGCTCGGCAGCGTCGTCGCCGCCACGGCCCAGGGGTTCGGGCAGTTGGTCGTCTCGCAGGTCCTGATGGGCGCCGGCGCCGGCCTGTTCTTCCCAGCCGGGCTGCAGGCCGTCGGCGCGCTCGCCGGGCCGGCGCGCAAGGGCTTCGCGATGGGGATCTACGGCGTGGCGTTCTCGGGCGGGCTCACGCTGGCCGCCGTCCTGTCTGCCGTCGGCGCCTCCCACGGATGGCGCCTCGCGTTCTGGGTGGCGGCTGGCTTCGCCGCCGCGGCCGGAGTCCTGGTGCTGGTCGGGCTGCGCGCTCCGCCGGCGCCCGCCGGAGCCGCGGGTGAGCGGGCGCGGGCCCGGGACGTCCTCGGGCTCCCGACCGCCGTCGGCTCCATCGGCACGATCTGCCAGTACGGCGCGATCCCCTTCCTGCCGACTTACGCGGTCGACCGGTGGGGCCTCAGCGCGGGAGCGGCGGCCAGCCTCCTCGCGGTCGGGCGGGTGCTGTCGATCGTGGCCAAGCTCGTGTCGGGAGCCAGCGCGGACCGCGTCGGCCCACGCACGAGCGCCCGGCGCACGGGGCTGGTCCTCGTGCTCACGGGACTCGGGTGGGTGCTCCTGCCGGGGGGTTGGCTGACGTACGCGCTCGCGGCCGTGTTCGCCGGGGTCGTCAGCTCGCTGTTCCCGATCGCCAACGTGTTGGCCCTGGAGCGCTTCGGTCACCAGGGTGGAGCCATCGGCGTCTACCGCTCCGTGCAGATCGGCATCGGGGCGCTGACCAGCGCGGCGATCGGCGTGATCGGGCACGCGATCGGCCTCCGCCCCACACTCGCCGTCGCCGTCGCCTGCCCGGTGCTGCTCCTGTGGATCTGCCGCCCCGCCCCGGAGTCCGTCGACACCGCGCCCGACGCGGCGCGCCCGGTGTGACGCGCCACCTCTCTTCGTAGGGCAGGACCCCGCGGCTGGAAGCGACGTGCGGCGCCGCGTGAACCGCCTCGGGGTCAGCAGACGCCGAGGGCGAGGCCGACGGTGCGCGGATCGGCGGCGCCGGTGAATGCCTCGCCCGGGCGCGGCAGGCGGACGACCTGCTGCGCGGACTTCAGGCCCCAACGACCGGTGTGCGCGACGCGCGGCGCGGCCTCCCGCATTGCAGCCACATCGGTCTCGGCGAAGCCGGCCTCGACGCGGACCCCGTCGTCGTCCGGCAACCATTCCCACCGCGGTGAGGTGACGAGCACCCCCGGGTCGTCGACGCCGGCCACGATCTGCCCGAGGAGCTGCGCGTTCCACGGCATCTGATTCGCCCCGCCGGGAGTCGCGCCCGCCAGGCGCGCCTCGCCCGCCTCATCGGCGACCATCCACGCGTGCAGCGTCGTCGCCGGGCGGCGGCCGGGCACCGGGAAGTTCGGGTGACCCGGCTCCGGCGTGAACCCGCGTCCGGCGCGGTTGGCGAGCGGCAGGTCGTACTCGGGTACGACGATGCCGCTGCCGAAGCGGGGGAACGAGTTCGAGTGCACGACCACGGCGACCGTGCCGTCGGCGTCGATCGCAGTGACCATCGACGTCCCGCTCGGATCGGCGAGCTCCGTCCGGCGGCGGGTGATCGCGGCCATGACGCGGCGGTACGCGGTGCCGGCGTCGTCCGTCGCGCCGAGCCGCGCGACGGCGTCGAGCAGCGACGGCCCGTGCGTCGGCGCCGGCGTCGTCCATGCGGGCAGTGGTCCGGCGCGACCTGACGCGCACGGCGCCCACTCGGCGCGGGCGAAGCCGAAGTCCTCGGGCACGAGGACGCCGCCGCGCGCGCGCACCGCGGCGACGATCGCTTCGCCGAGGGGACCGTCGAGCACGCGGTCCCGTCTCTCGACGAGCTCGTGCAGGGCCGCCGCCAATCCGGGTAGGCGGACGATCGTGCCGCGGACGATCGGCTCACCGCCGGGGTAGTAGACGCACCCCTCCGGGTGCATCTCCGCCACGAGCCGGGCCGCCTGCACCGAGAGCTGGTGGCACACGCCCGCCCACGGGAAGCCGTCCGACGCCAACCGGATCGCCGGCCCCGCGAGCCGCTCGAGCGGCAGCCGTCCCCGGGCGGCCAGCGCGAGGTACCCCGCGGCGGCCGCCGGTGGCCCGACCGACGTCGGGCCGACCTCCCGCCAGGCGCCCGACGTCGCCACCGCCGCGAGACCCGCGGGCGCGCCGCCGATCGCCAGCAGTGCCTCCGGCTCGGACGCGCCGGCGGGGAGGCAGATCGCTACCAGGTCCCCGGCGAGCCCGCACTTCGGCGGCAGGAGCACGGTCTCGGCGAGGCCCATGGTGACCACGGCGTCGAACGCCGTGCCTCCCTCCGCCAGCACCGCCGCTCCCGCCTGCGCGGCGAGCGGCGCTGCCGCCACGAC
>DASZOG010000208.1:0-11041 GCA_035550895.1 Acidimicrobiales bacterium
GTGATCCCGCAGGGGACGATGTGATCGAACATCCCGAGATCGGTGGTGACGTTCAGGGCGAACCCGTGCATCGTCCGCCCGCGGCTGAGGCGGACACCGATGGCGGCGATCTTGCGTGGCGCGGGCGCGTGCGGCGCAACCCAGACGCCGGGGTACTCGGCGAGGCGTCCGACGTCGGCGAGGCCGAGGTCGGCGAGGACGTCGATCAGCACCTGCTCGACGGAGCGGACGTATGCCACGGTGTCCGCCATCCCGGACGTGCGCCCGTGCTTCGGCGGCAGCCCGAGGATCGGGTAGCCGACGAGCTGGCCCGGTCCGTGGTACGTGACGTCACCGCCGCGGTCGGTCCAGACGAGCTCCGCCCCGACGGTCGCCGGGTCGACGAGGACGTTCTCCGCCGACGCGCGCACGCCCATCGTGTAGACGTGCGGGTGCTCGAGGAGCAGGAGGTGGTCCTCGGCACCGTGCTCGAAGAGCCCACGCTGCAGGTCGAGCGCCTCGCCGTAGGGGACGCGCCCGAGCCACCTGACGCGCAACGGTCGCCCGCCCGTCACAGCTCGGCGGACCAGTCTCTCGTTTCGAGGATCTGCTTCACCTGCACGAGGAAGTTGGCCGCGTACGCGCCGTCGAACGCCCGGTGATCCCACGACATCGCCAGGTTGCCGACCGGGTGGATGGCGATCGTGTCGCTGCCGTCGGGCAACGTCACGACGACCGGCTTCTTCGTGATCGCGTCGGTCGAGAGGATCGCCACCTGCGGCTGGCTGATGACCGCCGCGGTCAGCACCGACCCTGCCGAGCCGTTGTTCGAGATGGTGAACGTGCCGCCCTGGATCTCGTCGGGCGAGAGCTTGCGCGACTTCGCCCGGTTGGCCAGGTCGCTGATCTCCCGGGCGAGGGCCCGCAGGCGCTTGCTGTCCGCGTCGCGCACGACCGGCACGAGCAGCCCCTGGTACTCCAGGTCGACGGCGATGCCGAGGTCGATGTACCGGTGGACGACGAGCTCGCCGTCGCCGACGCTGGCGTTCAGGTGCGGGAACTCGGCGAGCGCGTCGATCACGGCGCGGCTGATGAACGGCAGGTAGGTCAGCCCGAAGCCCTCCGCGGCCTTCCACTCGTCCTTGATCTTCCGCCGGGTGACGTCGACGTTGGCGTAGTCGACCTCGACGACGCTGAACGCGTGTGGTGAGGTCGCCAGCGACATGACCATGTGGTCGCCGGTCAGCTTGCGGATCTTCGACAGCGGCACCCGCTCGTCGCGCTCGCCGGGGCTGACTGCGGGCCGCGCCGCCGGCGCAGCTGCGGCCGCAGGCGCCGCAGCGGGGGCAGGCGCCGCGGGCGGTGCAGCTGCCGTGGCTGCCTGCGCTGGCGCACTCGCTGCGGGTGCAGCGGGGGCGGTGTCGGCGCGTGCGGCCTGACGCGCCGCTCCCGTCCGCTCGACGAACGCGACGACGTCCTCGCGCGTGATCCGCCCACCGGCGCCGGTGCCCTGGATCTGGCCGGGGTCGATGCCGTGCTCGTTGACCAACCGCCGGACGACCGGCGACAGCAGCCGGGGGTCCGCTGCACCGTCGCGCTGGGCAGCCGGCTGGGGCGGGATCGGCTCGGTTGGCGACTCCTCGGGCGCTCCGGGTGCCGCCTCGGCGGCAGGCTCCTCCGCCGGAGGTGGCTCCTCCGCGCCGTCCTCGGCGACCGGCACGGGTGGCGGGGGCGGAGGCTTCGCGGCCGCCGGCGCTTCCGCGGCAGGCGGAGCAGGAGCCGGCGCTCCATCCGCGGCCCCAGGCGCGAGTGCGGCATCCGGTGCAGGCGGCGCTTCCGCAGCAGGCGCGGCATCCGGTGCAGGCTCCGTGTCCGGCGCGGCTGGCGCGGCCTGGGTCTCGGGCTCGGCGGGCGCCGCTGCGGGGGCCTCAGCGGCGGCGCCGGTGGAGTCGCCGACGACGGCGATCACCGCGCCGACGGGAACCGTGTCGCCCTCGTTCACCTTGATCTCGGTGAGCGTTCCGGCCACCGGCGACGGCACCTCGGTGTCGACCTTGTCCGTCGACACCTCGAACAGCGGCTCGTCGGCGGCGACCTGCTCTCCCACCTGCTTGAACCAGCGGGTGATCGTGCCCTCGGTGACGGTCTCGCCGAGCTGTGGAAGGGTGACCTCGGCCATCAGGCGTTCAAGCTCCTTCCCGTGAGCGAGAGCATCGTCTCGCCGAACAGCTCCGTCAGGCTCGGGTGCGGCTGGATGAACGCGGCGACCTCGTCGACCGTCGCCTCCCAGTTGACGGCGAGGTACCCACCGACGAGCTGCTCCGTGACCCACGGACCGACCATGTGGACGCCGAGAACCTGTCCGGCCGAGCCGTCGGCGTTCTTCGCCGCGATCACCTTCACGAGACCGTCGGTGTCACCGATGATCTGCGCCCGGCTGTTCGCCCGGTACTGGTGCTTGCCCACAACGACGTCGAGCCCCGCCTCGCGTGCCTCGTCCTCGGACGGGCCGGCCCACGCCACCTCGGGATGGCAGTAGATCGCCCAGGGCACCCGGTCGTAGCGCACCGGGAACGCCTCCTCGCCGAGCAGCTGCTTGACGACGAAGATCGCCTCGGCATACCCGACGTGGGCGAGCTGCGGCGAGTCGATCAGGTCGCCGATCGCCCACACCCCCGACTCACCGGTGCGCAGCTGCTCGTCGACCTCGACGTGGCCGCGATCGGTGGTCCGCACGCCCGTCCCGACGAGGCCGAGCTGGTCGGGGAACGGCCGCCGCCCGACGGAGACGATGACCACGTCGACCTCGAGATCGTCCCCGGCGTGGACCGTCGTGCCGCCGTCCCCGTTCGGCGTGTGGCCCTTCACCTCGACACCGGTCCGGATCTCGATGCCCTTCTTCTTGAACGCGCGCACGACGATGTTGGCGACGTCGTTGTCGAGGCCGGGAAGGATCTTCGGCAGCGCCTCGAGAATCGTCACCTTCGCGCCGAGGTCGGCGAACGTGGACGCGAACTCGCAGCCGATCGCTCCGCCACCGATGACGACGACGCGCTGGGGCACGTAGTCCAGCATCAGCACCTCGTCCGACGTCATGATCGCGCCGCCGATCTCGAACCCCGGGATCGTGCGCGGTACCGAGCCGGAGGCGAGGATCACGCCGCGCCCCTGCAGCTCGGCAGACCCGCCGTCGCCGAGCGCGACCGTCACCGTCCGCTCGGGGCCGAGCGCTCCGACGCCCTCGTACATGGCCACCTTGCGGCTCTTGATCAGCCCGGAGAGGCCTTTCCACAGCCCCTCCACGACCTTCTGCTTGCGATTCTGGGCGACGGCGAAATCGATGCCCGGCGCACCGCCGGTGTCGATCCCGAAGTCCTTCGCGTGCGCCACATGGCGGTTCACCGCGGCCGTCTCGAGGAAGGACTTCGCCGGAATGCAGCCCCGGTGGAGGCACGTCCCCCCGACCCGGTCCTTCTCCACCAGCGCGACCGACAGCCCGGCGGAGGCTGCGTACAGCGCGGCTGCGTACCCACCCGGGCCGCCACCGACGATCACGAGATCGAACTGGTCGGCCGTCGGAACCACCTCCGCGATCATCGGACCCGCGGTGAGCGGGCCACGCGGCGGAGGCTACTGCCCTCCTTCCCCGGTTCCATCCAGACCCCACACCAGCACCTCGTCGCCGATGCGGAAGCGGGCGAACGCCTCGCCGTCGGCCGCCTCGAACGCGAGCAGGCACGACGAGCGGGCGCCGGCCGGTAGCCGGTCCGCCGGGCAGGTGGTCCCCGATCCGTCCGGCACGGCGACCGGCTCGCGGGCGCGACCATCGCTGGTAACGAGCCAGGCGGACGCCAGATCGTCGACGCCGTTCGATCCCGATGACGCCGAGACGTCGACGGCGAGCACGATCGGCCCGGTGCGGTGCACGTCCGACACGGTCGCCGTCACCCCCTGCACGGTGCCGGCCTGGCCGACGGTGAGCACGTCGATCGGCTCGTCACGCGCGTCGGCGATGCGGAAGAGCTGGATCCCACCCGCCACCAGGATCGCCAACCCGCAGAGCAGCGCCAGTCCGATCAGCTTGCGGGTGCTCACGGCGCACCAGCCTACGAACGAGCGACCGGTCGTAGCATGAGGCCGTGGGACTGAAGGACGTGGCCCGCCGGCTGCGGGCGTCGGTCGAGGAGCTCGACGCGGCGCGGCTGCAGGATCGGTTCGAGGGCCTCGACGCGACCCGGATCAACCAGTGTCCCGTCCGCTGCCCGGTGAAGATCAGCGGGGAGATCAAGCAGGTCCGCATCAGCCCGCGATCGGGCTTCCCGGCCCTGGAGGTCGTCGTCTCCGACGGCTCGGGCGAGGCCACCGCGGTGTTCACCGGCCGCCGCTCGCTCGGCGGTATCCACACCGGCCGGGGCGTCGTCCTCGAAGGGGTGGCGCACGAGGAGCGCGGCCGGCGGGTGATCCTCAACCCGGCCTACACGCTGCTGCCGGAGTAGGCGCGACGGGGTCAACCGGCCTTGCCGGTGAGGATGGCGCGGACGTCCGGCTCCGACTCCTCGGTCACGAGCACGAGCACCTCGTCCCCCTCGCGCAACAGCGTGTCGCCGCGGGGCACGACGACGTGATCGCGCCGGATGACCGCCACGACCGTCGAGTCGCGGGGCAGGCGCAGCTCGGCGATCTCCCTGTCCTTCGCCGGCGACGCCGGGGCGAGCGTGACCTCGGCCAGCCGGGCCCGCCCGCCTTCGAACGACAGCAGGCGCACGAACGAGCCGACCGTGACGGCCTCCTGGACGAGACCGGTGAGGAGATGCGGGGTGGACACGGCGACGTCGACGCCCCACATGTCGGTGAACATCCACTCGTTCTTCGGGTTGTTCACCCGGGCGACGACTCGCGGCACGCCGAACTCCTGCTTGGCGAGCAGCGAGATGACGAGGTTGTCCTCGTCGTCGCCGGTCACCGCGGCGACAACGTCGGCAGCGTCGGCCCCGGTCGCGCCGAGCTGGCTGATCTCGCACGCGTCTCCCTGGACCCACGCCGCGCCCTTCGGCTCCCCGGACGGCTCGTAGCGGCCGACCACGTCGGGGTCGCTGTCGATGATCGTCACGTCGTGCTCCGCCTCGGCGAGCTGCTCGGCGATGAATCGCCCCACGCTGCCGCCACCGGCGATCGTGACGCGCATCAGTGGGCCCTCGCCCTGGGCGCCGCCATCAGCGCGTCCAGATCGCCGAGCGCATCCGCGCTCACGGCGATGTAGACGACGTCCCCCTCCTGCACGACGAGGTCCGGGCCGGGGATCTGCGCCACGCCGAGCCGCCCGACGGCGATCACCCGAACCCGGCCGTCTTCCTCCATCTCGCTGTACCGCGAACCGGCCCAGGCCGTCTCCACGAGGCGCTCGACGAGGGTCACCTTGGCCCCGGGGTCGACCCACTCGACGCCGCTCGTGTCTGGCAGCAGGCGGCGGAGCACGCGCTCCGTCGTCCACGCCACAGTCGCCACGGTCGCGATCCCGAGCCGCTGGTAGACCGCGGCGCGCCGCGGGTCGTAGATCCGGGCGACGACCCGCTCCACGCCGAACGCCTCCCGGGCCACGCGGGCGACGACGATGTTCGAGTTGTCGCCGTTCGTCACGGCGGCCAGCGCGTCGGCCTCCTCGATGCCCGCCTCGAGCAGGCGGTCGCGGTCGAAGCCGACGCCGGCGATCGTCTTGCCGGTGAACGACGGATCGAGCCGGCGGAACGCCTCCTTGCGGCGGTCGATGATCGCCACGGAGTGACCGGAGGCGGTCAACCCGGCGGCCAGCGACGAGCCGACCCGGCCGCAGCCGACGATGACGACGTGCACGCGCGCATCCTAGGAGTGAGCTGCCTGCTCGTGGGAGGGCGGCGAGTGTTCCTCGCGTCGTGGCCCGCCCGTGGCACGCTACGTCGCCGTGTTCGCCACCTTGAAGCGCGCTGTGGTCGGAGCGCCGATCGCGACGTCGGAGGAACACAGCACCCGGCTCCCGAAACGCATCGCGCTGCCGGTGTTCGCGTCGGACGCCATCTCGTCCACGGCCTACGCCACGCAGGAGATCATGATCGTGCTGATCCCCGCGGTCGGGATCGCCGCCACGACTCGGTTGGTCCCGCTGGCGATCCTCGTCTGCTTGCTGCTGGTGGTCGTGATCACCAGCTACCGGCAGACGATCCACGCCTATCCGCAGGGCGGCGGTACGTACATCGTGTCCAAGGACAACCTCGGCGAATGGCCCTCGCTGATCGCCGGGGCCTCGATCCTCGTGGACTACGTACTGACCGTGGCGGTGTCGGTCACGGCCGGCATCGCAGCGATCATCGCCGCGTTCCCGGATCTCCAGGACGCCCGGGTCCCGTTGTGCCTCGCGGCGGTCGCCGTGATGACGATCGCCAACCTGCGCGGGTTGAAGGAGTCCGGCACGCTCTTCGCGCCGCCGACCTACACCTACGTGACGGTCCTCTTCGTGTTGATCGGCGTCGGGTTGTACCGGTCGTTCACCGGCGATCTCGACCCGCTCCCGCCCGACCCCGGGGCGATCGAGGAGATCACCGGCGGAGCGGCGCTCACCGGGATCAGCGTGATGATCCTGTTGCGCGCCTTCGCCTCGGGCGCCGTCGCGCTCACCGGCGTCGAAGCGATCGCCGACGGCGTGCCCGCGTTCCGCCGTCCCGAGGCGAAGAACGCGTCGACGACGCTGCTGATCATGGCCGTGATCCTCGGCTCCGCGTTCTTCGGGGTCTGCCTCCTCGCCTCGCGCCTGGACCCGACGCCCAGCGAGCACGAGACGCTGCTGTCGATCCTCGGCAGTGCCGTGTTCGGCGAGGGCAGCGCGCTGTACTACGTGCTCCAGTTCTCGACGTTCGCCATCCTCATCCTCGCCGCGAACACCGCCTACGCCGACTTCCCCCGGCTCTCGTCGATCATCGCCCGCGACGAGTTCCTGCCCCACCAGTTCCGCAACCGCGGCGACCGCCTCGTGTTCTCCAACGGTGTCGTCGTCCTCGCCGTGCTCGCGTCGGCGTTGATCATCGCGTTCGGCGGGGTGACCACCGCGCTGATCCCCCTGTACGCGGTGGGCGTGTTCACCGGCTTCACGCTCAGCCAGAGCGGGATGGTCGTGCGCCACCGCCGCCTGCGCGAGCCCGGCTGGAAGTGGCGGATGACGATCAGCCTGATCGGCGCGATCGCCACCGGCGTCGTGCTCGTCGTCGTCGTCGTCTCGAAGTTCACCGTCGGCGCGTGGCTGCCGGCGGTCGTCATCCCGCTGATCGTGCTGCTCTTCCAGTCGATCGGCCGCCACTACCGGCGCGTCCGCGCCGTGATCGACGTGCCCGTCGGGTGGCGCCCGCAGCGCCGTACGCACACGGTCGTCGTGCTCGTCGGCAGCGTGAACATGGGCGCGCTGGAAGCGGTGAGCTACGCCCGCTCACTAGCACCCGACCGCCTGGTCTGCGTGAGCGTCGTCACGGACGACGAGGAGCAGCGCCGCCTGGCCGAAGACTGGGTGGCGCACGCTGTGCCGGCGGAGCTGACGTTCGTCCACTCGCCCTACCGCGCGCTGACCCGCCCCGTCCTGCGCTTCCTCGAGGAACTCGACGCCGAGGACATGGACGACCGGATCACCGTCGTCATCCCCGAGTTCGTCGTCGACAAGTGGTACACGCAGTTCCTGCACAATCAGACGGCGCTTGCGTTGAAGGCCCGGCTGCTGTTCCGTCCGCACACGGTGGTCACGTCGGTGCCGGTCCACGTCGAGTGACCGGTCCGCGGCCGATCGGTTCGGCTCAGCTCGCCTGCTCGTCGGCCAGGCCGTTGCGCACCGCCCACGCCGCCGCTTCGGCGCGGGTGGAGAGGTGCAGCTTCATCAGGATGTTCGAGACGTGCACTGCGGCAGTCTTCGGCGAGATGAACAGACGCTGGGCGAGCTGGTTGTTCGTCAGTCCCTCGGCGAGGAGCGCGGCGACCTCCCGCTCCCGGGCGGTCAGCTCTCCGCCGCCACTGCCCCCCTCCAGCCGGCGGGCCAGCGCCTCGGCGCGATCGCGGCGCCAGCCGGGCCAGCGCACCAGGTCCTCGTCCAGCGCGCGGCGCACCTCCGCCCGCGCCTCGTCCCGCCGCCCGAGACCGGCGAGGGCTGCCGCGCGCTGCGTGCGCAGGTACCCGGCGATGTAGCGCGGCAGCTCGGGGCGCTCGATAGCGACGGCGAAGTGGTCCACGGCGGCCGCGTGGTCGGCGTCGGCGAGGTCGAGCAACCCCAGCGGCCCGGCGAGGAGACCGGTCCGGGTGAGATCGTCGAGCGGCACCTCGCCGACCCGGGCGAGGAACCCTGCGCGGAGCTCCGACGTGGAGACGCCAGCGTCGAGCGCGTGGACGACGACCTCGATCACATCGCGGTGGACGAACGACAGCTCGCAGGCCATTGGCCGCGCGCCGAGGTCGGCGGCGAAGCGTTGTGCGGTGTCGCGCTCGCCGCTCATCGCGGCCAGCTGCATGTCGTGGAAGATCGCCCACCACTCCGCCCAGTCGCTGTGGACCTTCGAGCCGCGTGTGCGGACCCGGCTGAAGATCGCGCTGGCGTCGGCGACCCGGCCCTCCTCGATCGCCAGGCGGAAGGACAGCCAGTCGTACCAGTCCGTCTTCGTGACCATCGAGATCCACCAGTCCCGCGCCTGGCCGAGATGGCTGCGCGCTGCGGGCATGTCCGCCTCGCCGAACGCCACCTCGCACATCCGCAGCCGCCACACGGCCAGCCCCTGGGCCTCGTATCCGGCCCGCTCCGCCGCGTCGCGGTACAAGGCGACGATGTCGCGCCCTTCCGGTGAGTGCGGCGGCACGTCGTCGAGCAGGTTGTTCAGGCCCCGCGCGACGAGCACCCAGTCGCCGATCTGCTCTGCCTCGCGCACCGCGCTCCACAGCTCGCTCCAGCCGCGGGCCCCAGGAACACGGGACACGACGCTGCCCCGCTCGATGCGCGCCTGCACGGCGATGTCGTGGGCCCCGATCTGCTCCGCCAGCCCTTCGGCGCGCGCCGCCCATGCCAGCGTCTCGTCCACCTCGCTGGCCAGCATGTGCAGTTGCGCCAGCGCACCAGCCGCACGCGCCGCGGGACGCGTCTCGCCGAACCGGTCGGCGAGGGCGACGAGACGTTCGACGGCGGCGTCACGAGTTGCCAGGTCGCCGCGCTCGTGGGCCAGCCGGGCCACCATCCGCGCCGCGTCGACCTGGCCGGAGGCGTCACCGGCGGTTTCGGCCACGGCGGACCAGCGCCCGGCGTACCCGGCGGCCTCGTCGACGAGGCCGACGCGCCAGGCCGCCTCGGTGGCCACGTTCAGCAGCACGGCGTCGTCGGGTGCCTCGGCCAGCGCTTCGTCCGCCAGCCGCAGGGCCTGGAACGACGATCCGTGCTGGAGGTAGGCGACGGCGCCCTCGCGGGCGATGGCGACCATCTCGTCGTAGCGGCCCGCCCCGGCGGCGTGCACGGCGAGCGAGGCAGCGTCGGTGCGCGGCAAGTCGCGCAGCGCGGCGAGGGCGCGCTCGTGCAGGTCGCGCCGCTCCCGCCCGAGCAGCTGCCCCTCGACGGCGTCGCGCACGAGCGCGTGACGGAAGCCGAACAGGTCGTCGCCGCTCTCGACGAGCAGGCCGCGGCCGACGAGCGTGCGCAGGACCTCGAGCAGGCGTTGCTCGTCGAGGTCGGTGACCCTGGCGAGCACCTCGAAGGGCGTGTTCGCGCCGCACACCGCCGCGGCCTCGACGACGCTGCGCTGCTCGGCACTGAGTCCCTCGAGCTGGCGGGCGACGACCTCGCGCAGCGACCAGGGCAGCCCGACCGTCGGCAGCTCCTCGATCGAGACGTCGCGGCAGGAGCCGACGAGCTCCTCGATGACGAACGGGTTGCCCCCGCTGCGCTGGTACAGCGCTTCGATCACGGACGACGGAGGGGCGACGCCGAACGCGCCGCTCAGGAGGGCGCCGACCTCGGCCCGCTGGAGCGGCTCGAGGCGGACCTGCTCGACGTCGTGGCGGCGCTCGAGGCGCAGCAGCAGGTCACCGCCCGGCAGGCGCCGGGAGAGATCCTCCGGCCGGTACGTCCCGACGATCACGACGTTCGGCCAGGGCTGCTGCGCGAGGCGGTCGATCACGGCGACGCTCTCGGCGTCGGCCCAGTGCAGGTCCTCGAAGACGAGCAACGCGGGCGCGGAACCGATGCGCGACTGCGTGACGTCGAGCGCGGCACGGACGGGGTCGTCCTCGGCGGCCAGGTCCCGACCGAGCAACGAGCCGGCCAGCTCGTACGGACGTCCGAGCGCTCCCGGATCGGCGTTGCCCACCATGACCACCGTGTCCGCGCTCACGCAGCGAACCAGTTCACGCAACAGGCGCGTCTTGCCGATGCCCGCCTCACCCGCCACCAGCGCCACCGCAGGGAGGTCGGCAGCGGTGACGCCGGCGGCGTCGACGAGGCCGAGGAGCTGTCCCAACGGTGTCGAGCGGCCGACCATCACCGGGCTCAACCCGAGGCGCCCTCCCAGCACGCCGTCGAGGGTATCGACGCTGGATCGCTCCAGCGGGGCAGATTCAGGACGCGGCGCGATCCACCGCCCACGAGTCCGGTCGACGCCGAGGGAGCTCGATCACCGTTCCCGCGGGCGCGCGCGAGCGCCGCCGCGCCCGGCGGGCACGGCGGATCTCACGCGCGGTGGTGGCCGAGCTGCGGCGCTCCGCCGTGACGTCTCTGGCGATCTCGTAGTGCAGGAACGGGCTCATGGGGCATCTCCTCGGTGGTCTCCGACCAGCATGCGCCGTGAGGTACGCACGGCACATCGGATGAGTTCCGTATTCCGGCACCGAATACCGGTCTAGGTATGACCCCGGTCACGGGAGTCCGTACGCTCAGTCCCATGACCGCGCTCGAGACCCGCCCATCGGCCGCCAAGCTCGACGACCGCGCCCACGTTTTCCACTCCTGGTCAGCCCAGGGGTTGATCGATCCGATCGTCGTCGCCGGAGCCGAAGGGAGCTGGTTCTGGGACGAGGACGGCCG
>DASZOG010000209.1:0-6295 GCA_035550895.1 Acidimicrobiales bacterium
ACCCGCTACCGCCAGCGGTACGCGGACCTGATCGTGAACGACGCGGCGCGGCGGGTGTTCGGCGTCCGCCACCGCCTGGTGGCGTCGTTCCGGCGCACGCTCGACGAGCACGGCTTCGTCGAGGTCGAGACACCGGTGCTCCACGTCGAGGCCGGCGGCGCCCACGCGCGGCCGTTCACGACGCACCACAACACGCTGGACATGCCGCTCTACCTGCGCATCGCGCTCGAACTGCACCTGAAGCGGCTCATCGTCGGCGGTCTGGAGCGCGTCTACGAGATCGGGCGCGTGTTCCGCAACGAGGGCATCTCCCCGCGGCACAACCCCGAGTTCACGATGCTCGAGCTGTACCAGGCGTTCGCCGACTACACGGACGTGATGGCGATCACCGAGGAGCTGATCCGGCGCGCCGCGGTGGACGCCACCGGGTCCTCGGTGGTCCGCATCGGCGACGCCGAGGTCGACCTGGCCCAACCATGGCCACGGGTCGCGCTCCTCGACCTCGTCGCCGAGCACACCGGGCGACGCGTCCATCCGTCGATGCCGGCGGACGAGTTGCGCGCCGTCCTCGACGACGCGGGCGTCCCGCACGAGCCGTGGATGGGTTCCGGCGCGCTGTGCTTCGAGCTGTACGACGTACTCGTCGAGCGGCACGTGACCGGCCCGGTGTTCGTCACGCACTATCCCGTGGAGGTCTCCCCGCTCGCCCGCGCCGCCCGCGACGACCCGCTGCTGACGGAGCGGTTCGAGCTCGTCGTCGACGGGCGGGAGCTGGCCAACGGCTACTCCGAGCTGAACGACCCGGTCGTCCAGCGGCAACGGTTCGAGGACGAGCAGCGGGTGAAGGAGGCCGGGAACCTCGAGGCCGGGTCCGTCGACGAGGACTACCTGCGGGCGCTGGAGTACGGGATGCCGCCCACCGGCGGGCTCGGCATCGGCGTCGACCGCCTGGCGATGCTGCTCGCCGGCGTTCCGTCGATCAAGGAGGTCATCCTCTTCCCCACGCTGCGACCCGAGCAGGGACTGGACGCCCCCAAAGGTCCGTGATGCCGCCACGCCCTGCCCTCACCGTTCTCTGGTGCTTCAGGCGCATCTGGTGCGCCCGAAGCGCGTCAGAACGCTCGGGGTGAGTCGGTCGGGAGGCGGATCACCGGCCGGCGTGGTGGACGCCGAACACGTCGCGGAGGGCGTCGCTGACCTCGCCGAGCGTCGCGTGGGAGCGGAGGGCCTCCTTCATCGGCGGGAGGAGGTTCTGCGTGCCCCGCGCCGCCGCCGTGACGTCCGCCAGCCGGGCCCGCACCGCATCGTGGTCCCGCTGCTCGCGGAACTGCCGCACGCGGGCGACCTGAGCGCGCTGCAGCTCGGGGTCGATCGGGAACACCTCCGGCTCGGTGTCACCCTCCACGGTGAAGCGGTTGACGCCGACGATCACCCGCTCACCGTCGTCGACGGACTTCGTGTACTCGTACGCCGCCTGGTCGATCTCGTCCATCTGGTAGCCGGCCTCGATCGCGGCCACGGCACCGCCCAGCGCGTCGATCTTCTCGATGTACTCCCACGCCCGGCGCTCGACCTCGTCGGTCAGTGACTCGACGTAGTACGAACCGGCAAGCGGGTCCGGTGTGTCCGCCACGCCGGACTCGTAGCCGACGATCTGTTGAGTGCGCAGCGCGACGCGGGCCGCCTGTTGGGTGGGTAGCCCGAGCGCCTCGTCGAACCCGTTCGTGTGCAGGCTCTGCGTGCCGCCGAGCACCGCAGCGAGCGCCTGCACGGCGACGCGCACGATGTTGTTCTCCGGCTGCTGCGCCGTGAGCGTGGAGCCGCCGGTCTGAGTGTGGAACCGGAGCAGCTTCGAGGACTCCCGCTGCGCGCCGAACCGCTCGGACATGATCCGGTGCCACATCCGCCGCGACGCGCGGAACTTGGCGACCTCCTCGAAGAAGTTGTTGTGGCCGTTCCAGAAGAACGACAGCCGGGGCGCGAACTCGTCGACATCGAGCCCGGCGTCGATCGCCGCCTGTACGTACGCGATCGCGTTCGCCAGCGTGAACGCGATCTCCTGCACTGCCGTCGACCCCGCCTCACGGATGTGGTAGCCGGAGATCGAGATCGTGTTCCACTTCGGGACGTGCTGCGCGCAGTACTCGAAGATGTCGGTGATGATCCGCATCGACGGCCGTGGTGGGTAGACGTACGTGCCCCGGGCGATGTACTCCTTCAGCAGGTCGTTCTGGATCGTCCCGGAGATCGCCGACGCGGGGACGCCCTGCTCCTCGGCGACGAGCTCGTAGAGCAGGAGCAGGATCGCCGCCGTGGAGTTGATCGTCATCGACGTGGTGACGCGATCGAGCGGCAGGTCCGCCAGCAGGAGCCGCATGTCCTCGAGCGAGTCGATCGGGACGCCGACCTTGCCGACCTCGCCCTCGGCGCGCAGGTGGTCGGAGTCGAGGCCCATCTGCGTGGGCAGGTCGAACGCGCAGGAGAGGCCGGTCTGTCCGGCGTCGAGAAGGAACTTGAACCGCTGGTTCGTCGCCTCGGCGGACCCGAACCCGGCGTACTGGCGCATCGTCCACAGCCGGCCCCGGTACATCGACGGGTAGACGCCGCGCGTGTACGGCGGCCGGCCGGGATCGCCGAGCTGCTCGGCCGGGTCCCATCCGTCGAGGTCGGCCGCCGTGTAGAGCGGCTTGATCTCGATCCCGGAGTCCGTGCGCCTGACGTCCTCGCCCATGGCACGAGCGTACGACCGCGAGGTCGCCGGCGAGAAGGTCAGGACGCTGCGGCGACGACGGCGATCTCGACCAGCCACTCGGGTCGGGCCAGCGCCGGGACCGTGACCAGCGTCGACGCGGCGAGGTGGCCGAGCAGGAAGTGGTCGCGCGCCGCCATCACCTCGCCCAGCTCCTGCCCGGCGACGGCGTAGGTCGTCATCGAGACGATGTCCTCCCGCCCCATCCCGGCCTCGGCGAGGATCGCGGCGATGTTCGCCCACACGACCTGGGCCTGCTCGCCGATGCTCTCCGGGACCGTCCCGTCCGGCCTGACGGGGACGATGCCGGCGGTGTGCAGCAGACGGGCGGCACCGGTGCTGAGGACGCCGAGCGCGTAGCGGGCCGCCGGCGGGGCGATGGAAGGCGGTGTCACGGGGGTGTTCATCGCGGGCATCCTTGCCGGAGTGACGTCGTCCGCCGACGATCCCGTGATCCGCCTGCCGTCGCCGTGCCTCGTCGTCCTCGTCGGTCCGTCCGGATCGGGCAAGAGCACGTGGGCCACGGAGCACTTCGCGCCGGGGCAGATCGTGTCCAGCGACCGGCTGCGCGCCGTGGTCGGCGAAGGCGAGCACGACCTGGCCGCCTCGCCCGACGCGTTCTACCTGCTCGACCTGATCCTCACCCGCCGGCTGAAGCGGCGCCTGACGACGGTCGTCGACAGCATGCACCTCGACCTGGAACGCCGGACGCACTGCCTCGCACTCGCCGCGGAGCTCGGTGTGCCGTGCGTCGCCATCACGTTCGACGTCGACCCGACCGAGCTGCGAGCCCGCAACCGACGCCGGGAACACCCGATCGCGCCCGGCGTCCTCGGCCAGCAGATCCAGGCCTGGGAGATGGTCAAGGCGGCGCTGCCCGCAGAAGGGTTCGCCGCGGTGCACGCCGCCGGGCCGGTCGCCGTTGTGCCTGGCGCGGTGCTCGCGGCGCCGGAGGCCGAAGCGCCGGCGCAGCTGCGGTTCGGCCTGCAGATCCCGATCTGGAACTGGCCGGGCGGGCCGGCGGAGCTCGCCGGCCGTTTGCGCTCCATCGCCGCCGGGGCCGAGGAGGCCGGGTTCCACAGCCTCTGGGTGATGGACCACTTCCGCCAGATCCCGACGATGGGCCCGGCGTGGGCGGACATGCCGGAGAGCTACACGACGCTCGGGTTCCTCGCCGCGGCGACCGAGCGGGTTCGCTTGGGCACGCTCGTCACCGGCATCACGTACCGGAACGTGGCCCACCTCGGAAAGATCGTCGCCACGCTCGACGTGTTGTCCGGCGGCCGGGCGATGTGCGGCCTCGGTGCGGCGTGGTTCCAGGAGGAGCACGAGGCCTACGGCTTCGCCTTCCCGCCAGTCGGCGAGCGGTTCGACCTGCTGGAGGACGCACTGCAGCTCCTGCCGCTCCTCTGGGGACCAGGCACGCCGGCATTCGAAGGAAAGGTCCTGTCCGTGCCGGAGGCGATGTGCTACCCGCGCCCGCTGCAGGACCGGATCCCGATCCTCGTCGGCGGTAGCGGCGAGCGACGGACGCTGCGCCTCGCGGCGCAGTACGCCGACGCGTGCAACCTGTTCGGCGACGCCGACGTCGTGCGGCGCAAGGTCTCCGTGCTCCGCCGCCACTGCGCGGACGTCGGACGCGACCCCGCGGCGGTGGAAGTGACCCAGCTCGGAACGGTGCTCGTCGGCCGTGACCGCGGCGAGGTCTCCCGCGAAGTGGACCGCCTGCGGCCCGCCCGTGTCGGCGTCGAGCGGTTCATGCGCTACGTGAACGCCGGCACCGTCGCGGACCACGTCGCCCGCCTGCGCGGGCTCGCCGCGGCGGGTGTGCAGACGGCGATCGTCAGCCTCTCCGGTCTGGGGCCGACCGACCCGATCGAACGCTTCGCGGAGGTGATCACCGCCGTGGCGGACGGCTGACCGCTGCCTTCGCCGGTCTCACCGAACCGCCGCTACGACGTACCTCGGGAGCTCTGGGTCGAACATCGACCCGAACTTCCCGAGGTCCGGGTCAGTGGGCGAGGCGGGGGCCGCAGAGGCCCATCAACGTTCGATTTCAGTGGGCGAGCCAGGGGGCGCAGAGGCCGTCGAGGTCCTTGATCAGGATCTTGTCCCGGTTCGCGTAGGTCACCGGGTTGTCCGGGTCGATGCGCAGCTTGTACTCGCGGAAGCTCTGTTCGAGCGCGTCGTAGCTCAGGATCCGTCCGATCAGCGGGTCGCCGAGGTCGAGCAGCAGCTTGATCGCCTCGAGCGCCTGGATCGAGCCGACGATGCCCGGCAGCACACCGAGGACCCCGGCCTCGGCGCAGCTCGGAGCGAGCTCGGCGGGCGGCGGCTCGGGCACCATGTCGCGGTACGTCGGGCCGCGCAGCGGATGAAACACCGTGACCATGCCCTCGAAGCGGAAGATCGACCCGTGGACGACCGGGATCCCGAGCTTCACCGACGCGTCGTTCAACAGGTACCGGCTGGGGAAGTTGTCGGCGCCGTCGATGACGACGTCATACCCCGCGAGCACAGCGAGCACGTTGTCCGCGGAGAGCCGCGTGTCGAACGTGACGACGTCGACGTCGGGGTTGATCGCGGTCAGCGTCTTCTTCGCGGAGTCGACCTTTCGCTCCCCGATCCGGTCGATGTTGTGCAGGATCTGGCGCTGCAGGTTCGAGGCGTCGACCTCGTCCATGTCGACGATGCCGAGCGTCCCGACGCCTGCGGCCGCGAGGTACAGCGCCGCGGGTGAGCCGAGCCCCCCGGCGCCGAGCAGCAGCACCCGCGAGTCGAGCAGCTTGGTCTGCCCGCTCACGCCGACCTCGGGCAGGAGTAGGTGGCGCATGTACCGGTTGCGCTGATCGGCGTCGAGCGTGGCCGGCACCTTCCACTCCCGGCCCTCGTCCTTCCACCGGTTGAAGCCGCCGGCCATCGAGACGACGTCGGTATAGCCGAGCTGTTCGAGCGTCTGCGCGGCGAACGCCGAGCGGGTGCCGCCGGCGCAGTAGACGACGATCGGCGCTCCGCGGTCGAACACCTTGGCCTCGATCTGGCTCTCGAGATGGCCGCGCGGGATGTGCAGGGCGCCCGGCAGCGCGCCCTGGTCGTACTCGTCCGGTTCGCGCACGTCGAGGACGACCGTGCCGGGGCGGCTCAGTCGCTCCTCGGCGTCGGCCGTCGTCACCTCGGTGATCCCGGCCTTCGTCTGCGCCAGCAGCTCGCGGAACGTCGCCATGCCGAAAGCCTACCCCGCAGGTCGGGATTCAACCCACCCTCGGGATCGTTCGATTGGTGCGACCCGCACAGCAGCTGTCGAACGTGCAGGTCAGGCGCGGCAGACCGACGGCAGGATGTCGCTGATCGAGCCGTTGACGACGGCGTCGGCGAGACGGTCCATCTGCGTCTCCTCGGCGTTGACGATGACGACCCGGGCGCCGCTCGCCCGCGCCCGGGGCAGCGTGTTCGCCGCCGGGTAGACCTGCAGGCTGGACCCGACGGCGAGGAACAGGTCGGCCTGCGTGCTCACCGCCATCGCCCGGTCGATGACCACCGGATCGA
>DASZOG010000210.1:0-30703 GCA_035550895.1 Acidimicrobiales bacterium
GGGTGAGGAACCGGTCGAGCGGTCGAAGGTCGATGCCCAGCTCGTCCGCCAGTTCATGGATCGCGAGTAGTCGCCGCCTTCGCCTCGTCCCACAGGGCGTCGAGCGTGGCGAGGTCGGCGCCGGACAAAGCGACGCCCCGCTCCTCTGCCAGTTGCTGAACGGCTGCGACCCGGCGGCGGAACTTCGCCACCGATCCGCGCAGCGCCTGTTCGGGCTCCACGCCGAGGTGGCGGGCGACGTTGACGACGGCGAAGAGCAGGTCACCGATCTCTGCGACTCGAGCCTCCGCGTCCGCCGCGCCGACGACCTCGTCGAGCTCCTCCGTCACCTTCGGGACGAAATACGTCACGTCGGGCGCGTCGAACCCGAGCTTCGCCGCCTTGCGCTGCACCGTGTGGGCGAGCAACAGCGCCGGCAGGTGGCGGGGGATGCCCTCGAACGCCGAGCCGCGGCCCTTCTCTTGCTGCTTGATCGCGTCCCAGTTGCGGACCACGTCGTCGGCGCCGGTGACCTCGACGTCCCCGAACACGTGCGGGTGCCGCCGGACGAGCTTGCCGTGGATCCCGTCGGCCACCTCGGCCAGGGTGAACCGGCCCTGCTCCTCGGCGATCGCCGCGTGGAAGGCGATCTGGAACAGCAGGTCGCCGAGCTCCTCGATCAGTGCCTCGTCGGTCTGCGGCTGCTCGGCGTCGAGCGCCTCCACGGCGTCGATGACCTCGTAGGCCTCCTCGACCAGGTAGGGCACGAGTGTGCTGTGCGTCTGCTCGCGGTCCCACGGGCAGTGCTCGCGCAGCGTCCGCACGAGCTGGTGGAAGCGCACCAGCTCGCCGCCGACCGGGGCGGCGAGCCGCTCGATGTACAGCGCGGTCAGGTGGTCGGGCGCGAAGGTGCGGTCGAGCTCGGCCCACGGCACGGTGAACACGGCTTCGTCGGGCCCGCCGAGGCGCTGCAGCACGGTCAAGGGTGTCGCCGGGTCGAGGTCCTCCGCGGCGAGCTTGATCGCCGACAGCACGTGCTCGTCGTGGACGTGGGCAACGAGCAGCGGGCCGCGTTCGCCTGCCGCCGAGGCGGCGAAGTCGTGGCCGTCGACCAGGCGCAGCCCGGACTCGACCGGGTCCAACCGCAGGCGGGCGTACGCCAGGTCGAGGAAGGACAGCGCCGGCAGCACCTCGACCTCGATCCGCGAGTCGTCCAGCAGATGGCGCACGCTGCGCTCGAGGACCCACGGCGAGCCGGGCACGGCGTACAGGACCTGATCGTGTACCGCTGCCGCGGCGGCGAGCTCGTCCGCGATGCGCCGGTAGACGTCGGCGAACGTGGCCGACTCCTCGTAGAGGTCGTCGAACGAGCGGGCGTCGGCGACGGCCACCGCTGCCGGATGGCGCGTCGTGCGCAGGAAGTGGTGCTCCACCGCCGCCAGCGCGTCGGCGGTGGCGTGGTTGATCAGTTCCGGCCCGGCCGGGCCGAGGCCGACGACGACGACACGCGGCGGCCTCATGCGTGCGTGCGTTCAGCTCGCCACGACGCCGCCGAGCTCGCTGTCCCAGCGGCCGTAGCGCGGATCGGTGGTGATCTCGGCGTCGCGGCGCAACTCGGCGATCCGCTCCGGCCGTCCCGCGTTCGTGGCATCGGCGACGACGTTGTCGCCGACCTCGTCGAACGGGCGGGCGAGGATCACGTGCCAGCCGAACGACGACTCGACCGGCTCGGTCGGCTCGCCGGGCACGGCCTCGAGCGCCCCGGCGACGAACTGCGGGTCGAACGACGCCTCGAACGTCGCCAGCGGGATGCACGGGCTGCCGTCCTGGTCGGTGAGCGCCCCGCCGGTCTCCGCCGCGGCTGGCTCCGTCGAGTGCTCCACAGCGAGCGCGGCGAAGTCGTTGCCGGACGCCAGTTCTTCGAGCACCGCGTTCGCCTCGTCCTCGGTCTCCACGACGATGTGGCGCACGCAGATCGTCCCCGCGTCCGCGGGGCGGGTCTCGTACAGCGCCTGGACCTCCGCCGCGTCGACGGCGATGGCCCGGGCGAACGCGTTGTCGGTGGCGACGATGTCGGTCAGCGTGGCGCGGGCCTGTTCGGGCGCTTGCTGCCACGCGTCGCCGAAGTCGGCGGCCAACGCCTCGTCGGCCGCGCGGCGGTCCTGCTCGGTGACCGACTCGCCGGCTTCGGCGACCGCCTGCAGCTTCAGCTCGTTCTCGATCGCCACGCCGAGCCAGAAGCGGACGTCGTCGCCCGACCAGCTGCCGTTCTGCGGCACGGGCTGGGACACGACCCCGTCCAGCCCGGCGAGCGCGTCGAGGTCGTCCTCGAAGTCGGAGCGGGGGATGTCCTCGCCGTTCACGGTCGCCGCGGTCGGGCCCGACGAACCGCAAGAGGCGAGGACGACGGCTGCGGCGACCACGCCGGCCAGCCAGCGGCGGGTGGTCACGGGGCGGACGTTACCGGCGCGGGAGCATCCGGTGCGGGGCGCGACTCGGCAGGGAACAGCTGGCCGAGCGCGTCGAGCAGGTGGGCGGCGGGCTCGACGCCGCGCCGCAGCGGCAGCACGAGCTGCTGTTGGCCCTCCTTGTACAGCGCGTCGCGGGAGATCCGTCGCAGGCGCAGCGCCTCCGAGGCCTTCAACGTGATCGGCCCGAGGCGGGCCTGCCCGCTGGTGATGGCCACGTCGCGCAGCCCGAGCCGGAAGCACTCCGCCCGCAGGTGGCCGACGGTGAGGAGCGCCTCGGCCGGCGGCGGGACCGGCCCGTAGCGGTCCTCCCACTCGGCGCGGATGTCGTCCACCTCGGGATGCGTCGTGACGGCGGCCAAGCGGCGGTACGCCTCGAGCCGCAGTTCCTCCTTGGCGACGTAGCTCGGTGGGAGGTGGGCGTCGGTCGGCACGTCGAGCTTCACCTCGGCCGGGGGGCGGACCACCTCGCCCTTCATCTCGGCCACGGCCTCGGTGACCATCTGGCAGTAGAGGTCGTAGCCGACAGCGGCGATGTGCCCGCTCTGGTCGGCGCCGAGCAGGTTGCCGGCGCCGCGGATCTCGAGGTCGCGCATCGCGATCTTGAACCCGGAGCCCAGCTCGGTCGCCTCGCCGATCGTGCGCAGCCGTTCGTACGCCTCCTCCGTGAGCACTCGGTCCGGCGGGTGGAAGAGGTACGCGTAGGCCCGCTGGCCGCTGCGCCCGACCCGGCCGCGCAGCTGGTGGAGCTGGCCGAGCCCGAGCAGGTCGGCGCGCTCGACGACGAGCGTGTTCACCGTGGGCATGTCGATGCCCGACTCGATGATCGTCGTGCAGACCAGGACGTCGTACTCGCCCTCCCAGAAGTCGACGACGACGCGCTCGAGCGTTCCCTCGTCGAGCTGCCCGTGGGCGACGGCGATGCGCGCCTCGGGCACGAGCTCGCGCAGCCGTTCCGCGGCGCGGTCGATCGTCTGCACCCGGTTGTGGATGTAGAACACCTGGCCCTCGCGCAGTAGCTCCCGACGCACCGCCTCGGCGACCGCCCGTTCGTCGTACTCGCCGACGTAGGTCAGGATCGGCTGCCGGTCCGCCGGTGGCGTCTGGATCAGCGACAGGTCGCGGATGCCGGTCAGGCTCATCTCGAGTGTGCGCGGGATCGGTGTGGCGGACATCGTCAACACGTCCACGTCGGTGCGCAGCTGCTTGATCGACTCCTTGTGCTGCACGCCGAAGCGCTGCTCCTCGTCGATCACCAGCAGGCCGAGGTCCTTGAACCGGACGCCCTCCTGGAGCAGCCGGTGGGTGCCGATGACGCAGTCGACCGTCCCGTCGGCCAGGCCGTCGAGCACCTGGCGCGCCTCGCCGGGAGTCAGGAAGCGGGAGAGCATCTCGACCCGGATCGGGTATCCCCGGAACCGGTCGGCGAACGTGTCCGTGTGCTGGCGGGCGAGCAGCGTCGTCGGCACGAGCACGGCGACCTGCTTGCCGGCCTGGATCGCCTTGAACGCGGCGCGGATGGCGACCTCGGTCTTGCCGAACCCGACGTCGCCGCACAGCAGGCGGTCCATCGGGTGCGGTTCCTGCATGTCCTCCTTCACGTCCCGGATCGCCTGCAGCTGGTCCGGCGTCTCCACGTACGGGAACGCCTCCTCCATCTCGTGCTGCCACGGCGTGTCCGGGCCGTAGGGGATGCCGGGCGCGTGGATCCGCCGCTGGTAGAGGACGACGAGCTCCTGGGCGATCTCCCGCACCGCGGCGCGCACCCGGCTCTTGGCCCGCTCGAAGTCCGCGCCGCCGAGGCGGTGGAGCGCCGGGGCCTCGCCGCCGACGTACTTCCGCACGGCGTCGATCTGGTCGGACGGCACGTAGAGCCGGTCGCCGGCCTTGTACTCCAGGAGGAGGTAGTCGCGCTCGACACCGCCGATGGCCCGCTTGACCATCCCGCCGTAGCGGCCCACGCCGTGCTGGTAGTGGACGATGTAGTCACCCGGCTGGAGGTCCTCGAAGACGCCGGTGCCAGCCCGCCGCCGGGGCCGTGGCCTGCGGTGCGTGCGGCGCCGGCCGGTGAGGTCGGTCTCGGCGAGGACGGCCAGGCGGACGCCGGGGAGGATCGCTCCGGAGTGCAACGGCGCGACGACGATCCGGCCGCCGGGCCGGGTCTGCTCCGGCGCGTCCGCGTCGCGCACCGGCAGGTCGAGGCCGTGCTCGCCGAGCAGCTCGTGCAGCCGTCCGGCGGAGCCCTCGCCCTCGGCGGCGACGACGACCCGGTAGCCGGCGGCGAGCAGCCGGCGCAGCTGACCGGTCAGCGCCTCACCACCGCCGGCGGCGGGCTCCCACCGCTCGGTCGTGACCTGCGGCGTCGCCGGCGAGTCGGGGACGGACACGAGCGTCAGGGCGCTGCCGGCCAGGCGCTCCAGCAGCCGCTCGGGCGGGAGGTGCAGGGTCGGGAAGCGCTCGGTGTCGGCCTGCCACGTCTTCGCCAGGCTGCGGGCGAGGTCCTCCTCGTCGGCGAGCACCTCCGTCGCCCGGTCGCGCAAGCGGCGCGGCTCGGCCAGCACGACTTGCGCGTCCGCCCCGACGACGTCGGTCAGCGCCCGCTCGTCGTCGGTCAGCCAGGGCAGCCAGGACTCCATGCCGTCGAACACGAGCCCCTCGGCGAAGCGCTCCCACTGCTCCCGGCCCCACGGCTCGGTGGCGACCAACTTCGCGGCGCGTTCGCGCAACTCTTCGCTCGGCAGCAGCTCCCTGGCAGGGAAGATCAGCGTCTCTGCCAGCGCGTCCGTCGAGCGCTGGTCGTGAACGGAGAACTCGGTCAGGCGGTCGACCTCGTCGCCCCACAGGTCGATGCGGATCGGCGCGTCCGCCGTGGACGGGAAGACGTCGACGATCGAGCCGCGCCGGGCCACCTCGCCGCGGTGCTCGACGAGCTCTTCCCGCCGGTAGCCGCGGGCGACGAGACCGGCGACGAGCTCGTCGGGGTCGAGGCGGCCGCCCGGGCGGACGACGACCGGTTCGACCTCGGTGGTGGCCGGCCCGAGGCGTTGGAGGAGGGCGCGCACGCCGGCGACGATCACCCGCGGGTGGCGCGCCGGGTCGGCCAGGCGCCACAGGACGCGCAGGCGGGTGCCCATCGTCTCGACCGCGGGGCTGACGCGCTCGAACGGCAGCGTCTCCCAGGCGGGGAAGTGCTCGACGGCATCCGGCGGGAGCAGCACGGAGAGGTCGTCGGCCAGCCGTTGCGCGGCGGTACCGGTCGGCAGCGCGATCACCAGCGGGCGCTTGTCCGACAGCGTCGCCAGGCCGGCGACGACGAGCGGGCGGGCGCTCTCGGCGACGGCGAGCACGCTGCTGGCGCGCCCGATGACTCGGGCGAGCGCAGGCTCGTCGCGCAGCAGCGGAGGCAAGGTACGCAGGCTCATCGGTCGACCGTCGAGGGTACCGACACCCATCCAGATCAGGGGCGGCCGTTGAACTCGCGCATCGCCGCCTCGACCCCTTCGGTGGCGATGCACTCGACGGCGTCGGCGGCGACCTCGACGGCGACGTCCAGCGCGTCCCGCTCGCGCTTGGGGATGCGGCGCAGCACATGGTCGGCGCCGCGCTCCTTCGACGGCGGCTTGCCGACGCCGATCCGGACGCGCAGGTAGTCCTGCGTCTTCAGGTGCTGCGTCAGCGAGCGGAGCCCGTTGTGACCGGCAAGCCCACCGCCGGCCTTGACCCGCACGACCCCCGGCGGCAGGTCGAGCTCGTCCTGCACGACGACGAGCTGGCGGGGAACGGCGATGCCGTAGCGGCGGACCAGCTTCGTCGCCGCTTCCCCGGAGAGGTTGACGTACGTCAGCGGCTCGGCCAGGGCGACGCGCCGTCCACCGATCGTGACTTCGGCGGTGAGCGCGCGCTCCTTGCTCCGCTTCAGCGTGGCGTGGTGGCGCCGGGCGAGCAGGTCGACGGCCTCGGCGCCGACATTGTGCCTGCTGCGCTCGTACTCCGCTCCCGGGTTGCCGAGCCCGATGACGAGCAGGTCGGCCGGTGTGCCTCGCCGTTCCGGCCGGTCGGCACTCCGCCCGAACAGGGCCACGGGCCCGGATCAGCCGGCGTCGGCGTCCCCGCCGCCGCCTTCGCCTGCGCCGGCGGCGCCCTCGTCCCCGGCAGGCACCGCCTCCCCTTCGGCGGCCTCCTCCTCCTCCTCGCCCTCGACGACCTCCGGCTCCTCCTCGGCGGCCTGGCCCAGCGCGGTGACGATCACCATGTCGGGATCGTCGACCAGCTCGACGCCGGCCGGCACCTGGAGGTCGGAGAGGCGCAGGACGTCACCGATCGTCAGCTCGGAGACGTCGATCGGCAGCTCGTTCGGCACCGTGTTCGGACGCGTACGGACCGTGATCGTGTCGACGGCCGGGTCGACCAGGCCGCCTTCCGAGAGCACGGCCTTCGCCTCGCCGACCAGGGTGAGTGGCACGGCGACCTCGATGTCCTCGTCGAGGTTGACCTTCAGGAAGTCGACGTGCATGACCGTGCGCCGCAGCGGATGCCGATCGAGCTGCTTGACGATCGTGGGGTGGGTCGCGCCGTCGACCGTCAGGCTGATCAGGGCGTTCACTCCGGCCGGGCCGGACAGTGCCTGGCGCAGCTCCCGCCGATCGACCGAGACGGCGACTGGTTCCATCCCCTGGCCGTAGACGACCGCCGGCACGCGCCCCTCGGCGCGCAGGCGGTTGGCGGGTCGCGAGCCGGTGGGGCGACCGGTGTCGGCGGCGAGGGTGGTCTCGGACATCAGCAGGGCTCCAGGAACGGGCGGTGGCCCGGCGCACGCGGGCGGCGGTCGAGTGTACCGGCGGCGCCGTCGGGATCGCCACCGGCACCGGGCCCGTACGGATGCCTCCCGGCTACCCTCCGGCGCGTGCCGGACATCGACCAGGCCCGGTTCCGCAAGGTCCTCGGCCACTTCCCGACGGGGGTCACGGTCGTCACCGGGCTCGACGGTGGCGAGCCGTCCGGGCTGACCATCGGGTCGTTCACGTCGGTGTCGCTCGACCCGCCGCTCGTCGGCTTCCTCGCGGCGAAGGACTCCGACAGCTGGCCGGGGATCGAGCCGTCCGGGGCGTTCTGCGTGAACGTCCTCGGCGCCGAGCAGGGCGAGCTGTGCTGGCACTTCGCCAAGACCGGACTGGGCAAGTTCGAGGGCGTGCCCTGGCACCCGTCGCCACTCGGATCGCCGATCCTCGACGGGGCGATCGCGTGGATCGACTGCCGGATCGAGGCCGTCCACGAGATGGGCGACCACTGGTTCGTCCTCGGCCGCGTCGTCGCGCTCGACCACGTCGAGGACTTCGAGGTGCACCCGTTGCTGTTCTTCCGGGGCTCGCTCGGGCGGTTCCTGGCCCACAGCTAGTGGCAACGGTCGCCGCTGTGGTCGTCGGCGTCGTCCTGCTCGCCTCGGGTGCGGCGAAGCTGTTCTCTCCGGCGTGGCCGGCTCAGGCGGCCGAGCTCGGGGCGCCGTCGTGGGCCGTGCCGGTGGTGCCCTGGGTCGAGGTCGGGCTCGGATCGTTGCTGGCCGGTGGCGTGGCCCGTCCCCTGGCGGCCTGGGTCGCCGCCGGCCTGATCACGGTGTTCACCGTGCTCGTCGGCGTGCGCCTGGCACAGGGACGGCGCCCGCCGTGTGCCTGCTTCGGGCGCCTCTCGACGCGCTCGATCGGCCCGGGCACGCTCGTCCGCAACGCCGTGCTGATCGCCTTGGCCGTGATCGCCGCCGTGGCGTGAAGCGGATCAGGTGGTGCTCGCGGCGCCGAGCTCGTGGAGCAGGAAGGCGAGGGCGCGGGCCTCGTCCCGCCAGGCGGGGTAGCGGCCGGACGGTCCGCCATGGCCGGCGACCAGCTCCGTCCGGAACAGCAGCGGGGCATGGCCCGTGGCGGTGGCGCGCAGCTTGGCGACCCACTTCGCCGGCTCGTGGAAGCTGACCCGCGGATCGTTCAGGCCGGACGTGACGTACAGCGCGGGATAGGGCGCAGCGGCGACGTTGTCGTACGGCGAGTACGAGGCGAGGTACGCCTCCATCTCCGGATCGTCCGGGTTACCCCACTCCTCCCACTCGATGACGGTCAGCGGCAGCGTCGGGTCGTGCATCGTGGTGACCACGTCCACGAAGGGCACTTCAGCGATCGCGGCGCGGAACAGCGCGCGGCGCATGGTCACGACCGCGCCGACCATCAACCCGCCGGCGCTCCCGCCGCGGACCGACAATCGGCCCGGGGCGACGTACCCGTCGGCGACGAGGTGCTCCGCGGCGGCGATCACGTCGGTGAACGTGTTCCGCTTCTTGCCGAGCTTGCCGTCGAGGTACCACCGCCGACCGAGCTCACCCCCGCCGCGCGGGTGCGCGAGCGCCCAGACGACACCACGGTCGAGCAGTGACAGGCGGGCGATCGAGAACCACGGCGGCAGGCTCGACTCGTACGCCCCGTAGGCGTAGAGGCTGAGCGGTGCCGTGGCGTTGATCGGGGTGGCCTCGTGCCACACCACGTCGACGGGGACACGCTGGCCGTCGGCCGCTTCGGCCCAGGTGCGCGCCGAGCGGTAGCGAGAGAGGTCGACGCCGAGGACGGGCGTCTGCTTGCGCATCGTCCGTTCCGCGCTGCGGACGTCCTCGTCGAACACGGTCAATGGGGTGACGAGCGACTCGTAGCCGAAGCGGACCGTGCCCGTGGCGAAGTCGGGATTTGCGCCGATGCCCACCGAGTGCACCTCGTCCTCGAAGGTCAGCGCCCGCTCGCCTCCGTCGCGGAACAGGACCCGGATCCGCTCCCGCGCCTCCGCCCACTCGTGGAGCAGGAGGTGTCCGGCGAATGCCTCCACCTGCGTGATCCGCCGGCCCCGCTCGTGTCGCACCAGCTCCTCCCACGTGCCCGGCGCGTCGAGCGGCGCGGTGACGACGCGGAAGTCCTCGGCCTCGAGGTTCGTCAGCACGACGAACCGGTCGCCCCAGTCGTCGAGCGTGTACTCCACCTCGTGCTCGCGGGCCCGGACGAGGACCGGCTCCGCGGACGGCTCGCCGGCGGGGACGATCCGGGCCTCGGACGTGGTCGAGCTGCCCGCGCTGAGCACGATGTACCGCTCCGACCGGGTCAGCTCGACGGCAAGGAAGAACTGCTCGTCGTCCTCCTGCCAGACGAGCACGTCGTCGGCCTGCGGCGTGCCGATCCGGTGCCGCCAGATCTGGTGCGGCCGCACCGCCGCGTCGGGGCGTGTGTAGAAGAGGTGCTCGCTGTCCGCCGACCACGCGGTGGAGTAGTAGGTGTCCTCCAGTACGTCGTCCAGGTCCGTCCCGGTGTCGAGGTCGCGGATGCGCATCGTGAACCGCTCGCCGCCGCTGACGTCGGCGGACCAGGCCAGGCGGCGGTGGTCGGGGCTGACGTCGAACGCGCCGAGGTCGAAGAACGCGTGGCCCACCGCCTCGGCGTTCTGGTCGAGGAGGACGTGCTCGGTGGCCGTCTCCGCGGTCGTGCCGCGGCAGTGGATCGGGTAGTCGAGGCCCTCGACGGTCCGCGACACGTACCACCAGGGGCCGTGCTGCACGGGGACGGAGAGGTCGGTCTCCTGCGTGCGGCTCTTGATCTCGCCGAAGATCTGCTCGCGCAGGTCGGCCAGCCGCTCGAACCACGCGTCGGCGTAGGCGTTCTCGGCCTCGAGGTAGGCGATCGTGTCCGGGTCGTCCCGGTCCCGCAGCCAGGCCCACGGGTCCTCGACCGGGCCCGAGGCGCGCTTCCACACGTGCGGGACCCGCTTCGCGACGGGAGGGGGCGGGAGAGCGGGCGGCACGCGGTCAGGGTAGGGGGTCGCGGCGGCCGGCTCGCTGTAGCCCGGCCCGGCCCCTGTAGCTTGCACCGCGTGCGGGTGTGGATCGACCAGGACCTGTGCACCGGCGATGGCCTGTGCCTCGACCACTGCCCCGACGTGTTCGTGCAACTCGAGGACGGCATCGCCTACGTGTCCGAGCTGGGCGAGGTGCTCAACGACCCCGGCGGTTCCGCCAGCCTCGCCTGGGTCCCGGACCGCCTGCACCGCCAGGCGATCCACGCCGCGGAGTCCTGCCCGGGCGAGTGCATCTTCATCGAGCTCGACTGAGCGCGACGCTGCTGCGGGGGCCGTACGCTGGCCCTCCATGAAGCGGACGAGCCTGGACCACCTCGACTGCTCGATCGCCCGCGCGCTCGACGTCATCGGGGAGTGGTGGACGCTGCTCGTGATCCGCGACATCACGTTCGGCAACCGCCGCTTCGACGGCATCCAGGCGAACCTCGGTGTCGCTCGCAACGTGCTCGCCGACCGGCTGGCGACGCTGGTCGATCGCGGCGTGCTCGAACGCCGGCGGTACCAGGAACATCCGGAGCGCTACGAGTACGTCCTCACCGACATGGGCCGCGACCTGTACCCCGTGCTGCTCACGCTGATGGCTTGGGGAGACAAGTACCTCAGCCCCGACGGCCCACCAGGGATCGTCCGCCACACCGCCTGTGACCACGACACGTCGCCGGCGCTCGTCTGCACGCACTGCGGCGAGCCGCTCGGCAACCGCGAGATCCGCGTCCGCCCCGGGCCGGGCTGGACGCGTCCAGGAGCAGCCGAAGCGGTGTGACGAGGGCCACCGTTGCTTGACGCAACGGACCTGGCCTAGGTTGCTCTGCGTGACGAGCGCGGACGACACCTGGCACCAGACCGCCTGCATTCTCTGCGAGTGCAACTGCGGCATCGAGGTGCGCCTCGGCGGCGACGACGGGCGGCGCTTCGAGCGCATTCGCGGCGACAAGGCCCATCCGTCCTCGAAGGGCTACACCTGCGAGAAGGCGCTGCGCCTCGATCACTACCAGAACGGACGGAACCGGCTGACGGCGCCGCTGCGCCGGCGGCCCGACGGCTCGTTCGAGGAGGTCGACTGGGACACCGCGATCCGCGAGGTCGCCGAGCGGCTGCTGGCGGTGCGTGACACCCACGGTGGAGAGGCGATCTTCTACTACGGCGGGGGAGGGCAGGGGAACCACCTCGGCGGGGCCTACAGCGGCGCGACGTTGCGCGCCTTCGGCGCGCGGTACCGCTCGAACGCGCTCGCCCAGGAGAAGACCGGCGAGATCTGGGTCAACGGGCGGCTGTTCGGCGCCGGCGTCGTGCGCGGCGACTTCGAGCACGCAGAGGTCGCGCTGTTCGTCGGCAAGAACCCGTACCAGTCGCACGGCCTCCCGCGGGCGCGGACGACGCTGAAGGAGATCGCCCGCGACCCGGCACGAGCACTGGTCGTGATCGACCCGCGCCGCAGCGAGACCGCGGAGCTCGCCGACATCCACCTCGCCGTCCGCCCCGGCACCGACGCCTGGTGCCTCGCAGCGCTCGCCGCGGTGATCGTGCAGGAGGGTCTCCTCGACCGGTCCTGGCTCGTCGCGCACACCGCCGGGCTCGACGACGTGGAGCGGGAGCTCGCCGTGGTGCCCGTGGCGCTGTTCGCCGAGCGCTGCGGCATCGCCGAGAGCGAGTTGCGCGGCGCAGCGCGACGGATCGCCGACGCCGGGAGTGTGGCGGTGGCGGAGGACCTGGGGATCCAGATGAACCGGCACTCGACGCTGGCCAGCTACCTCGAGAAGCTCGTCTGGCTCCTGACCGGCAACCTCGCCAAGCCGGGCGCGCAGTACCTGCCGTCGAGCCTCGTCGCGCTCGCCCGGTCGGACGGCGCGCGGGCGAACGGGTCGGAGCGGCGCAGCCCGGTCGTGGGCGCCCGGATCATCGGCGGTCTCGTGCCGTGCAACGTCATCCCCGACGAGATCCTCACCGAGCACCCGGCGCGCTACCGGGCGATGATCGTCGAGAGCGGGAACCCGGCCCACTCGCTGGCGGACACGGCGCGGATGCGGGAGGCGCTGCAGGCGCTCGACGTCCTGGTCGTGATCGACGTGGCGATGACGGAGACGGCCCGGCTCGCCGACTACGTGCTGCCCGCGCCGACGCAGTTCGAGAAGTGGGAGGCGACGTTCTTCAACTTCGACTTCCCGCACAACGTCTTCCACCTCCGCCGACCGTTGCTCGACCCTCCGCCGGGCGTGCTCCCCGAACCGGAGATCCACGCCCGCCTCGTCGAAGCCGCCGGACTCCTGCCCGCCGAGAAGCTCGCTCCCCTGCGCGCGGCCGTCGAGCGCGGCCGGGCAGAGTTCGCCGAGGCGTTCTTCGCCGCGACCGCTGCCGATCCGGCGCTCGGCGCGCTCGCTCCCGTTGTCCTCTACCGCACGCTCGGCCCGACGCTCCCGGGTGGGGCCGCGTCCGCTGCCGTCCTCTGGGGCGCCGCGCACCGCTGCGCGCTGGCGAACCCGCAGTCGCTGGCCCGCGCCGGCTTCTCCGGGGAGCGCCTCGAACCCGGCGAGCGGCTGTTCGAGGCGATCCTCGCCAGCCCGTCCGGGCTCGTGTTCACCGTCGACGAGGCGGACGAGTCGTGGCGCCGCGTGCGCGCTACGGAGGGGCGGGTGCAGCTCGCCATCCCCGAACTGCTCGAGCAGATCGGCGGGCTCGTCGCCGAGGAGCCCTCGGCGCGCGACCCGGCGTTCCCCTTCGTGCTCTCCGCCGGGGAGCGGCGGTCGTTCACGGCGAACACCATCCTGCGCGACCCGGCGTGGCGCAAGCGCGATCCGCTGGGGGCGTTGCGCGTCAGCCCGATCGACGCGCAGCGGATCGGCCTCGTCGAGGGCGGGCTGGCCCGGTTGAGCACGAAGCGCGGGAGCGCCGAGGTGATCGTCGAGGTGTCCGAGACGATGCAGCCCGGCCACGTGTCGTTGCCCAACGGCATGGGCCTCGACGAGGCCGACGGCGACGGCCGGTCGACCCGGACCGGTGTCGCGCCGAACGAGCTCACGGCTGGCGACGAGCGCGATTGGCTGGCCGGCACCCCGTGGCACAAGCACGTCCCAGCGCGGCTCGAACCCGTCGCGGCTGACGCGTAGCAAGATTGCGACGTGTCCGATGTCGAACCCACCGCGCTCACCTGGATCGAGCGCTACGCCGCCGCGCTCGCCGTCGATCCGCCGCCCGTCGCGGACGTCGAGACGTTGCTCGCCCTCGCCGCGCACGCGGCTCACGCGTCGCACCGCCAGGCCGCGCCCGTGGCGTGCTGGTTGGCCGCGACCGCGGGACTGCCGGTGGATGAGGCATTGGCCCGGGCCCGCCAGTTGGACGAGGAAGGCTGACCGACTGCGTATCCGGCAGTAGCGTCACGCGCTCGGTAGCTGGGGGGTGGTGACGATGACAGCGCCGGACGTGCAGCCAGTTGCGGACCGGAACCGCGAGGAGCTGCGCCTCGCCTTGGCGATGCGCGGGGGGGTGAGCCTCGCGGTGTGGATCGGCGGGGCCGTATCCGAGATCGAGCGGATGCGGCGCGACGAGCACCCGACGTACCAGGCACTGCTGAAGCTGGCGGGCTACCGGGAGCAGGTGATCGTCGACGTGCTCACCGGCGCCAGTGCGGGTGGTCTGAACGGCGCGGTGTACGCCGCGTGCCAGGTGTACGGCATCGACATCGCCCGGTTGCGCGATCTGTGGATCCGGATCGGCGACATCGAAGCGCTCAGCAGGGCCACGACGAGCGGCCATCGGGCCGAGGACGACGCCCGCCGGGGGAGCGCGCCGCTCTCCGACGCGCGCGACGCGCGCAGCCGGGCGCGGCGGCCGCCGTCGCTGATGGACGGCGACGGCTACTTCTACGTGCAGCTGCGCGACGAGCTCCGCCGGCTCTACGCCGAGCGCGATAGCACGCAGCACGTCCCGATCGCCGAGCGCGTCGAACTGGTGTTGACGGCGACGCTGTTCGAGCCGGTCCGCACCTCGGTCCGCCTCAACCGTTCGACCACGATCGAGGACCAGCGCTCGTCCGCGCAGTTCCGCTTCCGTCATGGCCTCGTGCGCACCGACTTCCATCCGATCGAGGACGCCGAGCGGGAGGCGGCGCTGGCGCGGCTGGCGATGGCCGCCCGCACGACATCGTCGTTCCCGTTCGCCTTCGAGCCGGCGAGCATCGCCGTCGGTCTGCCGGTGCCGCGCCGGGACGAGGTCATCGACGCGCTCGACTTCACCGGCACGTTCGAGGCGCCGCGCCCGCCCGGACGGGTGGCGCCGCAGGCGGTGATCGACGGCGGCGTCCTGGACAACATCCCCGTCACGGCCGCGATCCGCGCTGTCGCCGCGGCACCTGCTGACGGGCCGACCGCACGGCGGCTCGTCTACATGCACCCCAGCCCGCCGGCGATGAGCCAATCGGGGGGCGACACGCTGCAGCTCGAGGCGGAGCCGGCGCCCGGCGCGCGGGTCGGGCCGCGCCAGCCGTCGACGCTGCGCGAACGCATCGCCGGGCTCGGGTCGCCGCGGGCGATCAAGGCGGGCATCCGGACGCTCGGCGCCCGGTTCGGCCAGGAGTCCCTGCTCGCGGACATCGACGAGCTGGCGCTGGTCAACGACATCGCCGAACGGCGGCGCCTGGCGCTGGAAGCCGTCTTCGGTGAGTACCTCGACTCCGAGCGCGGCGGCGTCGACCTGAGCGCGGACTCGTTCCTCCGCCTCCAGGAGAACGTCGATCGGCGGTTGGTCGAGCTCGACAAGGTCCGCGCCGACATCGTCGCCGGGCGGATCGTCGACGCGCTGCAGCATCCCGAGTCGATCGGCGCGGGGCGGCCGACGGCGAACCGGCGGACCCTGGACCGGCTCGAGGCCACCGCCGGACGCCCGCTGCGGGCACTGGTGTGCGAGGCGCTGTGCCGTGCCGGGCGCAGTGGGAGCGAGCCGATCTGGCGCTCGGCCGTGTGCCTCGAGGAGGCGGCCCTCGTGCTCGTGTCCTGGGCACGAGACATCGAGCGGTGGACGGCGGACGTGGGCTGGGAGAGCGGGGCCGACGGGTCGATGGACGAGGTCGGCGCGCTGAAGGCGAGCGGCTACCGCGCTCGGGCGATCGTCGAGCTGATGGAGCGGCGCGAGCTGGAGCGGTGGGTCCGCTCGGCGACCAGCCTGCGCGCCGCCGGGCCGGCCCCGGTGGACGAGTGGGCCCGAGAACAGGCCGGTGACACGCCGTGGCTCGTGCCCTCTGACCTCGCCGGCCGGGTCGGCGAGGCGCTGGCAACGGACCAGGGGGAGTACGGCTTCCCGGCGTTCGTGCAGCAGCTGTCCGGCAAGCCGCCGGCGACCGGCGTGGATCTGCGACCGCGGCTGTGGGCCGAGCTGGTCGAGCACGCGCAGCGTCTCGGCGCCGCCGGTCGCCTCCGCAGCCCGGCTCGCGAGCGGCGGCCCGCGACCGTGCCGTTCCGCATCCTCGAGCAGGTCGTCGCCCAGGAACGCCTGGACGGGCTGATGGAGGCGGCCCTGGCTGCTGTGACGCGCCTGGTCCTGCCGCTCCAGCTCGTCGGGCCGTCCGAGAACCGGATCGAGTTCGTCCAGCTCTCGGGCCGCGCCCCGACGCCGGTGCAGCCCCGGTTCAAAGCACTGCTCGCGCTCCGCGCCGAGCGGACGGCCCGGGAGGCCGAGCGGGCGCTGACCGACTCCGATCACCGCCTCGTGGACGCGGCGCTTCCCGCCGGCGGTCTCCACGACGACGACCCGTTGCGCCCGAGCGACAAGTTGTGCGGTGACGAGATGGGCAACTTCGCCGCCTTTCTCTCGGCGAAGTGGCGGGCGAACGACTGGATGTGGGGCCGGCTCGATGCAGCGGCCACGCTCGTGGACCTCCTCGTCAGCCCGGAGCGCCTCGCCACAGGCGCCGCCGGCGCGGACGAGGCCGTGCGGCTGGCGCACCAGGCCATCACCGCCGCGCCGCCCGGCATGGGCAACCCCGAGGCGTGGACCACGCACTTCACGGAGACGATCTGGAAGGGCCAGAAGCTCGAGGACAAGCTGCGCGCTGCGCTGGCCACGAGCGATGCTGCGGCGCGAGAGGAGGCGGCGGCTGCCCTGCAGCAGGCCGTCACGACTCGCCTCCACGAGGAGGTGCTCGCCGCCGAGCTGCCGGTCGTGTTCGGGACGAACCACGAGCCGGATCCGAACTGGAAGCCGGCCGCGCCGGCGCATCCCGACGACCTCGAGGACTGCATCGCGAGGTACGACACTGGCCTCGAACGACCGAAGGCGCTCGGTGATCGCCGGCAGGTCGGCATGGGGATGCGGGTCGGCCTCGTCGCGTTCGGGGCGCTGCGGCCCGACGGCGCTTCGCCGGTCGCCGTGTTCGGCCGTGGCGTCGTCTCCCTGCTCAAGCCGATCTACCTGGCGATCCTGTTCTTCGCCCTCAGCGTGCGGCGCGGCCTGTTCGTCACCGCCGTCGCGGCTGGTGCGTTGCAGACGACGTTCTGGCAGCGAGTGGACGCGTGGAAGGCACCCACCGTCTACCAGGCGCTCGTCTTCGTGGGCGGAGTGGCGGTGTTCGCCTTCGGCGCGCGGTGGGCGTCGAAGGATGCCGCGGAGGCGCGGGAACGACGGCGGCGGAGGTCTGAGTGGCCCGGTCGGCTACAGGTGGTCGGAGGCGTCGTGGCGGCGGCCGTGGTGCTGAACGTCCTGTGGGCCGCCGGATCGCGTTACGCGCTGCTGTTCCTCGCCGCAGTCGCGCTGGGTTGCACCGCGGCCTGGCTGTGGCGCGAGCAGTACCGCCAGGGCCGGGCAGGTTCGCTGCGGGAGCAGATCTGGTTCCCGGCGACGATCGTCGTCGCCGTCGCCGGCATCGTCTTCGGTGGCGTGCTCGACCAGGAGGACCGGCCCGTCCCTGGGCGGGTCGTCGGTACGGCCTGGGACTCGTTCCGGCCGGCCGCGTTGCTCCTCGCCGGCGCTGCCGTGATCGTCGCCATCGCCGGGACGTCGTGGATGCGCGGCCGGCACCGGATCGGTGCGGTCGCCCTCACGGCCGGTGCGTACCTCGGTACCGCAGCACCGTTCCGCGTCGACGACGACGGGCCCGGGGAGTGGCCGACGTGGGTGTGGGTCGCCGCGATCGTCGCCGCGGTCTGCGTCGTGGTGGCGCTCGCTGCGTTGGCTGCGCTCGACGCGGTCCGCAGGGAGCGCGCCGTCGGGTCGCCCCCGTGGTCGCTGTGGGTGCGCGCCGCCGGAACCGTGGTCGTGCCCGGGCTCGTGGCCGCGTTCCTGGCGACGCGCCACGTGAGCTGGCCGGCGACGGCGTGGGCGGCGCTGTCGATCGTGATCGCGGCGTACGCGCTGACGCTCTACGCGACCTTCGCCGACGTGCTGAATCCGCGTCCCGGTGCGGCGCCAGCGGTGACCGCGGGGCGTGGGGTGGCGGTCGAGCCGGTCTCTCACGTGCCGCCGGCCACCGCGGTGGCGGTGGGCAGCCCGGCGTCCTGATCCGGGGCCGCGCCGGGGCACCCGCATCGCAAAGGCCGACGTGCCGCAGAAGTGGTTGGGATCCAACCACTTCTTCGCCACATCGCTCCCGGTGGCATCTCCGGACCGAATTGTTACTATGGCCGTAGTGCAAATGTCCGCCTGCGCCCGCCGGGACGGTGACCGCCGATGACCTCCCTCGATCTCGATCTGAGCAAGTACAAGCTCGGCTGGGCGGACGAGGAGGACTACGTCTTCAAGCCCGAGAAGGGCCTGAGCGCCGACGTCGTCGACCAGATGTCCTGGTGGAAGGGCGAGCCGGAGTGGATGCGCCAGTTCCGCCTGCGATCGCTGCGGCTGTTCGAGCGCAAGCCGATGGCGCCGTGGTTCGCCGTGAACATGCCGGACATCGACTTCCAGGACATCTTCTACTACATCCGCCCCACCGACCGGCAGGTCGACGAGTGGGACGAGCTGCCCGAGCAGATGAAGGCGACCTACGAGAAGCTCGGCATCCCCGAAGCCGAACGCAAGTACCTCGCCGGCGTCACCGCGCAGTACGAGAGCGAGGTCGTGTACCACCGGAATCGGGAGGATCTGGAGCGACGGGGGATCCTGTTCAGCGACATGGACACCGCGCTGCGGGAGCACCCGGAGATCGTCCGGAAGTACTTCGGCACGGTCATCCCGCCCGGCGACAACAAGTTCGCTGCGCTCAACTCCAGCGTGTGGTCCGGCGGCTCGTTCATCTACGTCCCACCGGGCGTGGAGTGCGAGATGCCGCTCCAGGCCTACTTCCGGATCAACTCCGAGAACGCCGGCCAGTTCGAGCGGACGCTGATCATCGCCGACGAGGGCGCCAAGGTGCACTACATCGAAGGCTGCTCCGCTCCCGTGTACACGAGCGACTCGCTGCACTCCGCCGTCGTCGAGATCGTCGTCAAGCCCGGCGCCCGCGTGACCTACACGACGATCCAGAACTGGAGCCCGAACGTCTACAACCTGGTGACCAAGCGGGCCCGCGTCGAGGCCGAAGGCCACATGGAGTGGATCGACGGCAACATCGGCTCGAAGCTGACGATGAAGTATCCGTCGGTGTTCCTCGTCGGGCCGAAGGCGACGGGTGAGGTGCTGTCGGTGGCGTACGCCGGCGAGGGCCAGCACCAGGACGCCGGGGCGAAGATGATCCACGCCGCGCCGGAGACGTCGTCGAAGATCGTCTCCAAGTCGATCTCGAAGGACGGCGGGATCACGACGTACCGCGGCCTCGTGCGTGTCGACGAAGGCGCGCACGGCTGCAAGAGCCACGTCCAGTGCGACGCGCTGATCCTCGACGAGGACTCGACGAGCCGCACCCTGCCGTACATGGAGGTCGGCGAGCGCGACGCCGAGATCGGCCACGAGGCGACCGTCTCCAAGATCGCGGACGAGCAGCTCTTCTACCTGATGAGCCGCGGGCTCTCGGCAGAGCAGGCGATGGGGATGATCGTCAACGGCTTCATCGAGCCCGTCACCCGGACGCTGCCGATGGAGTACGCCGTCGAGTGGAGCCGGCTGATCGAGCTGCAGATGGAGGGTTCCGTCGGCTGACGGAACGGCACGCGCCGCCGGTGTGTCTGACGTCGCTGCGCCCGGCAGAATGGCGCGCATGGCGATGCGCGAGGAGTGCCGCAACTTCGAGAGCCGCACCTACGCCAACGGCGAGACGGTGAAGAAGTGCAATCTCGACCTGGCGCCGGACGCGCCATGGCGCTGCCCGGACCCCTGCCCGGCCTACGAGCGCCGCCGGATCGACGCTGCGTGGGAGGTCGGCTCGCTGCCGCGCACGGGTCCCACCGACGAGGTCCCCGGACTCGACGACGGCTCCGCCGCCGCAGTGCTGGACCAGGCCGAGGACATCATCAACTCCGTCGGCCCATCGGTCCTCGCCGAGCTCGACGAGAAGGGCCGGAAGAAGCGCCGCTTCCGCCGCAAGCGATAATTCCCACTACGCGGATAGTAGAATTCCGTCGTGCCTGGTCTCTCGGTCGACGCCGCCCGCGCGCTCGACGGACCGGACTGGCTGCGGGCCCGCCGGGAACGCGCCGCCGAGCAGGCCGCTGCCGCCGATCTGCCCTCCACCGAGGAGGAGATCTGGCGCTACAGCCGCATCGAGGAGCTCGACCTCGATCGCTTCCGGCCGGCGCCGGACGAGGTCTCGATCGAGGTTCACCGGGGTGACCCACGCGTCACGGTCCGCCCGGCCGCGGACGTCGACGAGCGCCGCCTCGGCAGCGCCGAGGGCCCGGCCCCGGACGTCTTCGCCGCGTGGAACGACGCCCTCTCGCAGCCGTACGTCGTGCACGTGCCGGCAGGCGTCACGCTGACCGAGCCGATCGTCGTCACCCACCGTGTCCACGGCGACGGCGCCGCCGCCTTCCCCCGCCTGCTCGTCGACGCCGGCCCCGACAGCGAGGCCACGGTCGTCGAGCGGTTCGCCTCCGACGACGTCGCCGCGCTCGTCGTGCCGCTCGTCGAGCTGCGCGCCGCACCAGCGGCACGGCTGCGTTACGTCGCCGTCAACGACCTCGGGCCGAAGGCGTGGCAGATCGGCCACCAGCTCGCCCGCGGCGAACGCGACTCGAACACGTTGATCGCTTCGGTCGCGCTCGGCGGCGACTACGCCCGCGTCCGGTCCGAGAGCCGCCTCGACGGACCCGGCGCCGAGGCGCGCCAGATCGCGGTCTACTTCGGCGAGGCGCATCAGATGCACGACTTCCGCACGCTGCAGGACCACGTCGCGCCGAAGACGACGAGCAACCTGCTGTTCAAGGGTGCCGTGCAGGGCCGCGCCCGCAGTGTCTACACCGGGCTGATCCACATCGGGCCCGAAGCGAAGGGCGCGAACGCGTTCCAGACGAATCGGAACCTGAAGCTCTCGGACGGCGCGTGGGCGGAGAGCGTGCCGAACCTCGACATCGAGACGAACGACGTCCGCTGCAGCCACGCGTCCGCGGTCGGCCCCGTCGACGAGGACCAGCGCTTCTACCTGGAGAGTCGCGGCGTGCCTCCGGGTGTCGCCGAGCGCCTGATCGTGCTCGGGTTCTTCGACGAGGTGCTCACCCAGCTGCCCGTGCCGGGCCTGGCGGCCGAGATGCGGGACCAGGTCGCGGCGAAGCTCGATCGGCGGGACGGCTGATGGCCACGCTCACCAAGCTGGCGCTGGCCGAGCTGGCGGACTGCTCCGCGAAGCGGATCGACGTCGACGGCCACCGGATCTGCGTCGTGCGCATCGGCGGCGACGTCTACGCGATCGGCGACCGCTGCAGCCACGCCGACGTGTCGCTCTCCGAGGGCGAGGTCCTCTGCGACGAGCGGGAGATCGAGTGCTGGAAGCACGGCAGCACGTTCTCCCTCGAGACCGGCGAGCCGCTGACGCTGCCGGCGACCCAGCCCGTGCCGGTGTACACGGCGCGCATCGACGGCGACGAGATCGTCGTGGAGGTCGGCTGATGGAGCTCGTCGTCTCCGGCCTGCGCGCATCCGCCGGCGGGCGCGAGATCCTCCACGGGATCGACCTGGCGGTGCGCTCGGGCGAGGTGCACGCGGTGATGGGTCCGAACGGTGCGGGCAAGTCGACGCTGTCGGGGATCGTCATGGGCCGCCCGGGCTACGAGGTGCTCGCCGGCTCGGTCACGCTCGACGGGCGCGACGTCCTCGCGATGCCGGCGTGGGAGCGGGCATTGGCCGGATTGCACCTCGTCATGCAGTACTCGACCGAGGTGCTGGGCGTACTGCTCGAGGACGCGCTCGCCGAGGCGCTGGCGGCACGCGGTGCTCCGCCGACCGATCTGCGCCAGCGTCTGGAAGCGGAGGCGGCCCGGATCGGCTTCGACGAGCGGTTCCTCGACCGGCCGCTCAACGTCGATCTGTCGGGCGGCGAGAAGAAGCGCAACGAGACGCTGCAGCTCGCCGTGCTCGAGCCGGGCATCGTCGTGCTCGACGAGCTCGACTCCGGACTCGACATCGACGCCCTGCGCGCGTGCGCCCGCCGCGTGGAGGACTTGACGAACGAGACCGGCCTCGGCGTGCTGGCGATCACCCACTACAACCGCCTACTCACCGAGCTCCGGCCTGACCGCGTCCACGTCCTCGTGCGCGGCCGGATCGTCGCCAGCGGCGGGCCCGAGCTGGCCGACGTGGTCGAGCGCGACGGCTACGCCGCGTTCGTCGGTCCGGGCGAGCCGCTCGGCGACGTCGAAGCGGACGCCGCGAGCGCGGCAGCGGATCCGTTCGCCGACCCGTGGTGACCGTGTTTGCGCGATTCGCTGACGAGGCTGCGCTGGGCTAGAGCCAGCCGCGCGCTCGCCAGTCCCGCGCGCCGACCACGACCCCGAGCCGGCTCGCCGCCCGCGGCAGGTCTTCGAGGAACACCACGCCGTTACCGCAGGCCACGGTGACGCGGTACACGCCGTTGTCGATCGTGCGCGTGGAGCCGCTCAGCGATCCGCCGGACACGAGCCCGAACCCGAGGCTGTTGGCGTACACCGGCCCGCCGCTGTCGCCGGTGCACATCGACCCCCGGCAGCGCAGGTCGAGAGCGGCCAGGCCGTTCACGACAACGGTGCTCGTGCCGATCGAGTACGCGACGCTGGCGCCGACCTGCGTGACCTCTCCACAGCTCGTGCCCGCGCTCGACCCCGAGAGGCACAACACCGCGCCGACGACCGGCCGCTGGATCGCCTCGATGCGGTACGACTGGCTGCGCACTCCCGCCGGCGCGGTGCTCACGGGGCCGGCCACGAGTGCCGGGCCGGGTGCCCATCCCGTCGCGTCACGGACCCCGACCGCTGCCGAATCGCCCTGCGCACCGAATGCCGTGCCCGCTGCGGTCCCGAGCTCCCGCCAGGCCGCCGCGCCCGGCACGTACGCCGACCAGACGCTCGCCGGACCGGCGCCGGCCGCGCAGTGCCCGGCGGTGAGGACGACGGGCGCTCCGGACGACGCCGTCCGCCCGACGAACCCGGCCGAGCAGTAGACGATCCCGGTGGCGGTCGGGCCGCGCATCACGGGCCCACCGCGCAGCGGCGGGTCGCAGTGCCGGCCGTCCGGGGTGCAGGCGGCGGTCTCGATCCCGGGGACCTCCTCGACGACGACGTCGTCGGGCTGGAGCCCGGCGTCGGTCGCCGCGTCCTCGGCCGTCTCGGCGGGCGGCTCGCCGGGCACTGCGGCCGGCGGCACGGCGAGCGCGAACGTGTCGGTGACGGGGTCGTAGCCGACCGCGAAGCCGTCGATGCCCTCGGCTTGCAGCGCCGCCGCCAGGTCCGTGGCGGTCGCCGCGATCTCGGTGGGCGTGTGCTCGCTGGCGACGACCATCGCCTCGACACCCTGCTGCGCTCCGACCGCGGCCGCGATGTCCGCGGCCCCGGCGCTGGCCGTCCGCGCCACCACCCGCCCGCCGCCGGCATGGTCGATCCACACGCTGCCCGCGGGAAGGCCGAGCCGCGCCTGGAGGTCGAGCGCGGCCGCGATCCTGGCCGGCTGAGCGCGCATCCGGGCCAGCGCGTCGGCCCGGGCCAGCCCGTACTGGCGGACGAGAACGTCGGCGCCGAGGACGACCGTGTGGTCGTCCGGCGCGGGAGCCGGCGTCGCCGGCGGCGCGGCACGGCGCGGCTGCGCGATCTGCGGCGGAGGTGGGACGCATCCGGCGCCGACCAGTGCGGCCGCGCACACCGCCGCCGTTGCTGCCCGGGCAGGGGGCCAGCGGCGGAGGAAATGCACGGTCAGCCCGCCTTCACCGCCGCTCGGGCCGTGGTCGGCGCGGTCGAGCCGTCCTCGCGGAACGCCTGCACCAGCGCGGCGACGGGCCGCTCCGGATCGAGCGGGGTCCGCAACATGCCGTCGAGATGCACGCCGTACCGGTTGCGGCGCCCGACGCGCTCCCGGCTGAGGTACCCCGCGTGGACGAGATCGGCGACGATGCTCTGCGCGGCGCGTTCGGTGATACCGACGCGCACGGCGACGTCGCGCAGGCGGATCTCGGGATCCTGGTCGATGCACAGCAGGACGTTGCCGTGGTTCGTGAGGAACGCCCACGATGGCCGAACGGCGCGGCCGATCGACTCGACCCCTGCCGCTCCTGCCACTCGGACGACGCTACCCCAGCCCTCACCGGCCCCGACCGCGCACCTCGTGTCCAACTCCGGGAGGATTGGGTCGATGTTCGACCCGGATCTCCCGGGGTTCGTCGACCCGGCCCGGCCGGCGCCGGTCAGACCGGCGTCATCGCCAGGAGGCGCTGGACCCGTTCCTCGGTGGAGGGGTGGGTGCTGAACAGGCGGGCGAGGTTCATCCCTCCGCCGCGGCGGCTCTGGCGCGCCTCGGCCAGCGGGTTGTGGATGTAGGCGTACGCCTGCTGCGGCGGCACCGCCATCGGCCGCTGGTGGGCGATCGTCTCGATCCGTTGCAGGGCGGTGGCGAGTGGACGGCCGGTGGCGAGCAGCTCGGCTGCGCCGCGGTCGGCCTCGAACTCGCGTGAGCGCGATACGGCCATCTGCATCAGGCTGGCCGCGATCGGCGCCAGCAGCGCGACGGCGAGCGCGGCGAGCGGGTTGCCCCGGTCGTCGTCGTCTCGGCCGCCGCCGAACATCGTCGCCCACATCGCCATGTTCGCGAGGAACGAGATCGCAGTGGCGATCGTGGCGGCGACACCGCCGATGAGGATGTCGCGGTGCTTGACGTGCATCAGCTCGTGGGCCATCACGCCGCGCACCTCTTCGGCAGGCAAGGTCTCCAAAAGCCCCTTCGTGGCGACGACGATGGCGTGGCGCGGGCTGCGGCCGGTGGCGAACGCGTTCGGCTGGTCGGACGGCGAGATCCCGACGCGCGGCATCGGGATCTCCGCCCGCTGGGCCAGGTCGCGGATCATGCCGTAGAACTCGGGTGCCTGCTCCTCGGTGATCAGCGTCGCGCCCGACGAGCGCAGGGCGAGCTTGTCGCTGAACCAGAAGGAGCCACCGACCATCACGAGCGCGATCCCGAGCCCGATGACGAGACTCGTCGTGCTTCCTCCGCCGAGCAGGCCGGCGACCATGACGATCAGGCCGCCGAGGCCGGCGAGCAGCACCGCGGTCTTCATCGTGTTCTTGAACATCGGTTCCTCATTCTCACAGATCAGGTCGTCGGGACGGATCAATCGAAGTCGAAGATCTCGGACAGGAAGGACTCCCGCTTCCGGCGCTTCTTGCCCCTCCGGTACGAGTCGTCGTCGCGATCGTCGTACCGGCCGTCATAGCGGTTGTCGTACCGATCGTCGTCGCGGTCGTCGCGGTCACGCGCCGGGGGCGGGGGAGGAGGTAGCGATGTGTCGGGCGCCGGCGGCTGAGCGGCGAACTCGACCGCCACCGACCGCTCGACGAGCTTCTCCAGCTCGCCGCGGTCGAGCCACACGCCGCGGCAGTGCGGGCAGAAGTCGATCTCGATGCCCATCCGGTCGGCGAGCATCAGCGTCGAGTCGGGGCAGGTCGGGCACTTCACTGGCGGTCTCCTCCGGTCGGGACGTACGGCGTCCGTCCGGAGGTCTCTCCCACCCACCGCGAGAGCCGGGGCGCCGGGCCGCCGATGCGACCGTCCTGACGACGCCACCGCAGGGGATACTCCCCTCCGTTCGAACGCACGATACTGCCCCTGGTCGCACGTTCCACCGATGCTCGTTCCGGCGCCTGCTCGCCGGCCTGGGCGTGCCGGGTGTGCGGTCGCTGGGCCGAAGTGTTTACGATCCGTCAGCAACGACGGCGCCGCTCCAGGGGGGTTCGCATGCGGGTCTTCTCGTTCCATCTCATGCCCTATCCGGGCTTGCCGGACGACTACGACGGGCCCGCCTGGGTGACGTGCCCGAACGAGCTCTTCGACCCGCAGGTCGGGCAGCAGATCTACAACCGCTACATCGACGAGCTGGTCTACGCCGACGAGCTCGGCTTCGACGGCGTGTGCGTCAACGAGCACCACCAGAACGCGTACGGGATCATGCCGTCGCCGAACATCATCGCCGCGACGCTGGCCCGGGAGACGAAGCGGTGCCGGATCGCCGTGGTCGGCAATGCGCTGCCGCTGTACGACCCGCCGACTCGCGTCGCCGAGGAGTTCGCCATGCTCGACAACATCTCCGGCGGGCGGCTGATCGCCGGGTTCGTCGTCGGCGGCGGCCCCGAGTACTACAGCTTCTCGATCAACCCGGCGCACGCCAGGGAGCGCTTCTACGAGGCGCACGACCTGATCATCAAGGCGTGGACGGAGCCCGGCCCGTTCGAGTTCATCGGCAAGCACTACAAGCTGCGCTTCGTCAACTCGTGGCCCCGCCCGCTGCAGCAGCCGCACCCCGAAGTGTGGATCCCGGGCGCCGGCTCGCTGGAGACCATGGAGTTCGTCGCCAAGCACCATTACGCGTACATGGGCATCCCGTACTTCCACATCGACGTGTTCGACCGGCAGTTCCGGATGTTCCGTGAGGCCTGCGAGCGCGAGGGCTACACGTACGAACCGAAGCAGGCCGGCTGGCTGGAGCCGATCTACGTCGCCGAGACGGACGAGCAAGCACGAGCCGAGTACGAGCCGCACTTCTGGTACTGGGTGAAGAAGCTCCTGCCCGGCATCAACATCAACCCGCCCGGCTACACGACGCTGCGCTCGATCGAGAGCATGCTCAAGGGACTGAAGACCTTCGCCATCAACCTCGAGACCTGGGACGAGGTCGAGGACGGGCACTACGCGATCGTCGGCTCGCCGGACACGGTGTACGAGCGCCTCGTCGAGGACATCGAGCGGCTCGGCGTCGGCAACCTCCTCGGCTTGCTCCAGCTCGGCACGCTGCCCGGCGAGCTCACGCGGCGCAACCTCGAGCTGTTCGCCACCGAGGTCGCGCCTCGCCTGCGCGAGCGGTTCCCCGAGGGCGAGCCGGTGCTCCAGCAGCTGACGCAGGCGCAGGCGTGATGGACACCTCGTTCGTCGACACCCACCTCGGCAAGATCCAACTCCGCCGCGGCGGAGCAGGCGACCCGCTCGTCTACCTGCACAGCGCGCAGGGTGAGGGAGAGGGTTTGCCCTTGCTCGAGCTGCTGGCTGGCCACTTCGACCTGATCGCTCCGGTGTCACCCGGCTTCGGCGACAGCGAGGGACTCGAGCAGCTCGAGGACATGGAGGACGTCTGCTTCCACCTCCTCGATCTGTTCGACCGGCTCGAGCTCGAGGCGCCGATCGTCGCCGGCCTGTCGCTCGGCGGGTGGATGGCGGCGGAGCTGGCGGTGCGCTACCCCGACCGCGTCGGGCGGCTGGTCCTGATCAACCCCGCCGGGCTGTACATCGAGGGCGCCGAGATCAAGGACATCTTCGGCCGGACGCTCGATGAGATGGTCCCCGACCTGTACTACGACACGCAGCACCCGGCGGCCCAGATGATGGTCGAGTTCGGCCGCGTGGCCACGGACCCGAAGATGGATCTGCCGTTCGAGCTGCTCAAGCCGGTGTTCCAGGCGATGTCCGCCACGGCGAAGCTCGGCTGGGACCCGTACCTGCACGACCCGAAGCTGCGCCGGCGCCTGTGGCGGGTCGCCGCGCCGACGCTCGTCCTGCGTGCCGCAGCCGACACGCTGATCCCCGCGCAGCACGCACAGGCGTACGCCGAGGGGATCCCCGGCGCGACGCTGGTCGAGATCCCGCAGGCCGCGCACATGGTTGTCGTCGAGCGCCCGGACGCCGTCGTCGAGGCGATCACCGATTGGGTCGGCCCGACATCTGGCTGACGTGATCCGCGCGCGGTCGTGACGGTCACTGCTGCGCCGGCGCGCCCGCGCGTCTTCGCCGGGTGGATCGTCGTCGCGGCGGCGTTCGTCGTCCTGATGACGAACTCCGGGCTGGCGTTCTACGGCCTCGCCGTGTACCTCGAGGCGCTCACGAGCGAGCAGGGGTTCGACACCGGCTCGGTGTCCGCCGCGACGTCGGTGTTCTTCGTCGTCGCCGGCTTCGCCGGGCGGTCCGTGGGCCGGTTCATCGAGCGACACGACCCCCGCTGGCCGATCGGTGCAGGTACCGCGCTGTGCGCGGTGTCGCTCCTGCTGCTCGGGCGGGTGACCGAGGTGTGGCAGACGTTCGCGGTGTACGTCCTGTTCGGTGCCGGGTTCGCCGCCGCCGGCATCGTGCCCGCGACGACCGTGGTCACCAGGTGGTTCCACCGCCGTCGCTCCGTGGCGCTGTCGATCGCTTCGACCGGCTTGTCCCTCGGCGGGCTGACGCTCACCGTGCTGGCGTCGGCGCTGATCGACGATCGTGGGTTGCGCGACGCGACGCCGTTGTTGGCGCTCGTGTACGTCGTGCTGGTCGCCATCGCGCTGCCCTTCGTCTGGCCCGATCCTGCGTCGCGCGGGCTCCAGCCGGACGGTGACGTCGATCCCGCCCGGACATCTGCGGCCGCCATCTCCGGCGTCGCGTACGCGACGGCCGTGCGATCGCGGTTCTTCGTGCTGTTCTCCGTCGCGTACGTGTGCTTCATGGGCGCGCAGGTCGGCGCGATCGCGCAGCTGGCGAAGCTCGGCACGGAGCGCGTCGACCGCGGCACCGGCGCGATGGCCGTCTCCGTCCTCGCGCTGACGAGCGTGGTCGCCCGCCTGGCGGGTGGAGTCGTGGCGGCGCGCGCTCCGCTGGTTCGGATGACGGCGGCGATCGGCGGTGCCCAGGCGCTCGGGTTGGCGCTGCTCGCGTTCGCTGCCTCCCGCAGCGCGCTCCTCGCGGCGACAGTGCTGTTCGGCGCGACGATCGGGAACCTGCTCATGCTGCAGCCGCTCGTCGTCGCCGAAGCGTTCGGCGTCCGCGATTACCCGCGGATCTTCTCGTTGGCCTCCCTGATCATGACCATGGGCATCGCGGGCGGTCCGTTCCTCCTCGGCGCGTTGCACGACGCGTGGAGCTATCGCGTCTCCTACCTCGTGGCGGCTGGCGTGTCGGTGACCGGGGCGGCGATCCTGAGCGCCGCCGGCTCGGTGCAGAAGGTGAAGGAGGAGCTCTGGTGACGGCACGCCATCCGAACGTCGAGCGCGTCGTGAGCGCCGCGCAGGAGTTGGGTCTCGAGATCTCGCCGCGGACGTTCCCCGACGGGACGAAGACCGCGGCCGACGCGGCAGCCGCGATCGGGGTCGAGGTCGGCCAGATCGTGAAGAGCCTGATCTTCGCCGTCGACGGCGAAGTCGTCCTCGCCTATGTCAGCGGGGCCAACCAGCTCGACGAGCGCAAGCTCGCTGCCGCAGCTGGGGGGACGAAGGCGAGGCGGGTCGACGCCGACGTGGTGCGCGACGCCACCGGCTACCCGATCGGTGGCGTCCCCCCGTTCGGCCATGCCCGCGCGCTGCGCGCGTTCGTCGACCCCGAGCTGCTGCGTTGGGACGAGGTCTGGGCGGCCGCCGGGACGTGGCACGACGTGTTCCCGCTGTCGCCGGAGGACCTGGTGCGCGTCAGCGGCGCAGAGGTCGCCGACCTGCGCAAGGAGTAGCGCCCGGGCAAGACACGCGGCCGTGTCCGTCAGGAAATGTCCGGGAAACATTCGCTCGTCATCCTTTCGCCGTCTGATCCGTTGCGAAGGGAGCTGATGAGGTGGAGTTCGAGCTGAACGGTGGTGACACGGCCTGGGTGCTCATGTCGACGGCGCTCGTGCTGTTCATGACGCCGGGCCTGGCGTTGTTCTACGGCGGCATGGTCCGGGCGAAGAACGTGCTCGGCATGCTGATGCAGAACATCTTCGCCATGGGCCTGCTCGGGGTGCTCTGGGCCGTGATCGTGTTCAGCCTGGCGTTCGGCGACGCGGGCAACGCCGGCGTGATCGGCAACCTGGAGTTCGCGTTCCTCAAGGACGTCGGCATCGGCGGCGTCGACAACGAGTTCCTCAGCTTCCTCACGATCCCGTTCGTCCTCTTCTGCGCGTACCAGATGACGTTCGCGATCATCACCCCGGCGCTGATCACCGGCGCCACCGCCGACCGGTTGAAGTTCTCGGCGTACGCGGTGTTCATCGCCCTCTGGTCGATCCTCGTGTACGGGCCGGTCGCCCACTGGGTGTTCGCCGGCGGGTTCCTCGCCGACATGGGCGCTCTCGACTTCGCCGGCGGCGCCGTCGTGCACATGAACGCCGGCGCGGCCGCGCTGGCGTTGGTGATGATCATCGGACCCCGTCGCGGCTACCCGGACACGCCGATGCTCCCGCACAACCTGCCGATGACCGTCCTCGGCACCGGCATCCTCTGGTTCGGGTGGGCCGGGTTCAACGCCGGCTCCGCGCTCGCGGCGAACGGTGTCGCCGCGCAGGCGATCATGAACACGTTCCTCGCCGCGTCGGCCGCGATGCTCGGGTGGCTGGTCGTGGAGCGGATCAAGTCCGGCCACGCCACGACGCTCGGCGCGGCGTCGGGCGCCGTCGCCGGTCTGGTTGCGATCACGCCCTGCGCCGGGTTCGTCGGCGGGATGGCGCCGATCTACATCGGGCTCGTCACCGGCGCCGTGTGCTACGTCGCTCTCGGCATCAAGCGGTCGTTCGGGCTCGATGACAGCCTCGACGTGATCGCCGTCCATCTCGTCGGCGGCCTCGTCGGCTCGATCCTGCTCGGATTCTTCGCCGACTCGGCGATCAACAGCGTCGTGACGAACGAGGGAGTGTTCCTCGGTGGCGGCGCGGACCTGCTGCTCGACCAGATCGTCGCCTCGGTCGTGACGCTCGTGTTCTCCTTCGTCGCCAGCTTCATCATCGGCAAGGCGATCGACGCCACGATCGGGCTGCGGGTCGACGACGGCGAGGAGCAGGAGGGTCTCGACCTCAGCCAGCATGCCGAGGAGGCGTACGCCGGCTGACGCATCCACGGGTGCCGGTCCGTCGGTCTCGCCACGGATGGCGGGGCGGGCGGGCC
>DASZOG010000211.1:0-2730 GCA_035550895.1 Acidimicrobiales bacterium
GTGGGCGCGCGCGTCGAGCGGACGCTTCGGGCGCCGCGGACCGCCGTGGTGCGGCTGCCCGCCGGCGCCGCCGTCACCGCCGCCGCCTCGGCGCTCTCCCAGCGCGCCGGCATCGAGCTCGCGGAGCCGAACTTCATCTACCGCACCGCCGCCACCCCGGACGACCCGCGCTTCGGCGACCTGTGGGGCCTCCACGCCGCCGGCGACCACGACATCGACGCGCCGGAGGCCTGGAACGTGACCACCGGCAGCGCCGACGTCCTCGTGGCGGTGGTGGACAGCGGCGTCGACGCCGCCCACCCGGACCTCGCCGGCAACATCTGGACGAACCCGGACGAGGCCGACGACGGGGTGGACAACGACGGGAACGGGCTGGTGGACGACCGCCACGGCTGGGACTTCGTCGACGAGGACAACGAGCCGGACGACGAGAACGGGCACGGCACCCACGTGGCCGGCACGATCGGCGCCACCGGCAACGACGGCGAGGGCATGACCGGGGTGGCCTGGGACGTCAGCCTGCTGCCGGTTCGCGCCGGCGACGAGGCGGGCAACCTCACCGCGGCCGACGTGATCGAGGCCTTCGACTACAGCTGCGACATCGGCGCCGACATCGTGAACGCCAGCTTCGGCGGCCCGCAGGGCTTCGCTGTCGGCTCGGCCATCCAGGACTGCCCGGGCACGCTGTTCGTCGTGGCCGCCGGGAACGGTGGCGAGGACGGCTTCGGCGACGACAACGACGACGAGGTCACCTACCCCTGCGCCTACCCGTACGCGAACATCGTCTGCGTCGCCGCCACCGACCGCGACGACGCGCTGACGATCTTCTCGAACTACGGGCCCGCCAGCGTGGACCTCGCGGCGCCGGGCGAGTCGATCCTCAGCGCCACACCGCACGAGGTGTTCCTCTCCGACGGCTTCGAGTCGGGAGACGGGGCGTGGCTGCCGGGCAAGACGGCGGGGCGCAGCTGGTCGGTGACGACCGAGGACGCCGCGTCGGGCACGCGCAGCGCCACCGACTCGGCGGGGAGCCAGTACACGAACGGCTCGAACACCTGGTTCCGTACCGCCGCGCCGATGGACCTCTCCGCCGGCAGCGACTGCCAGCTCGACTACGCGGTCCGGCTCGCTCTCGAACCGTTCGCCGACTGGCTCCTCGTGGAGGGCAGGGACGGCGGCGGCGCCTGGACCGTGATCGACAGCGGCTCCCCCGGCGACCAGGCGTGGACCGGGTCCACGCAGGGAGTGTTCTTCGAGTGGAGCGACTTCATCGGCGAGGACGGCTTCGACGCCGCCACGAGCCTGGAGCTGCGCTTCCGGCTCGTCGCCGATGGCAGCATCCGGCGCGACGGCACGTGGGTCGACGACGTGGTGGTGCACTGCGAGACCGGCTCCCACGGGACCGACGACTTCGTCCGCCTGAGCGGAACGTCGATGGCGACGCCGCACGTCGCCGGGACGGCCGCGCTGCTGCTGGCCGCCTACCCGGACGCGACCGTCGCCGAGCTGAAGTCCGCGCTCCTCGACGGGAGCGATCCGGTGCCCGGCCTCGACGGGCTCGTGCTGAGCGGCGGCCGGCTCAACGCCCGTGGCGCCCTCGACGAGCTCGACACCGTGCGCCCGGTCGCCTCGGCGCCGACGCAGCGGCTCGCGGGAGGCTCCACGCTGGGGACCGGGACCGTCCCGCTCCGCATCAGCTGGGCCGCCGCGACCGACCCGGACCCGTCGAGCGGCATCGTCCAGTACCAGCTCCAGCAACGCACGCGCGTGGGCTCCAGCTGGCGGCCGTGGCGCACGCTGGCCCGCACCTCGGCGCGGTCGCTGGTGCGGGACGTGGCGCCGGGGACCCACCAGCTCCGCGTCCGCGCCAGGGACGGCGGCGGGAACTGGAGCACGTGGAAGGCCGCCGGCTCGTTCGAGCTGCGCGATCCGCAGGGCGGCAGCGCGATCACCTTCGTCCGAACGTGGAGCAGCGCATCGTCGCCCGACTTCTTCGACGGCTCGACGCGGTTCTCGCGGCGGCTGGGCGCCTCGGCCGCTCACGCCTTCACCGGCAGCCAGGTGGCCTGGATCGCGAGCCGCGGCCCGGACCGCGGACGTGCCAAGGTCATCGTCGATGGGGCGCTCGTGGCGACGGTGGACCTCTACCGCGCCTCGCGGCAGCACCGGCAGGTGATGTTCCTCGCGTCGTGGGACACCCCCGGGGCCCACACGATCAAGATCCAGGTCGTGGCGAAGGGGGGCCAGTCCTCCGGGCCGCGTGTCGACCTCGACGCGTTCGTCACGCTGAACTGAGCGAGGTTCGCCGGATAACCGATAGACCGATACAAGGACGACCGGGGGACGGGCCGGCCGGGCGCCCCGTTCGCCACGATCCGGAGGCTCGGCTATACTCCCGGCGTCCGACCGCTGTGAGTCGAACCCGCATGACACGACTGACGCCTGCGGATCTCGTCAGGATCCTGGGCCACGTGACGCTCATCCTGACGGTCCCCATGGTGGGAGGCGTGGTGCTCGGCCTCGTGCTCGACGCGATGCTCGACACCTCGCCGATGCTCGTGTTGGGCGGTCTGGCGGTCGGAAGCCTGGCGGCAGCCATGGGGGTCTGGCTCTACATCCGTGCGCACACCCGAGCGCGGACCGATGGGCCCGACGAGCAGGCGAATGAGCGATGACGGTGATCGGCGAAGCTCCGGCCAGCGTGCGCCATGGGGCATCGCCTTCGACCTG
>DASZOG010000212.1:0-25258 GCA_035550895.1 Acidimicrobiales bacterium
GCGACCTCGAGCGCCACCACTTCGCCCGCTGGGCGGAGAACCACTACCACTACGTCGGACCGTTCGCCGACTACCTCGGCTACATGTACGCCAACACCCCCGACGAGTACACGGACGCCAAGGACTTCCTCCTCCAGAACATGTACGAGGAGGAGCTCTCCGACGTCCGCCACACCGATCTGCTGATCCGCTTCGCCGAGGCGTGTGGCACGACCCGGGAGCGGGTGACCGATCCACGCAACATGAACCCGGTGACGCGGGGCCTCCAGGGGTGGTGCTACGCGACCTCGATCCGGGAGCACTTCGCCGTAGCCGCGGCCGCGCTCGTCGTCGGGCTCGAGTCGCAGGTGCCGAGCATCTACCGCCGGCAGCTTCCGGTGCTGCTGGAGAAGTACGGGTTCACCGAGGACGACGTCGAGTTCTTCGACCTGCACATCACCTCCGACGAGGTGCACGGTGAGCGCGGGTACCAGATCGTGCTCGATCACGCCGACACCCCCGCGCTGCAACAGCGGTGCATCGAGATCTGCCAGGCCGGGGCGGAGATGCGCTTCAGCTACACGAAGGCGCTCTTCGACTATTACGTGGCCGACGACCTGGCGAAGAAGCAGGCCGCCGAACCCGCGCTCGCGTCGTCCTGAGACGACGCGGGTGCCCACGATCTCGTACGTCACCAGCGGGAGGGACATCGAGTTTCCCGACGGTGACGAGGTCAACCTGCTGCGCGTCTCGTTGCGCAACGACTGCGGTGTGCCGTACCGCTGCGCGAGCGGGAACTGCGGGACCGATCGGGTCAAGGTCGAGGCCGGTGCGGAGAACCTGAGCCCGGTCCGCCGGAAGGAGCGCGAGCGGCTCGGTGAGGAGTTGCTCGCCGCCGGGTACCGGTTGTGCTGCCAGACCTACGCGCTCGGCGACGTCGCCATCTCGTGGGATCCGAACCAGAAGGCACTCGATGGTCGGGGCGGGGAGAAGTTGCGCGAACGCTGGCTCCAGGGGAAGGACACGGATTGACGATGTGGCTTCAGGTCGGACCGACGGCGGACATCGCGCGCCGCAAGCGCGTCGTCGTCGACAACGGCGACACGCCGATCGTGGTCATCGCCCACGAAGGCAACTTCTACGCGCTCGACAACATCTGCATCCACAAGCAGCGCGAGCTCGTGAAGGGCGTCGTGCTGAAGGACCGGATCGTGTGCCCCGGCCACCAGTGGTCGTTCGAGCTCGGCACCGGCTGGGAGGCGAAGATGGGCCGCTGCCAGCCGATCTACGACGTGAAGGTCGAAGACGGCATGGTGTTGGTCGACGCCGCCAGCCGCCGGGCGCAGCAGCCGGTCGCGGCGGAATCGGTGGTCATGCCCGTGGACGACGGGGGCGGCGCGATCGCCTGACGGTGCGAGGTCGGCGGCGGGCCGAGCCCGCTCGCTCTCGTTCTGGGCGCGGATCGGTGCGCCAGGCGCAACATTTCGCGCCCAGACTGCGGAAGCGCGAGCCGGGTGGGACTCGTCGGGCATCGCCGCACCGCGGGCCGGGTACGTTGCCGCGATGCCCGCCATCGCGAAGTACGCGTTGACCGCCCTCGACTGCGCCGACCCGCGCGCCGTTGCCGAGTTCTACAGCGCGATCACCGGGTGGCCGATCGAGCGCGACGACGGCGAGTGGATCCAGTTGCGCAACGACACCGGCGGACCCACGCTCGCCTTCCAGCTCGCTCCTGACCACCAGCCACCGGAGTGGCCGAGCTCCGGGCGGCCCCAGCAACTGCACATCGACTTCGACGTCGCCGACCTCGATGCGGGTGAGGAGGCCGTCCTCGCGCTCGGGGCACGGAAGGCCGAGGTGCAGCCGACGCCGGACGAGTGGCGCGTCTACCTCGACCCTGCCGGCCACCCGTTCTGCCTCGTGCGCGAGGGCTGACGATGCCTGAGGCGGTCGACGCTCCGGTCGTCATCGCGGGCGGTGGTCTCGTGGGGCTGTCGTCGGCGATGTTCCTCGCGCAGCACGGGGTGCGGTCGATCGCGCTCGAACGCCTCCCCGCGGGCTCGCGCCTGCCTCGCGCCGCGCACTTCCACATGCGCACGTTGGAGCTGTTCCGCCTCGCCGGCATCGAGGACGAGGTCAAGGCGCAGTCCGAGCGCGAGTTCCTGCCCGAAGGCGCGATCGTGATGATGGACAGCCTCGCCGGGCAGAAGCTGGCCGACATCATCCCCAGCCTCAACGAGGGCGTGGAGGAGGTCAGCCCGTGCCGGCGGCTGTTCATCACGCAACCCGGGCTGGAGCCCATCCTGCGCGCCCGCGCCGAGCAGGCAGGTGCGACGGTGCTCGAGGGCCACGACGTCGTCGAGGTCGGCCAGGACGCGGACGGCGTGACGGTCACCGCGACAGACGTGGAGCGCGGCGAGGACGTGCAGCTGCGCGGCCGGTACCTGATCGGCGCCGACGGCGCGCACAGCGCAGTCCGCGAGATGTTGGGCATCCCCTTCGACGGCCGAGGGGTGTTCTCGAACAGCATCACGATCTACTTCACCGCCGACCTCCGCCCACAGATGGCCGGAAAGCCGCTGAGCGTGATCTACATCAACAACGCGCTGTTCGGCGGCTTCTTCCGTCTCGACAAGAGCTGCGAGTCGGGCTTCCTCGTGATCAACACCGTCGGCCCGGCAGGTACTCCGAGCGAGGCGCAGCCGGCAGACGACACGAGCGAGGAGCGGCTCGTCGAACTCGTGCGCGCCGGCGCTGGTGTGCCCGACCTCGGCGTCCGCATCGACGGCCTCGCGAGATGGCGAGCGACCGCCGACGTGGCCCGGCGCTACCAGGACAGGCGGATCTTCCTCGCCGGCGACGCGGCGCATCTGATGCCGCCGAACGGCGGCTTCGGGGGGAACACCGGCATCCACGACGCCCACAACCTGGCGTGGAAGCTCGCGTATGTGCTCGGCGGGCACGCCGCGCCGGCACTGCTCGATACCTACGACGCGGAGCGGCGCCCGATCGGGCAGTTCACCGTCGACCAGGCCTACACGCGGTACGTCCGGCGCACGGCGCCCCACCTCGGCGTCGATACCGCGCCGCCGCTCGCCGGCGACTTCGACGTCGAGATCGGTCACCTGTACCGCTCGGGCGCGATCGTGGACGGCGACGACCGCGTGCACGCCGATCCACGCGAGACCCGCGGCTGTCCAGGCTCGCGAGCGCCGCACGTATGGGTCGAGGTCGACGGACGCACGACGTCGACGATCGACCTCGCCGCCAACGCCTTCACGGTCCTCACCGGCCCCGGCGGGGAAGCATGGTGCGACGCAGCGTGGGCCACCGCTGACGCCCACCCCGGCGTCGACGTCCGTGCCCACCGCATCGCGGACGACGAGTTCACCGCGGCATACGGCATCGAGGACGACGGCGCCGTCCTCGTCCGCCCCGACGGCTTCGTCTCCTGGCGCGCCGAAGCAGGCACCGACAACGCCACCGGGCGCCTGACCGGCGCCCTCGACTCCGTGTTGACCGCCTCCGCCTGAGTCCCCGGTCCCGGGTCGGACGGCGGGTGCAGCACAGGGGGTCGGCGGTGGCGCCCGAGGATGGTGGGGCCCGCCACGGGGGGACCCGCCGTGAGGCGGGAGGACCCGTGCGCGGGAGGATCCTCTCGGGCGACAGGACCCGCCGACCCCCGGGAACCGGCCGCAGGACCACGGGACCTACGGTTGGTCGGCGATGAGCACGACCCAAGAGGCGCGCCGGTCGTTCTGGGCGTGGTGCCTGGCATCCGAGGAGCCGACCGCGGAGGAGCGCGCGGCGCTGGCGCGCAAGCTGTCCGAGCGCGCCGGGACGGAGATCACCCCTCGACCGGTCCCGAACCTGGCCGACGCCGAGCTGCGCCAGCCGAGGATCACCGTTCCGGACACAGTCGCTGGCTGGTGCACGACCGACACCTGGGAGCGGGCCTTCCACGCGTACGGCGCGCACCTCACAGATCGGACCAGGGCGTTCAACCTCGACTTCCCGAACCCGCCTGACGTCGTCGCCCATCCGCGCGACGAGGCGGAGCTGGAGGCGACGCTCGATTGGTGCGCGAACGACGGCCACGTGGTCGTGCCGTATGGCGGCGGCTCGTCGGTCGTGTGGGGCGTGAACCCGCCCGAGGCCGACGCTGTCGTCACGATCGCCCTCGACCAGCTCCACCAAGTGCTCGAGCTCGACGACGTGTCCCGGGCGGCGCGCATCCAGGCCGGTGTGTTCGGCCCGCACCTCGAGGACCAGCTCCGCCCGCACGGGTTCACGCTGCGCCACTTCCCGCAGTCCTTCCGCTTCTCGTCACTCGGCGGCTGGATCGCCACCCGCTCCGGCGGTCACTTCGCGACCAACCACACGCACATCGACGACTTCGTCGAGTCGGTGCGGATGCTCACGCCGCGAGGTTGGTGGGAGTCCCGTCGGCTGCCGGGATCGGGCGCCGGCCCCTCGCCCGACCGGATGGTCATCGGCAGCGAGGGCATCCTCGGCGTGATCACCGAGGCGTGGATGCGCCTGCAGCGCCGCCCGGTGTACCGGGCGACGACCGGGATCACGTTCCCGACGTGGAGCGACGGTTGTGAGGCCGTGCGCCAGATCGTGCAGGCGAAGCTGTGGCCGGCGAACCTGCGCATCCTCGACCCCGCGGAGGCGCAGCGCGCCGCCGGGCTGGACGGCACGAAGTCGCTGGTGATCATCTCCTTCGAATCGGCGGAGCTGCCCCAGGGGCACGCGATCCGCCAAGCCGTCGACCTGGCCCGTGCCGCAGGAGGCAGCGTCGACGACGACGACATCCGCATCTCCGACGGCGGTGGCCAACCGACGGGTCGCGGCGGCGCCGTCGGCGCATGGCGCGATGCGTTCATCGGGGTCGGGAACGGCGTCGAGACGAGCCTCGGCCTCGTCGCCGACACGTTCGAGACGGCGATCACGTGGGACCGATGGCCGGAGTTCGACGCGCTCGTGCGCGCGCGAGTGTCGACCGCACTGCGGGAGGTGTTCGGTCACGAACCGCTGCTGTCGTGCCGCTTCACGCACGTGTATCCGGACGGTCCGGCGCCGTACTACACGTGGTCCGGGACCGGCCGCCAGGGGTCGGAGATCGCGATGTGGAGCGAGGTGAAGCACGCCGCGTCCGAGGCGGTGCTCGAGGCCGGCGGCACGATCACGCACCACCACGCGGTCGGCAGGATGCACCGCCCGCAGTACGACTGCCAGCGCCCCGACCTGTTCGCCGACGCACTCCGCGCCGCCAAGGCCGCCGTCGATCCGGACGGCATCCTCAACCCCGGCGTCCTCCTCGACCCCTGACACCATCGACGCAGGCTCGGCGCTGGGTGGCGCCGAGATGGAGGGGCCGGCCGAAGGCCGGTGGCGGGAGGATCCCCTCGGTGACACGACCCGGCGCCGAGCCGGGAACCCTCCTACACGGAGAAGCCGGTGAAGTCGCTGAGGCTGTCGCTCCCGGCGCCGACGCCGCGGCGGCGGCGGATGCGGCTCATGACCGCCAGCCCGAGCACGATCACCCCGATCGTCACGAACAGCACGAACGAGGCGAGCGCGTTGAGGGCTGGCGTCGCCCCGCCGCGGGCCTGGCTGTAGATCCGCATCGGAACGGTGTCCGCGCCCGGCGCGGACACGAACGACGAGACGACGAAGTCGTCGATCGACGTCGCGAACACGATCACCACGGAGGCGACGATCGCCGGCCACAGCTGGGGCAGGATCACCAGCCGCAGCGCCTGCCGTGGCGTCGCCCCGAGGTCGCGCGCCGCCTCCTCGTACGTGCTGCCGATGCCCGCCAAGCGGGCGCGCACGATCACGACGACGAAGGAGAGCGTGAACGTCACATGGCCGAGGATCTGCGCCGGCCGGCCGAGGTCGACGCCCGTGTAGAGCTGCGTGAAGACGATGAAGAACGACGCGCCGAGGACGAGCTCGGGCGTCACCAGCGGAAAGAGCATGACGACGTTCGCCCCGCCGGCCAGGCGTGACCGCCAGCGGCTGAGCCCGATGGCCAGCGCGACCCCGAGGGGTACCGCGATGACGATCGTCGCCGCGGCGAGCACGAGGCTGTTCCACAACGCTTCGTGCAGGTCCTCGTTGTGCAGCAGCGACCCAGCATCCTCCGTCCACCAGCGCATCGAGAAGCCCTGCCACGTGGAGCGGCTCCGGCCCTGATTGAAGGAGAACAGCACGGCGATCGCCACCGGCACCAGCGACCAGAGGACGTAGAGCCACGTCACGGCGCGCAGCACGCGCGGCCGCGACCACGCCGAGGTCGCCGAGGACCCGCTCACTCGTGCACCCTCTTGCGGTCATCTCGAAGCCTCGGTCGTCTCGCGCAGGGTGCACGGGTGAGCGGTCCGCCGCTGCGCGGCGGACAACGCGCCGTGACATGGAGCTCGCTGCGCTCGTTCACGCCCGCGCTTCTCTCGCCTCGCGCGTCGCGCGCATCGTCAGGACGAGGTAGTACGCCATCAACACGAGGAGCAGCCCGGAAAGGATCAACACGAGCACCGCGCCGCGCTGCGGTTCGGTCGTGCGCGTGTAGGCCTCGATCTGGTTGCCGATCATCTCTGTCCGCGGGGAGCCGGACAGGATCGTGTTCGTGTAGTAGTCGCCGAACATCGGCAACGCGGTGATCACCGCCGCGGCGAGGATCCCTGGCACGGACAGCGGCAACGTGACGCGCAGGAACGTCGACCGGCCGGAGGCGCCGAGGTCCCGTGCCGCGTCGAGCAGCCTGCCGTCCAACCGGTCGAGGCTGGCGTACAGCGGGAGGATGAAGAACGGGATGTAGCCGTAGACCAGCCCGAGCACGACGGTCACCGGCTGGCCGAACCAGACCTCGCTCCCGTCACCGAGGCCGAGCAGCTCGAACAGCTCCGGGGCGTGGAGCGTGTTCAACGCCCGCGACGCCCATCCGCCATCCGGGTTGAGCAGGTTGACCCAGGCCAGCATCCGCATCAGGTAGCTGACCCAGAACGGCAGCACGAGGCAGACGAGGAGCACCCCGCGCCAGCGGCCGGCGTGACGGGCGAGGAAGTACGCGACCGGGTAGCCGATGGCGAAGCAGAGCAGCATGGCCAGCCCGACGTAGACGAACGTGCGCAGGAACACGTCCTGCAGCGATCCGCCGAAGATCTGGTCGACGACCTCGTTCGCCGCGCCGAACTGCCAGTCGAGCGGGTTCCAGCGGGGGAGCGAGCGGAGCAGGATCGGGTCGAAGCCCCCGAACGCGACGGCGGCGATCGCGTAGAAGGGGACGAGGAACAGGAGGATCAGCCAGATCGTCCCGGGCAGCGTCAACGCCGCCCACAGCCCCTGGCGCTCCGCCGCCTGCCGGAGCCCGCCGTGCAACCGTCAGCCCGCCTTGACGGTCTGCCAGGCGTCCTCCCAGCGTTGCTGCACGTCGGGTGCGAGGGCGTCGAGCCGGTAGCCGTTCTCGACCTGCGCATCGCTGACGAGCGCGGACACCAGATGCTCCGGGACGAGCTCCGCGGCGATCAGGTCGTCGGCCGTCGGTGCGGTCAGCGCCGGCTGGTACCCGACGAACTCGAAGTTGTGCTGCGCGTTCGCCGGGTCGATCAGGAAGTCGATGAAGAGGTGGGCGAGGACGGGTCGCTCGGAGCGGGAAGGGACGACGAAGAAGTCGTTCGCCACCGTCGTGCGCTCGGGCGCCCAGTAGCCGAGGACTTCCGTGCCGGTGCCCTCCGGCAGGTAGAACTGCGCGGCGAGCATGTCCCCGGACCACGCCTGGTTGATGTGCGCCCGCCCCTCGGGGATCGTCTGGTAGGCGAGGATGTCGATGCGCGCGCTCGTCGCCGACACCAGGTCTCGCACGTCGGCCGCCGCGGCGTCGATGATCTCCTGGTCCTCGGTGTTCGTGTCCGTGACCCCGCGGTAGTACATGCCCAGCGTCAGGCCGTCGCGGGCGTCGTCGATGATCCCGACGTATCCCCGCCGGGCGGGATCCCACAGCAGCGCCCAGGCGTCGTCGCCGGCGAACTCGCTGTCGTCGATCACGTCCCGCCGGTAGGCGACGCCCGTCGTGTACACGGTGTACGGGATCGAGTACTTCGACCCCTGGTCGTAGTACGGGTCCTGCAGGCTCGGGAGCACGTTGTCGAAGTTCGCCAGGTAGTCGTGGTTCAGCGGCTGGATCAGGTTGCCGACGACGAAGCGGGGGAGCCCGAGCGTGGTCGCGCCGACGACCACGTCGTAGGCGAACGACGGGTTCTGCAGACCGGACAGCAGCTGCGCCTCGGTCTCGTACGGCGATTCCTCGATCTCGATGCCGTATTCGGTGGCGAATGCATCGAGCGTCTCGGGGTTGAGGTAGTCGGGATAGGTGAAGATCCGCAGCGTGCCGGTCTCGGGCTCGAGCCCGCTCGCAATGGCGTCCGCGTCGTTGTCCGGCAGAGTGATCGGCGCGTCGAGGCGGGCCAGCGGGATCGTGCCGCCGCCGCCCCCGCCGCCCCCGCCGCCATCGTCGTCGTCTCCTCCGCAGGCGGCGGCGACCTGGCCGCCGATGCCGAACAGCAGCGCCATCCGCGCGCTGCGCTCCACGAACTGGCGTCGCGACATGCCTCGCGTCAACGGACTCTCCCCTCGGTGGTGGAACCCCCATTGTGTCGCCCGCCGACGATCTCCCCGGCAGACCAGCCGAGCATACCCGGACTGACTGACGCGTCAGTATGAAGTGCTACCGTGGGGCGCATGGCTCGAGCGGACGCAGTCGTCGTCGGGGGTGGTCACAACGGACTGGTCAGCGCCGGGTTCCTGGCGCGAGCAGGTCTGCGGCCAGTCGTGCTCGAAGCGCGCGACGTGGTCGGCGGCGCGGCGATCACGGAGCAGCCGTGGGGGCCGGAGTGGAACGTCACCGCGCTGAGCTACGTGATGAGCCTGATGCCCGAAGCGATCCTCGACGGGTTGCAGCTCCACCGCCACGGCTACGAGGTGTACCCGATGGGGCCGTCGTACCTCGGCCTGCCCGACGGGCGCGGGCTGGTCGTCAGCGACGACCCGCAGGAGCGGTTCGAGTCGGTGGCCGGGTTCTCCAAGCGCGACGCCGACGCGCTGGTCCGCTGGGATGCGTGGCTCGGCGGGATCGCGGCCGTGCTCGGTCCGCTGTTGACGCGGGTGCCCCCGCGACTCGGGTCGAAGCACCCGCGCGACCTGGTCGACCAGTTGCGCCTGGCCTGGAGCCTGCGCGGCCTCGACGTGCGCCGCAGCGCCGACGTGACGCGGCTGTTCTCGATGTCGATCGGCGACCTGCTGCGCGAGTGGTTCGAGACCGACGCCGTGCAGGCGATGATGGCGGTCAACGGCGTGATCGGCACGTGGGCCGGCCCGGAGGAACCGGGGACGGCATACGTCATGCTCCACCACTCGATCGGCGACGTCGGCGCCGGCTCCGCACTCGGGCAGTGGGGCTACCCGCGGGGCGGCATGGGGGCGGTGTCCGACGCGATCCGCCGCGCCGCCGAGTCGTTCGGCGCTGAGGTCCGCACCGGCGCGGCCGTCGAGCGCGTCCGGACGCGCAACGGGCGTGTGGTCGGCGTGGCCCTCGTCACTGGGGAGGAGATCGACACCGACATCGTCGTCACCGCGGTCCATCCCCAGATCGCGTTCCTCCGCCACCTCGACGCGGCCGAGCTGCCCGACGACTTCGTCGCCGCGATCCGCCGCTGGCGCAGCCGCAGCGGCGTGGTCAAGGTCAACCTCGCGCTCTCCGAGCTGCCCGACTTCGTCTCACATCCCGGCACGCGCTGCCAGCCGCACCACACCGGAGCGATCGAGCTCGCCCACAGCGTCGAGTATCTGGAGGCCGCGTTCCAGGAGGCACGGGCCGGTCGGGCGGCGACGCGGCCGTTCAGCGACGGCTGCATCCCCTCCGTGTTCGACGACTCGCTCTGCCCGCCCGGCACACACGTGATGAGTCTGTTCACCCAATGGGTGCCGCACACGTGGAGCGACGAGCCGGACGCCACGGCGCTCGAGGCGTATGCCGATCGGGTCGTCGACGGGTACACCGAGCTGGCCCCGAACCTGCGCCGCTCGATCCTGCACCGCCAGGTCATCGGCCCGTACGAGATGGAACACACCTACGGCCTGATCGGCGGGAACATCTTCCACGGCGAGCTGTCCGTCGACCAGCTGTTCCACAACCGCCCCGCGGCCGGTTACGCCGACCACCGCAGCCCGATCACCGGGCTGTACCAGGCCCATTCGGCGACCCACGGGGGCGGCGGGGTGTGCGGCATCCCCGGCTGGCAGGCGGCGCGCGCCGTGCTGCACGATCGGCACGGGGCGCGGTGGCGCAGATCGCGGAACACAGCGTGGAGGAGTTCGTCATCATGAACCGTCCGACTGCACCGCTGCCCGACGGCGCGCTGCGCGCCACGCTGCAGCCGTTCGGGCACGCGCGGATGCTGCCGCGTGAGGCGTACATCTCCGACGCGGTGCTGGCGTGGGAACGGGCGCACTTGTTCGACGGCGGATGGGTGTGCGCGGGGCGCGTCGACGCACTCGGGGAGCCGGGCAGCCAGGCGGCGGTCCGGGTCGGCGATACCGGCGTGCTCCTCGTCCGGGACACGACCGGCGAGCTGCGCGCGTTCGCCAACATCTGCCGCCACCGCGGCCACGAGCTGCTCGCCTGCGGCGCGACGAACATGCGCGGCGTCGTGCAGTGCCCCTACCACGCCTGGAGCTACGAGCTCGACGGGCGGTTGCGGACCGTGCCTCGCGCGGGTCACATGGCGCACCTCGACCACGACCGTCTCGGCCTGCTGCCGGTCCGGCACGCGGAGTGGGGCGGGTGGGTGTTCGTCAACGTCGACGGGCGGGCGCCGGCGTTCGAGGAGCACCTCGGCAGCCTGGCCGGGCTCGCCGCCGACTGGGAATGCGAGCGGCTCGTCGTGGCGGCGACCCACCACTACGACCTGCGGGCCAACTGGAAGGTGGCCTGCGAGAACTACCACGAGTGCTACCACTGCCCGTTGATCCACCCCGAGTTGTGCAGGATCTCCCCGGCGGACAGCGGCGACAACTTCCCGCTCGTCGACGGGGGCTGGGTGGGTGGGTTCATGCACCTCGTCGACGAGGCGGAGACGATGAGCCTCGACGGTCGATCCGGCGGGGTCGTCTTCCGCGCCCTCAACGACGCGCAGCGGAGGGAGGTGCTCTACGTCAACCTCCTCCCGAACCTGCTCGTCAGCCTGCACCCCGACTACGTGATGACCCACCGGATCGAACCGCTGACGCCGGGCACGAGCCGGATCGAGTGCCAGTGGCTCTTCGCTCCGGAAGCGGTCGACCAGCCGGGCTTCGACCCGAGCTACGCGGTGGACTTCTGGGATCTGACGAACCGCCAGGACTGGACGGCCGTCGAGTCGGTGCAGCGCGGCCTGGCCTCGGCCCGCTTCGTCCCGGGCGTGTTCACCGAGAGCGAGGACGCCGTGTACCACTTCGCCTCGTTGCTCGCCTCGGCGTACCTCGGGGGGCCGCTGCTGCGCCGAGCCACCGACCACACCACCCTCGTCTGAGGACCGAGCACGGAGGACACCGATGGGGAGGATCGCCGACCGCCTGGGAGAGATCGGCCTGCCGGGGACGATCAGCGAGCTCGCCGCCCGGCCCTGGGACGTGATCGTCGTCGGCGGCGGGCACAACGGGCTCACGTGCGCGGCCTACCTCGCCCGGGAAGGCGAGCGGGTGCTCGTCCTCGAACGCCGTGAGCGGCTCGGCGGGGCGTGCACGCTCGAGCGCCCGTTCGCCGACCAGGAGTACGTCGTCTCGCCGTGTGCGTACGTCGTCGGGCTGCTCGACCAGCTCGTCATCGACGAGCTCGGTCTTGCCGCCCGCGGCCTCGAGGTCTACGTCGCCGACCCGAACCTGTGGGCGCCGTTCCCGGACGGCACGAGCTTCGCCCAATGGATGGACGACGCCCGGACACAGGCGAACTTGGAAGCACTCGGTGTGGCCGAACGCGACCAGAAGGGCTACTGGGCGTACGAGGAGGTGTTCGACGACATCCGCCGCAAGCTGCGCTGCGGGCCGCGTGACACGTGGGTCGGGGATTCGCCGTCGCGCGCCGAGATCGAGGAGCTGCTCGGCGGCGACCAGCACCTGATCGACATCGTCTTCGACGCGTCGATCGCGGACGTGCTCGAGAGCTACGTGACCGACCAGCGCCTGATCGACGCCCTGTTCGGCCAGGGCGTGATCGGCGCCTACGCCGGCCCCTGCGACTGGGGCACGGCCAGCGTGAAGCTGATGCACTACCAGGGCGATCTGGAAGGCGAGGGCCCGGTGTGGGGCTACGTCAAGGGCGGGATGGGCGTGATCAGCTTCGCCATCGCCGAAGCGGCGATGGAGGCCGGAGCCGTGCTCGCCTGCGGCACCGAGGTGGCCGAGATCCTTCCTGGTGAAGGGGTGCGGCTGGCCGGTGGCGACATTCTCCGCGCGCCGGTGGTTGTCAGCAACGCCGACCCGAAGCGGGTGCTCGGCCTGCTCGCCGGCACGGACGCGGTGCCCGCCGCGTACCGGGGTCGCCTCGAGACGTGGCAGGTGCGCTCGCCGGTCGTGAAGTTCAACGCCGCGCTGTCTCGCCTGCCGACGTTCTCCGCCGCACCGGGGGAGCAGTGGCCGTTCCAGAGCATGGTCTCCGTCACCGGCGGGCTCGACGCGGCGCAGCAGGCGTTCGCCGATTGCGTCGCCGGGCGGGCGAACGTGGGCTACGGCGAGGTCTACTTCCAGACGGGCTACGACCCGACGCCGGCCCCGGCGGGGAAGCACCTGATGAGCGTGTTCGGCCAGTACGCGCCGTACACCTTCGCCGACGGCTCGTGGGACGAGCAGCGCGACGCGGTGGGGAAGCAGTTCGTCGAGCTGATCGGGCGGTTTGCTCCGGACATCGAGGACTGCATCGAGCACGCTGAAGTGCTCGGCCCGCCCGACATCGAGGAACGGATCGGCCTCACGGGCGGGCACATCTTCCAGGGTGAGACGATGCCGGATCAGATGTGGCAGCACCGGCTGACGGCGCGCACGCCGGTGCCGGGCTTCTACCTCTGCGGCGCGGCGACGCATCCTGCGGGCTCGGTGATCGCGCTCAACGGCCGCAACGCGGCGATGGCGATCCTCGACGACTCCCGCCGCTGACGCTGCACGCGGCGGCGGCCGCCTGGCAGGCTGGCAGGCATGGCGAACGCGCTCACCGGAACGGGGATCTGGAGCGCCGCGCTGCGCTACGGCGACAGCGCGGCGGCGGCCGAAGCGGCGGCGGAGCTCGAGGGGCTGGGCTACACCGCGCTGTGGATCCCGGACGTCGGCGGCGACGTCTTCGAGTCGGTCGCCAACCTCCTCGCTGCGACGCGCACGGCGACGATCGCCACCGGGATCCTCAACCTGTGGATGCACACGGCGGAGGAGACCGCGGTGCAGCACGCCGCGCTGACGGCGGCGCACGGCGATCGCTTCCTCGTCGGGATCGGCGTCAGCCACGCACACCTCATCGACCGCGTCCAGGAGGCGGGGACGTACCAGCGGCCGTTGGCGCGGATGCAGGAGTATCTCGACGGGCTGGATGCGGCAGACCCGCCGCTCACCGCGGGTGACCGGGTGCTCGCTGCCCTCGGGCCGCGGATGCTCGAGCTGGCCCGGACACGCAGTGCCGGCGCGCACCCCTATCTCGGGACGCCGGAGCACACTGCAACGGCGCGCGCCGCGCTCGGCCCGGACCGTCTGCTCGCGCCCGAGCAGGGCCTCGTCCTCGAGTCCGACCCGACCCGAGCGCGGGGTCTGGCGCGAGAGCATCTGGCGATCTATCTGGCCGCGCCGAACTACACGAACAACTGGCGCCGGTTGGGATTCACCGAGGACGACCTGGCCGACGGCGGCAGCGATCGGCTCGTCGACGCGCTCGTCGCCTGGGGCGACGAATCGGCGCTCGCGGGCAGGGTGCAGGAGCACCGCGACGCCGGCGCCGATCACGTCTGCGTGCAACTGCTCGGCGGCGACCGCCGGGGGCTGGCGCTCGAGGGCTGGCGGGCACTCGCACCAGCCCTGACCTGAGGAACGACCGGCTACCCCAGGGCCGTGCGGATGGTGCTGCGCGCGCCAGCGACGCGGTCCCAGTAGCCGTATGTGCCCCGGTCCCGGAGCTCGGTGGCGGCATCGACCACGGCGCTCAGCGCGGCCCAGGCGAACGCGCCGCCGACCGAGATCCGCCGCACTCCGACTGCGGCGAGCTCGGCCACCGGAGGGGCGCCGGGGAGCACCAAGACGTTCACCGGCAGGCCGACTGCTTCCACCACGCGGCGGACCTCGTCGAGCTGGATCACGCCCGGCGCGAAGAGCACGTCCGCGCCGGCCTCTTGGTACGCCTGGAGCCGCTGGATGATCGGCTCGAGGTCGCGTTCGCCGTAGAGGACACCCTCGGCGCGTGCCGTGAGCACGAGCCGGCCGTCCGTGCCGTGCGCTGCCTCGGCTGCGGCCGCCACCCGGTCCACGGCGAGGCCGAAGTCGTAGAGCGGGTCGTCCTTCCGGCCGGTCGAGTCCTCGATCGAGCACCCGGCAAGGCCGGTCGCGCTGGCGAGGCGCACCGTCTCGGCCACCTCGTCGGGCGCGTCGGCGAAGCCGTGCTCCAGATCGGCCGAGACCGGCACGTCGACCGCGGCGACGACTGCCGCCGCGTGCGCCAGTGCCTCGTCGCGCGTCACCGAGCCGTCGAGGCGGCCGAGCGTCGCCGCGAAGCCGCTGCTCGTCGTGGCGAGCGCACGGAAGCCGAGCGAGGCGAGGAGGCGGGCCGACCCCGCATCCCACGGGTTCGGCATGAGCAGCGGAGCGTCGCCGTGGTGCAGGGCGAGGAACTCCTCCGCCGGTGTGCCGGTGCGCATGCGGCCAACGTAGCTGGCCGTCACGATGCGCCGACGGGCCGGCGCCGGGATCAGGCGAGGCGGCGGAGAATGGAGCTCGTCACGCCCGGTTGGTAGGCATGACCGGCCCGGTCGACGAGCTTGAGCCACTCCTCGTCGCCCGCCAGCGCTTCGTTGGCCGCCTCCACCGCGCCCAGATCGGGCGTCGACGTGAGCCAACCCACTCCTCCGTAGGGGCCGGTCACAGAGGCGACGAACATCGTCTGCTGCCCGGTGATCCGGGTGGCCGTGTCGGCGATCTCGACGCCCATCGCCATCGCCTCGCTGAAGGAACCGTTGGCCGCAACGGCCACGGCGACCGAGACGTACGCGCCCGGCTCGCCGGTCGGTGCGTTGTGGATCACCTGGTTCAGGAGGTCCTCGGTATGGCCGCTGAACAGTGAGTCGTTCTGCTCGACCCAGTCGCTGAACTCGGCGTTGCCCACGATGGCGTCGTCGGCGGCCGTGATCTCGTCGAGATGGTCGAACCGCGCGGTCCACGCGACCGTGCCGAGGTTCGCGGACAGCACGTTGGCCCAGGTGAACACCGGGCGGCCGATGATCTCGCTCGCCCGTCCGCCGGCCTCGACTGCTACGGCCATCGCCGCTCGTGTGTGGGCCGGATTGACGCGGCGCGTACGTCCGAACAGGTACATGGTGCCCCTCCCTCCACAGCGCTCCACCCAGAGGCTGCACGGAACTGTCGCGCCGCGGTTCGAAACGGTCAATGTCCTGTGCTCGGGGTGTGGTGGCCCGTACGATCGCCGCACGTGGAGCTCGTGCTCGTCCGCCATGCCCAACCGGAGTGGGTGCGCGATGGCTTCAGCGTCGACGATCCGCCGCTGACCGAGCGGGGTCGCCGGCAGGCAGAGCGGCTGGCCGAACGCCTCACCGGCGAAGTCTTCGACGATGTGTTCGTCTCGCCGCTCGTCCGTGCCCGCCAGACGGCAGATCCGGTGCTCGTCTCCCTCGACCGGAAGGAGGAGGTCGACGACTGGCTGGAGGAGATCCGCAACCCCGTGTGGCACGGCTCGCCGGCCGAGAAGGCAGAGGAGGTGTTCCGGGAGGAACAGGCCCGCCCGGTCGACCAGCGCTGGGAGGGCCTGGTCGGCGGTGAGCCGGTGCGCGACTTCGTCGCCCGGATCCGCCAGGGCGCCGGATTGTTCCTCGAGGAGCGCGGCGTCGTGCCGCTGCGCGACGACCTGCCGGTGTGGCGGATCGACGATGCGGCGCGGCGGATCCTCCTCATCGCCCACGCCGGTGTGAACTCGGTCGTCATCTGCCACCTGCTCGGGCTGAGCCCGACACCGTGGGAATGGGACCGCTTCGTCCTCGGGCACGCCTCCGTGACGCGCATCGAAGCGCTGCCGGTCGCCGACGGCTACACGTGGAGCCTGACCCGTCTGTCCGACGTCGAGCACCTCCCCCCCGAAGACCGCACCCGCTAACCACCCCGGCCCATACGTTCTGACGCGCTTTGGGCGCATGTCATGCGCCCAAACCGGCAGTGAACGCCAATGCGACCGCGCTCCAGACGTTCTGACGCGCTTTGGGCGCATGTCATGCGTCCAAACCGGCAGTGAACGTCGCCCGGATGGCGGGGCGCGCGCCGTCGTGCGGCGCGAGATACCGTGACCGCGCTTCCCCCGGTCGGTCGGCTGTCTCTCTGGGGGAATCCGTGCACGCTCCACGCACTGCAGTGCTGCTCGCCTCGCGTCATGGCGTCGTGTCTCGAGGCCAATTGCGTGAGGCCGGGCTCACGCAGGTCCAGATCACGCACATGGTCCACATCGGGCTGCTCGTCGTCGCCCATCGGGGCGTCTACCGGTTGCCCTCGGCACCGGAGACCCTCGAGCAGCGGGCCGCAGCCGTGTGTGCTGTCGCGTCGGACGTCGTCGTGTCGCACGGGACCGCAGCCCGCCTGCTCGGTCTGCACCCGCCCGGCAATGCATCCGAGGTCCACGCCACGATCGTCGGCGGCGCGAAGCGGAAGCTCGCCGGAGCGGTGTTGCATCGTTCGTTCCGGATGGACGCGATCGACATCATCGAACGCGAAGACGGCATCCGCCTGACGAGCCCACCGCGCGTCGCCTTTGACCTTGCTGCGCACCTCGAGGATCGCCAACTCCTGCGCGTACTCGAGGAGATGCTCCGCTTCGAACTGTGCACCTTCCCAACGCTGGCCGCGACGTCCGACAGGTTGCGCGAGCGCGGCCGCAACGGTTCTGTGCGTTTCGCTCGAGTGCTCGGCAGCCGGCCCGCATGGCGCAGGCCCGCGGGGTCGAGGTTGGAAGAGCGAGTGGAGGAGGCCATCGTCGCCGCAGGCCTGCCCCGCCCCGAGCGACAGGTCCCGATCCGGCTGCTGACTGGCGACGTCATCCATCCGGACTTCTCATGGCTGCCGCAACGCGTCGTGCTGGAGGTCGACCACATCACCTGGCACGGCGGCGGCCTCGCCGGAGCGTACGACAAGTGGCGCGACCGACAGCTGGCCCGACTCAGGATCCTCAGCCTGCGCATCACCGACCGAGACATCGCCGCGAATCTCCCGGGCGAGGTCGCGAACCTGGCCGAGATCCTCCGTCAGCGGACCCGGCGAGTGGTCGCCTGAGCGTTCTCTGGTTCGTTGGGCTCACGACGTGCGCCCGAAGCGCGTCAGAACGGTCCGGACGTGGGCGGAGCGGCGTTCATTCCCGGTTTCGGCGCACGAGGTGCGCCCAAAGCGCGTCAGAAGCTGTGGGGTGGGAGGCGGGCGGTGGTGGGGTGGCGGTACGGTCCCGCGGCATGGCGTTGATCTCGTTCGCCCGCCGGCTCTCCGATCTCGCCGCTGCCGATCCGGACCGCCCGGCTGTGACCTGCGGCGAGGAGCGCCTGACGCGTGCCGAGTTGGAGTCGGCGGCAGCCCGCCTGGCGCGCGATCTCGCTGCTCGAGGCGTCGGCGTCGGCGACATGGTCACAATCGCCCTGCCGAACTCGGTCGACTGGTGCGTCGCCTGCGTCGCCGTGTGGAAGCTCGGCGGCGTGCCGCAACCGGTGTCGGCCCGGCTGCCGGCACGCGAGCTCGGAGCGATCGTCGACCTGGCGCAGTCGAGGGTCGTTCTCGGGGTCGAGCCCGGCACACTCCCCGGCCGCGACTGCCTCCCGTTCGGCTACCGCCCGCCGGCCGAGCTCGACGACGGCCCGCTGCCCGACGCCGTGTCGCCGGCCTGGAAGGCGCCGACCTCGGGCGGCTCCACCGGACGGCCGAAGCTGATCGTCTCGGGCGACCCGGGATTGATCGACCCGGACGTCCATGCGACGCACCTCATCCGCCGCGACGGGTGCACGGTCGTGCCCGGCCCGCTGTACCACAACGGGCCGGCGATCATGGCCTGCCAGTCGCTGCTTGCCGGCGCGCACGTCGCCCTCCTGCCCCGCTTCGACGCCGAAGGCACGCTGGCCGCGATCGAGGACCATCGGGCCGAGGTCGTCTACCTCGTCCCGACGATGATGAAGCGGATCATCCGGCTGCCGGACGAGGTCCGCCTGGCCTACGACATGTCGTCGCTGCAGGCCGTGTGGCACGTGGCCGAGCCTTGCCCGCCATGGCTGAAGGAGGCCTGGATCGAGTGGCTCGGTCCGGAGCGGATCTTCGAGATCTACGCCGGGACCGAGGGCCAGGCCATCACGGTGATCACGGGGCAGGAGTGGCTCGAGCACCGCGGCTCGGTGGGCCGCACGATCTTCGGCGAGATCATGGTGGCCGACCTCGACGGGAACCCGCTCCCGCCGGGAGAGAAGGGCGAGGTGTGGATGCGGTCGGGCCGCGAGGAGCCGACTTACCGGTACGTGGGTGCGGAGGCGCGCACGCTGCCAGGAGGTTGGGAGTCGCTCGGCGACATCGGCTGGTTCGACGCGGACGGCTACCTGTACCTCGCCGACCGGATGCAGGACATGATCCTCGTCGGCGGCGCCAACGTGTACCCGGCGGAGGTCGAGGCGGCGCTGCAGGAGCACCCCGCGGTGCGGTCGTGCGCGGTGATCGGGCTGCCCGACGCGGAGAAGGGAAGCCGGGTCCACGCGATCGTCGAGGCCGACGCGGCCCTGCTGGACGAGGACGATCTGCGCGCGTTCCTCGCCGAACGGCTGGCGACGTACAAGTTGCCGCGTACGGTGGAGCTCGTCGACGCGCCGCTGCGCGACGAGGCGGGCAAGGTCCGCCGCAGCGCGCTGCGCGCCGAGCGCCTCGCCGCGGTCGACGGAGTCGCCGATGGAGGCTGAGCCCGCCGCGCAGGCCGACTCCGCCACCGGGTTCTCGATCAGCCCGGCTGCTTACCGCAGGGCGACGTTCGCCGCGCTCGTCTCGCTGGCGGTGATCATCGAGACCGGCGCGCTCGTCCGGCTGACCGACTCCGGCCTCGGGTGCGCCGACTGGCCGAACTGCTCCAGCACGAAGCTCGTCGATGTCTCGTCGCGCCACGCGGCGATCGAGCAGTTGAACCGGTTCTTCACCGGCGTCGTGGCGCTGGCGGTGATCGCCGCCGTGCTCGGCTCCCTCGTGCGCCGGCCGCGGCGACGGGACCTGACGTGGCTCTCGCTGTCGCTCGTCGGCGGTGTGCTGGCGCAGATCGTGCTCGGCGGGATCACCGTGCTGACCGACCTCCATCCGGCGTCGGTACAGAGCCACTTCCTTCTCTCGATGGCGATCCTCGCCGCCGCCGTCGTGCTCCACCACCGGGCGGGTGAGGCGGGCGGGCCGTACCTGCCGACCGTCCCGGTCGGCGTCCGCCGTCACGTGTACGCCGTCACCGCGCTCGTCGGGCTCGTGCTCGTCACCGGCACCGTCGTCACCGGGACCGGACCGCACAGCGGTGACGAGGACGCGCGCCGGTTCGGCTTCGAGATCGCGTCCGTGGCGCGGATCCACGGCATCGCACTGCTCGTCACCCTGGCGGTGCTGCTGGCGCTGGCCTGGCGGCTGCGGCATCACGATCGCGAGGCCTGGCCGGTCCTCGCCGAGCCGCTCACCGCGCTCCTCGTCGTCGCCGTCCTGCAAGGCACACTGGGCTACGTGCAGTACCTGAACGGCGTGCCGGTCGTCCTCGTGGCGCTGCATGTCGCCGGGGCGGTGGCCGTGTGGTGGACCTGCCTGCGGATGCTCCTGGCGACGCGTCGCAGCAACGCGGTCCACGCAGCGCCGGCGCCGGCGTTTCAGCGCGAGTCGATGCGGTCCAGCCGGTAGCGCCACGGGACGGCGCGCCGGTGCGCGTGGCACGACAGCTGCTCGGCCGCCTCGGCCCGTTGGCGGGAGACGTGCACGCGCCAGCGCGACGGCCCGCTCTCGCTCCCGGTGACGAGGAACGACACGGCGGCGCGGTCCTCGCCGTCGCCGACCACGGACTCGAGCGCCACGGCGTCGCGCCCGTCGGCGCCGGTCGCCTGGCGGGTGTACAGCTCTGCCGCCTGGACCAGCGGCGGGTCGCACGACCGACCCCGGAAGTGGTCGAGCACCAGGCGTCCGGCTTCGTACGCGGCGACGATGTCCGGACCGCTGGCGGGCGGGACACGGCCGAAGTAGACGCCTTCCGGGAGGCAGACGAGGTTGCCGGCGAAGCGGTCCCCGCCGACGTGGGTGGACTCCCACACGGGGATGCCCGCGTCGACCAGCGCCGCCACCAGCGGCCGGCCATGGTCCGCGCAGCACGGATCGTGGCGGCCGTGGGTGCACACGAGGTACAGCGGCTCGTCGACGGCGCGCCCGACTCCCGGCGCCTCGCCACTCCGCATCACCGACCAGTCGAGGTCGGCCAGGTCGGCAGCTGCGTCGAGGTCGAGCGCCTCCAGCCAGCGCCGCTCCCGGCCGGACCGCGCCAGGTAGCAGCGCAGCCCGCCGTCGGGCTTGCGCCATCCGGGCCGGCGGATGAGCAGCATCCGGACGCGATGGTCCTTCGCCCGCCGCAGCAGTGTCGCGCTCAGCCAGTGCTCGAGTTGGCTGTCGACGACCGGTTCCGGCCCCCACGGGCCCGGCTGTTCCAGCACCACCCACGAGGTGACGCGGGACGCCGTCCCGATCAGCGGCTCGCTCCTGGCGCGCGATTCCTCCGCGCACCGGACGCGTTCATCCATCGACGATCTCCACGATCCCCTCGCGGACGAGCCGGCGGACGAGGACCAGGCGGCTCGGAGCGTCGAGCAGGTCGGCGAGACAACCGACGGCGACCGGGTCGGTCGCCGAGAGGAGCCGGGCGACCGCCGGCTCGAGCTCCGTCCTCATCTCCAGGCTGCGGTCGCCGAGGACGACGCGCAACCGCCCGTCGTGCACGGCGCAGTGCGCCACGCTCCCCGGTCGGCGGCGGACGCAACTCCCGTCCGCGAGCGTCGGCAGTCGCTGCAGCTGACGCAGTTGGCCGGAGAGGGTCGGCGGCCGTCCCCTCCAGAAGCGGCGCACGGCGCGCTCGGCGAGCGCGATGGCGTCGGCGGCCGTCAGCTGTTTCGCGGCGCGGGCGAGGTGCTCGGCGACGGCGGGGGCGAGGTGCTCCGGCGGCTCCGACGCGAAGCCGATCGGCAGCGAGCGACGCAGCGCGTCGTCGTCTTCCAGCTCGTGGAACGCGTCGCGCACGACATCGATCCATGTCGGGCTGGTGATGCCGATCGTCAGGTGCAACGAGGGCTCGTCGACGGCATCTGCCCGGTGGGGGAACCCGCGCGGCAGGTACAAGGCGTCGCCCGGCACGAGCGTGCGGTCGAGGATCACCGGACCCAGCTGCTGGTCGCTCGCCGACCACGGCTGCGACGGCAACGGCAGTTCGCGGCTCGGCGTGTACACGGTCCACTGCTTCCGCCCGGCGACCTGGAGCACGACGACGTCGTGCGTGTCGTAGTGCGCCCCCAGACCCCGTTCTCCCGCCGGCGTCAGATAGGCGTTCGCCTGCACCGGCTGGGTGAGCTCGAGCTCCAGCTGGCGGCAGAACCCGGCCAGAGGCGGGTGGTAGCGGTGCAGCCCCTGCAGCACGATCGTCGCGCCGCTGGCGAACTCCTCCAGAAGGCGTCCCGGGTCGACGAGGTCCAGGACCGGCCTCCCGCCGAGACGCCCGGGTCGCGTGTACCGCGCCGCGGGCACGGGCGTCCCGTCGCGCACGACGCGCACCGCGGGGATGCGGGGCATCGCAGTGGTGAGCAGATGGTCGACGTGGTCGAGCGAGAGGAGGTCGTCGAAACCACGCGGCTCGTGATGGAGGTGGCTCGCGCGCGACCACTCCGCGCTCAGGAAGGTGCCCGCGTCGCCGACGCAGCGCGCGAGCGCCGGCCGGTGGATCACCGGCCGCCGCGACTCAGGAATCGGTCGTGTCGTCGTCGGTGTCGGTGGCGTCGTCGTCCGCGTCAGAGTCGGAGTCCGTCGCGTCGTCGTCCGCGTCGGTCGCGTCGTCGTCGGGCTGCGCATCGGTCAGCTCGGCGATGCGCGGCCACACCGTGGTGATCTCCTCGTCCTGCAGGTCGGTGATGAGCGCCATCGCGGCAGCATAACGGCCGCCGGTGTCGGGCCGACCAACCGTCCCGTGGCCCTCAGGGTGTGCCCCCGCCGGACCGCCACCGCCGCCATCTCTCGCCGATCGCGTCCCGCCAGTCGCGCAGGCGGCTGCCCAAGGTGTCGACGTCGTGCACCGGCCCGGTGGACGCAGGGCGCGTCGCCGTCGCGCGCCGTGCGGTCGGAGGGCGCGTCTGCCCGCCGTCCGGCCAACCCGCGCCGGGCGGTGGAGGCGGTTCGACGGCGGGCTCGTCGGGGATCGCGCCCTGCGTCATGACCACGGTGGTGACCAGCTTCTTGTTGAACTCGATCGGGTCCTTCACGCCGGACAGGTCGCGCAAGCCCGACTCCTCGTTCGCCGACTCGATGCGCACCGTGGCGTAGCTGAAGAAGCGCCCCATCAGGCTCTGCTTGAAGCTCAGGTCGGTCACCTTGCCGAGCGGGATCGATTGCACCTTCCTGCTGAGCAGGCCGGTGATCTTCAGCACGCGGGCGTTGGTCAGCACGTAGATCGTGTAGTGGTCGCCGAGTCGCTTCAGGCCCAACCAGAACAGGATCAGGATGGCGATCAGCGCGAGCACGGCCGTGGTCGTGCGCCCTCCGCTGCGGGCCGAAGCGATGAAGAAGCCGAGCGCGACGAGGGCCAGCGCGAACAGCCAGATGTTGTCGAACAGGAAGGCGCGGAACGACGGCGAGTCGGAGTGGCGGATCTTCTCGTTCGGCCCGAGGTGCTCGTGGATCAGCTCCTGGGGGAGCGGGAGGAGTCTGCGCCGGAGACGCGACAGCCAGCCGAGCATGGCCGCCCGCTACTCGGTCAAGCCGCTGAAGAACTGGGCGATCTTGTCGATCACATCCATGAAGAACGAGCCCACGTCGCCGAGGAAGTCACCGATCGCGGTCGCCGCGGTGTCCGGGCTGTTCCAGATGAACAGGATGACGAAGGCGATCGTGAGCCAGATGAAAAGGTTTCCCCACGTGAGCTTGAGCACTGGCACCTCCCCGGGGTCGCCCCGGTCGAGCGCTCCGCCCGCTGAAGATGGTACCGATGTCGGCGGGTTTCTTCAATCACAGGTGCTCGGACGCTGCTGCGATCACCCCGGCGACGATCGGCTCCCAGTCCGCGCCGGGCACGCGAGTGACCGTCACGAAGTCGTTCACCCCGAAGACCGACGCCACGCCGGGCAACCCGAGCACCGCGCGCTGGAACGGTGTCGTGGCCGCCTCGGGGGTGGACACGTCGAACAGCTCCGGCCATGTCGCGTCGAGCGTGAACTTCATCGCGTTCGGGTTCGGCGTCGTCGAGGGCGTGGCGGTGCCCATCGCCGCCGACGGTAGTCACCGCCCGCCGGTGCGGCCCGCATCCTCGCCGTGTGCATAGGATTCCGGCTCCCTGGTGGCACCAGGGGCGGGGAGGACCGGGCGATGCGTACACGACGGCTGGCAGCCGTGATGGCTGCGGGTGCATTCACGATCGCGGCGTGCGGTGGTGGCGGTGACGACGTCTCCGTCGACACGAGCGCAGCCGGGACCGAGGCACCCGACGCCACGTCCGCCACCTCGGCCGCCGCAGACACCACGGCGCCGCCAGGGGACGCGATCTCCGAGGTCACCGAGGCTCGGCGAGCCGTGGTACAGATCGTCGCCCGCGGCACCTTCGCCGAGCCGGCCGACTCGCTGGCGGCGTACGAGGAGGTGACGGGCGCCGGCAGTGGATCCGGCTTCATCATCGACCCCGAGGGCATCGTGGTCACGAACAACCACGTCGTCACCGGCGCGGCGGCGCTCGAGGTGCTCGTCGACGGTCAGGACGACCCCGTCAACGCCCGCGTGCTCGGCGTGTCGGAGTGTGCCGATCTCGCCGTCATCGACCTCGACGGCGGGGGCTATCCGTACCTCGAGTGGTACACCGGCGAGATCCAGCCGGGCCTCGAGGTGCGCGCTGCCGGTTTCCCGCTCGGCGACACGGAGTACACGCTGACGCAGGGGATCGTCTCGAAGGCCGACGCGGACGGCGAGTCGACGTGGTCGTCGATCGACTCGGTGATCGAGCACGACGCGGCGATCCAGCCGGGCAACTCCGGCGGGCCGTTGCTCGACGCGGAGTCGGCCACCGTGGTCGCCGTCAACTACGCGACGGGCGATCCGGGCACCGGGACGAGCCAGTACTTCGCCATCTCCGCCGAACAGGCGGTGCCGGTCGTCGAGGAGCTGCGCACCGGCACCGACGTCCTCTCGCTCGGCATCAACGGCCAGGCCGTGGTCGACGACGAGCAGGGCCTCGCCGGCATCTGGGTCGCATCCGTCGCCTCGGGGAGCCCGGCCGGCGAGCTCGGCCTCGAGGGCGGGGACATCGTCGAGCGCATCGAGGGCCTGCCCGTCGGCGCCGACGGGACGATGAAGGACTACTGCGACATCCTCCAGTCCCACGACCCGGCCGACGTGCTGTCGGCGCAGGTGCTTCGCTTCGCCGAGGAGGCCCGCCTGGAGGGCGAGTTCAACGGCGACGAGCTGGCCCCGTACGAGCCGCTCGCCGACCAGGAGCCGGTGTCCGATCTCCCCGCCGGCGAGGCGTACACCGAGTACATGACCGTGCAGGACGACTCGGGCACACTCGAGGTGAACGTGCCCGTCGAGTGGACCGAGGTGGACGGTGCCCCCGTCACCCTCGAGGACGGGACGGAGGTACGCAACATCCAGGCCGCTCCGGACCTGGCGGCGTTCCGGGACTCGTGGAGCGTGTCTGGCGTCGACTTCTCGGCCTTGGCGCCCGAGGAGGGCTTGGGCTCGTCGGAGCTCCTCGACCTGGTGACGCCGGAGTGCACCGAGGGAG